>JAITRL010000274.1 GCA_031288415.1 Deltaproteobacteria bacterium | reverse complement strand
AGCTTATAATATCCAATATATATTTATTTTAATATTTTTTTATATTAAAATATAATAATTAAATATATATCTAGAATTTTCGGATGTCTAACCTCCGGCGGCATGCTCTCCCCGAGGTACGGCCGGCGGGGTTTGAAATTTTTTTTGCCGGGACCCTCTACGGGATCGATTTCCTATTGACAAGTTACCCCGCTGCCGCTAATATTCCTTTCGATCAGAATACGGCCAGCGCCTGTCTTGGCCGATGCTTCAGATTCGGAGTCCCAGGCCCCGCCCTTTACCTTCAGGGCCGCCCAGGGAACCCCGCCCCCCTTTTAGGCGCCAGACGGCCCAAGCGCCTCGTTGCGGCCCCACCCGCAGGCTCAGGCGCGGAGCCTTTCCGCCATGAACTGAAATAGGCCCCCGCGAGTCCTCCGTCTCCCCGGCGCGCGCCTTGCGCCGGATTCAGGAGTTCTTTCCGGAAATTCCGCGGATAAAGGGTAGCTTTCGCGCGGTCCCGGCCCCTCCCCTTCCCCGCGGGAAAGCGTGTCGCCCCCCCGGCCATCCAGGCCCTGGCGTACCCGTCCGGGCGGCCTGACCGGACATGACGTTCATTCCATACTGCCATGCTGCCCCTCGTTACCCAGGCCATGCCCGCCCTGCCCGGAAGCCTCCTGCCTCCGCTTCCGGCATTCCGTCATGCAGGCCGCCGCAGGCCTCGCGGCATCGCCGACGACTCGAACAACCTGCCTCTGCCTTTGCCGCTGACCCTTATCCCGTAAACTCACGCCCTCAGCCCTGCCCGCCTCGGCTTCCGGAAGCCCTCCCCCCGCGGCCTGGAAGCCGGGAAGCCCCGCCAGCCCCAGTCGGCCCCCTCCCCTTAGAGGAGGCGGCGCAAGAGTGGCTTCGCCCCTCCCGCCGCATTTGGTCTTTCGATGTTTCAGACGGCTTCGCTGAAGCTGGCGCCAGATAAGGATTCACGCCCTCCGCCGCTGCCGGGGCGTCGCCCGGCCTTCAACCCTGGCCCGCTCATCATTCCCTGGCCTTTTCCAGTCCTTCGCGCCCCGGCCTTTCACCTCCCGGCCCCTAGCGGCCAGCCTCCCGCCCGATTCGCTCCTTTTCCCACCGGCCGACCGGCCCCGCCAGATCTCGCTGACGGCTTCTGAGGGCTAATCTCCCCGCCCTCCCGCCCGCGCGTGACGGCGCCCTGTATCCCGGCAATGCCCGGGCGGCCCGTGCTTCGCCGCGCCCGTCGGCCTCGCCTGACCTGCCCCGCAAGCCGCCCTTGGCCGGCCCTGACGGCGCCGCGGACGGCCCGGGCCGCTCCCCGGCCAGGCGCCCGCCCTTCAGGCCCCTCTCGACTCGCGCCGCCGAAGCCTCCAGAGTTTGCCGCCCGGCTCCGATGATTTCCCTTGTCACCATGAAACAGCCACAAACCAGATCCTCCTCCACGGATGTCGCTCCAGGCCTCGCCTCCGAGGCAGGGCCCCCCTCCCCGCGCCGCGGCGCCAAGACCAAGGCAACGCCTCACGGCTCCCCGGCTTCCGCGGTCGAGACGCGCCGGCGCCGCTCAGGAACGTTTTCCTGGACGGCCCCCGCCACGGAACCGGAGCCGCCGGAAGAGGGGCGCGAAGCGGCCGAGGCGGCGCTTTCCAAAACCCGCGGCGGCCCCTTGAGCCTTTACGGGGACGTTCAGCCGGAAGGCCCGGAAGACGAAAGCCAAGCGACCGAGGGGGACAACGGTTCCTCCCCCGGCGGCCTTTCCGAAGAGGCGGCGGCCGACCCGGGCCCTGACGTAAGGGCCCCGCTTGAGATAACCCTGACCCCGACCAACAACCTTGTCTTCTCGGACGGGTCGCCCGACTGGCGGCCAAGGCTCTTTGACCTGGCGGCCAACCGTGAGGACGGCTCCGTGCCGCTGTCGCCTTCGGCGCGCTTCTGGAAAGGCTTTGTGGAGTCTTTCATCGTGGCCCTCTGCCGCCTTCCCGATGACCTCAAGCCCCTGAACCTGCCCCCTCCCTCGGAAGCGGAGCGCCAGCGGCTTGTCTCAGGGGCGCCGCCCATGCCGGGCGGGGAATACCTCTCGGCGGACTCGCTCCATGCCGTATGGGTCGGCCTGATCGTCTGGTCAACCGAGGAGACGCAGAACATCTCGGTCCCGGAGTTCCTGGCCCAGCGGGCGCCGCGCTGGAGGCGGGTGGGCAGGGTCACTTTCCACCTGGGAGAGAACAGGGGCAACCCCGCCAAGCCTTTCGGGTTCCTGGCCACCTACGTGACCTCGCTTACCCAGGAGGGCCGCGACCGCCACCTCCCGCTGGCAAGGGCCCTGTCCCAATATTCCGGAGCCAACGACAAGCCCACGCTCGTCAACCTTCTGTCCCCCGTCAAGGCGGCGGCCGAGAAGCTGGACTGGGTGAGGGACATGGACGCCTCCGGGAGCCTCTACCACCCCCTGGCCTGGACCGTGCCCCAGGCTTACAGGTTTCTTAAGGACACACCGGAACTCGAGGATGCGGGCCTCACCGTCCGCGTCCCCGACTGGTGGCGCAAGAAACCTGAGGTGCGCGTCAAAATTCTCCTGGGCCAGAACAAGACCCCGGTCTTCGGGCTGAGCAGCCTCCTGGACTGGGACGTGCAGCTGGCCGTGGGCGACGAGTCCCTCACCGCCGAGGAGGTGGAGCAGCTTCTCGCCCAGGCCGAGACGGAAGAACTGGTGTTCTTCAAAGGCCGCTGGGTGGAGGCCAACCGCAAGCAGCTTACGCAGGCACTGGAGTACTGGAACGAGGCCCAGGGCGCGGCCGCCTCCGGCATATCTTTCCTCCAGGCCATGCGCCTTCTCGCCGGCATGCCAGAGGCCGCCGGCGAGAAGGCCCTGGAAGGCTTCCCGCCTCCCAGCGAGTGGGTCAAGCCTGAGGCGGGCGAGGCCCTCAAGGAGCTGCTCGCCCTTCTGCGCTCCCCCGAGGCCGCAGGGACCCCGCCGGATCTCACCGCGGAGCTCCGTCCGTACCAGCAGGTGGGCCTGAGCTGGCTCACGCTCATTACCGGCCTGGGCCTCGGGGCGTGTCTTGCGGACGACATGGGCCTCGGCAAGACTATCCAGGTGCTGGCGCTTCTCCTGAACGACAAGCGCGCCCGGGCCGAGGCGCGCGCTTCCGCGCTCCCGTTCCGGACCGGCGGCCAGGGAAAGCCTCCCAAGGGGACCTCGCCGGCGGAAGGCGACCGGGCGGCGGGCGCGCCCAGGGAAGCCTCCGAGGCCCAGGCCGCTCCCGGAAGCTCCCCCCCTGACCCCCACCCTTCCCTGCTGATTTGCCCGGCCTCCCTCATCGCCAACTGGAAATCAGAGGTGGAGCGCTTCGCGCCCAGCCTCCGTCTCCACATCTTCCATCCCTCTGAGACATCCCGCGATGTCATGTCGGCCTGGGAGTCGGATCCTCAGTCCATCCTCCGGGACTGCGACCTGGTGGTCACGAGCTACGCGCTGTCGGCCAGGCGCCTGGAGCTCTTCGAAGGGCTCGACTTCCGGATGGTGATCCTGGACGAGGCCCAGGCCATCAAGAACCCCGGCACCGCCCAGAGCCGGGCGGTCCGCAGGATCCGGGCCCAGGCGCGGCTCGCCCTGACAGGCACCCCCATCGAGAACCGGCTCATGGACCTCTGGAGCCTGTTTGACTTCCTCAACCCAGGGCTTCTGGGCTCCAGCGCGAAATTCGCTTCCGTCGTCGCCGAGCTGGAGAAGCGCAAGGAGGACCAGTACGGGCCGCTCCGGAGGCTGGTGGCCCCTTATCTCCTGCGGAGGCTCAAAAGCGACCGCCGCATCATCGCGGATCTCCCGGACAAGGTGGAGACCTTCCTCTACTGCAACCTGACTGCGGATCAGGCCAAGCTCTACTCCAAGGTGGTGGAGAACCTCCAGAGGTCCCTCAGGGAATTCACGGGTTCGGGGGCCGAGCGCATGAAAAGGAGGGGGCTGGTCCTCCAGACCCTCATGCGCCTCAAGCAGCTCGTCAACCACCCCGCCCACATGACCGGGGACGGCGACTGGGACCCCGCGCGGAGCGGGAAGTTTCTCCGCCTCGCCGAGCTCGCCAAGGCCATGGCCGAGCGCCAGGACCGGCTTCTGGTCTTCACCCAGTTCCAGGAGATCATCGAGCCGCTCCTCGAGCACCTCACGGCCGTCTTCGGGAGACCCGGGCTCTGCCTGCACGGGGGCACGCCCGTCAAGGCCCGCCGCGGCCTCGTCGACGAGTTCCAGCGGCCCGACGGGCCTCCCTTCTTCATCCTCTCCCTCAAGGCCGGGGGCACCGGCCTCAACCTCACCGCGGCCGGCCAAGTGGTGCACTTCGATCGCTGGTGGAACCCGGCTGTTGAAGACCAGGCCACCGACCGCGCCTACCGCATCGGACAGCGCAAAAACGTCCTGGTCCACAAGTGCGTGACCCAGGGGACGCTGGAGGAGCGCATCGACGCCATGCTGCGTGACAAGCGCGCGGTGGCGGGCGAGATCCTCGCCGGCGGGGACGAGATCAACTTCGCCGACATGGACGATGAGGCCCTCCTGGGCCTCGTGAGCCTGGACATAGACCGGGCCGTGCTCTCCTGAGCCCCCGGCAGGCCCCCCGTCCCGGCCCCGCCCGCGCCCTTGCGGCGGCCATTCCCCTGCCGCGCCTCAGGGCGGGAAAGCCCCCGCGCGGCCCCTGCGGCAGGGGGGACCGCTCCCGTGCGTGGCGACCCCATGAGTCTTAACCGTTCGCCGGGTCCTGTCGCCTCCATGCCGGCTCACCTTCCTCTTTTCGGCCCCGCCTCCCCTCTTCCGGCCCTGAGGGCCTCCTTCCGGCCCCGCGTCGGCTTCCCGCTCCCTGAGCGGCCCATGACCTGTACCGCCTGCCTTTCCTGCCGCCTGGCCCTTTGAGGGACCTCCCCGAACTTCAGGCGCCCTCCCTGGGGCCTTGCTGCGCGGGAGCGGCAGAGAACACGCCAACCCCCCCGGGCCCTCCCGCGCCGCGGGCGGCCCCCCCTGGGACGGCCTTGCCGCCGCAACCCGTCAGGGGCCTCCCCGCATGGCCTCAAGCCGTTGCCGGGAGCGCCGTTTTCCGCATCTCTAACGAACGGAGAGCCCACATGCCGCGACTTCGTTACTTCAACCGGCCCAGCGCGAGCCAGAAACGGGCCACCGTTCGCAAGTCAACGGCCAGGTTCCAGAAAACCATCCCGGTCTTCAACCCCATCAGCATCCAGAGAAGGCACATCGCCTCCACCTTCTGGGGCGAGCGCTGGTGCGAGCACTTCGAGGCCATGGCCGACTTCGAGAACCGCCTCCCCCGCGGCCGCACCTATGCCCGCAACGGCTCCATCATACACCTGGAACTCGGACCTGGCCGGATCTACGCCCTGGTCGCCGGCTCGGACGTCTACGAGGTCAATATCAACATCAAGCCGCTGGACCCCCTCCGCTGGGAGGAGATCAAGCTCCAGTGCCACGGCAAGATCTCCAACATGGTGGCGCTGTTCAAAGGCCAGTTCTCCAAAGAGGTCCTGGAGGTGGTCTGCGACTGCGACAAGGGCCTCTTCCCGCGCCAGGACGAGATCACCTACAACTGCTCCTGCCCGGACTGGGCCAACCTGTGCAAGCACGTGGCGGCCGTCTTCTACGGGATCGGCAACCGCCTGGACACCGACCCCGAGCTCATCTTCACCCTCCGCCAGGTGGACCCCCTGGAGCTTCTGACCATCAAGGCCGAGGAGCTCACACGGGCCTGCAGGGATGGGGACTACGAGATACTTGACGAGAGCCGCCTGGGCGAGATCTTCGGGATCGTTATCCACACCGATGCCCTCCCGCAGGCCGGCCCCGGCGTCTCCGGACTCCCCGGCGGGCCTTCCGGCCTTGGCGCGCCCAGCCAGAATCCGGCTCCGGGCGCGGCTGTCCCTCCGGAGGGCCTCGCCGCGCCGGGCGCTCGGGAGCCGGGCTCCGCCGATCGCGCGCGGCCGGCTTCCCCCGCCTTCCCGCAGGACCCGGCCGAACCGGCCTGTTCCCAGGCCTCCCTTCCGGCCGCCTGGCCCGCCAAGCCCTCGGAACCCGCCTTCAGGGAGCGCGGCTCCCTGGAGCCTCGCGGCAAGCATGACCTGCATGCGCCCCATGACCCGCTTGCCTCCCAAGAAGACGCCCGGGACCGCCGCGAGGCCGCGCAGGCCGCCTCCGGCCTCCCCAAGGGCCGCCGCCGGGGCCGCCGAGGAGCGGATCCGGACTATTCCGGCGGCGCCGCAGGCCTCGGGGCCCATGACCCTGCCGAAGGCCCCGCCGACCTTTCCGGCCCCGGCGCCGCTGCCGCCGGGAGCCGCGCGCACCTCCAGGAAGGCAACCAGGCTCCGCAACCCTCAGGCGCCCGGCCCGGCCGCAAGCGCGCGGGCGCGGTGGTGAAGGCCAGGCGCGACATCGGCCGCCGCGGCCGCAAGGCCCCTATCGTGACCTACGTGAAAAAGTCCGCCGGCCAAGTCCCGGAAATCTCCTCCGGCTCCCCCGCAGGCCCCGGAAGGCCTGCCGCCTCTTCAGGCGGCGCGGCGGCCTCCGCGGGCTCTGACCCTGAGGACGCCCCCCGGAAGGCCTGGCGCGCCGCGGCAAGGGGCGGCCGCTCAGAGGAGGCCCTCAAGGCCGCCGCGGCGACAGGGGCGCCCGGCGGCCCAACCGCGGCTGACGGGCGCGGCGGGCCGGGAAAGGGCGCTGGCGGGTCAGGCCCGGCGCTGCCGAAACGGCCGCTCCGGCCCGGCAGGCCCTCCAGCGTGAAGGCCGCCCAGGCCGCCGGCGGCTCCGAGGCCTCCGGCAGGCGCGCGGACGACGGCGCAGGGCGGGAACCCTCCGGCAAGATCGCCTGGAACTACCAGACCCCCGTGAACTTCGACCAGATCACCGGGCGCGATGTCCGGCGCATCCGGAAGCTCTCCGGCCTATCCCAGCTGGATCTCTCCAGGATCCTTGGCGTGGGCATGACCACCTACCTCCGCTGGGAGTCAGAGCCCGGCGTTCTCAATCTCAGGAACTCCTCCCTCAACGCCCTGAAGGCCTATTTCCAGCACAGCTTCGCCGTCTAAGCCGCAGCCTGTCCCCGGGCAGGGACAAGCGCGTCGCCTCGCCGGCCGCGGCCGCCCTAAGGCAGGCGGGCTGGTCCCGGGCTTTCAGCTTGAGGCGGGTGCCCGGCCATGCCGCGGCTCAGGCGGCTGCCCGGCTTGCAGGCTCCCTCGAACGCGAACCGGCTGTCGCGCAACGGATCCGCGAGACGGGAGAAGCGCGGGCCCGCCTCGGACAGGAGCCTGGAGGCTGCCCCATGGCCAGGTTGGCGGCAACGGCGCCAGGATCCGGCGGCGGACGGCGATCTCGGACGTCCCGAGGAAGCTTTTTTTGATCGCGAGGACCCGCTTCAGGGCCTTGACGAAAGCCGCGCCTGACGCCCGCCGCCGAACCGTCGCCTGAGCCAGGCCGCCGTAAACCCGGCTATACTTTACTGCAGCATCGCGTCTTCCGCCTTGGCGGCGGGCATCCGCATTCGTCTTGTCCACGCGGCCGGCCGCGGCCGCGAAGCCCGGACAAGACGGCGCCGCCCGTCTCAACCTCGGCCGTCGGCGAGGCGGCGGGGCGACGCCTGCGGCGCGGTGTAATCCTGAACGTATCCGACGCCGAAATGGAGGAAAAATTCAGGATAACCGTCTATGGGAAGCCAAAAAGCGACAGTACCGATTTTCCCCGGAAAAGCGGGCGGGGCGGCCGCCCAGGCCGCCGTTTGGCGTTTGAGCGTTTTCCGGGCAAGGCATCCCTTGCGGGCTTCGGGCGAGCCGTGTTTCGCGCAGAGCATTCCGGCTTCCCGCCCTATCGCGCCGGCGGCGGGATTGACGGCAAGAACCTGACAGGACTTGCGGGTCAGCTGCACGCATTCGGGAAAATGATCCCGCGTCAAATGGAAGCTTTTCAGAAGACTTTCGTCGACATGGATCTACTCTTTCATTAACAGGCCTCCTTGCCGGCGTATTGTATGAAGGCATGGCGCGGCGGACAGCGATCCCGGACGTCCCGGGGAAGCTTTTGCCTGATCACGAGGACCCGCTTCAGGCCCTTGACGAAAGCCGCGTCGGACGCCCTCCGCCGGACCGTCGCCTGATCCAAGCCGCCGCAGGCCCGGCCAAAAATATCATTGCCGTAGCGCGTCAGCCGCCTTGGCGGCCGGCATCCGCATTCGTTTTGCCCGCGGAACCGGGCAAAGCCGCGAATCCCAGGCAGACGGAGCCGGCCGTCTCGATCTTGATTCCTCCGCAAAAGCCCTTCCGCCTGAGCCTTCAAGCCTTAAGACACGGCATAGAGCGGCTTTTAACAATATTCCGCTACATACGTCATATTTTTTACGGCTACGGTTTTCAACAGGGCTTTTTGCGCATGAATCAGCCTTGGCCGTCAGAGAGGCGGCTGGGCAACGCCTGCGGCACTGTGTAGTCCTGAACGTATCCAACAGCGAAATGGAGGAAAAAATCAGGGTAACCGTCTATGGGAAGCCAAAAAGTGACAGAGCCGACCTTGCCTGGCTGAGCGGGCGGGGCAGCCGCCCAGGTCGTCATCTGATGTTTGAGCGTCTTCTGGGCAAGGCAGCCCCTGTGAGCTTCGGTCGGGCCGTGCTTTGCGCAGAGCATGCCGACTTCCCGCCCTATCGCGCCGGCGGCGGGATTGACGGCAACGACTTGATAGGACTTGTGGGATAACTGCACGCATTCGGGAAAATGATCCCACATCAGATGGAAGCTTTTCAGAAGGCATTCGTCGACATGGATATCCTCTTTCATTAACGCCCTCCTTGCCGGCGTATCGGATGATGACACGGCTTAACCGTTCCCCTCGCTGTCCGGCCCTAAGGCGGGTCGGCCTTGGGGAGTTCCCGCCTTGAGGCCCGCAGGCTGCCGGGGTCAGCCCTCTCATTGAGGCCGGCCTTGAAGGCCTGGCCGCGCCGGGTTTCACCGCGGCAATCAACACGTCCGGATGCCTCGCCTCCCCGGTCCGGCCCTCCGCAGGCGTCGTCAGCGGACACGAACGGAACGGCACGAGGCCGGGTGACGCCGCCGGGCTGATTCCCCTGCGTTCCCGAGGGGAGGAGCGCCGTCTCCGGACGGCGCGGCCTGAGGCCGGCGCCGAGCCAAAAGCCCGTAGCGGGCCTTTCCCCGGCGGGGCGACGGGGAAAGGCCCCCGCGGCCTTTCCCATGAGCCGGGCGGCCGCGGCGGCTCAGGAAGGCCGCCTGCCCCGGACTCGCGGCGCGGACGAGGAAGGGACGCGCTTCCGAGTGAGCCGGCCCTGTCAGGCCCTTCAGGGAACCGGGCAACCGGAGCCGCCGCCAAGAGCCGGCGGGCTTGATCGCGCCGGTCAGGCGATGCTCCGCCAGTCAGGGCGCGTGATGAAGCTCTCCTCGATGTTGCCCTCCATCTCGGAATACAGTCTCCACGGCGCGGAGAAGGTGACAAGGTTTCGCCCGACCAGCCTTCTCATGACTTTGCGCATCGTCACGTCGGCGAGCCCTATCACGGCCCTGGGGACAGGCCTGAGGGACTCCGCGAGGGGGAGGGCGCCCACCGCCCCGCAGGCCGCGACAAAGGGGACAGTCACGGCCTCGCTGTGCGGGAGCGCGTAGCCTGCCAGCACGGTGAGCGCGGTAAGCTGCTGGGGATCGGCCAGGAATATGACGGCCTCGGGCGGATCGCTCAGATCCGCGAGGGGCGCGTAGTTGACGAAGCCCTCCACAGGCGGGATCCTGGGCAAGGACTCGAAGGACTTCATGAGGGTCTCGGGGTCCTTCTTGAAGCCCTCCCCTTCCGCGAACTGCTCAAGCTTGCCGCGGCTCGCGCCCATGGACCTGAGCTCCTCGATGGCCGCGCGGCCCTCCTCGCAGCTCCTGTTGCCGTTGGAGACGAGCCTCAGGTTGCCCATCATGCCGCCGGGCGAGGGCCATGGGGGCCGCGCGAGCCCGAAGCCGTTCACGGCTCCCGGGCAGTGGACGGTCCCGGTGGAGAAGGAGCAGGGCACCCCCTTCGCGAAGGCCATCTCGATGAGGGACATGGAGCAGGCGCTTGAGGGACTGTACTTGGTCCTGAGCGTGTACTGCCTCGCGCCTGCCGGCGCCTCGTCGCTCCTCCATAGCCCCAGCGGGCGGTGTTTCAGCTTCACGGCCGCGGCCGTTTTCGACTCCATGGTAAGCCTCCCTTCGCGCGCTGAGGGCGCGGGCCCGGAACGCCCGCGCCTTCCGCGGCGCCTGAATCATAAATCCGACCCCTGTCCCGGCTCTCCGGGAACGTGCGGGAAGCGCGGGGTTTCCTGCCGATTGTCTCCAGCATACGCCTGCCCCGGCTCTTTTGTCAAACCTAATTTGCCGCGCAAAGCCTTGAGAGGCAATCGTTTCGGGAACCGGTACGGTTCCGGGAGCCGCCCTTCCCCGTCGCCTGAGACGCGGGTCCGGACAGGGCGCCCCAAAAACTTCCGGTACCGGCTCCGCCGTGAGCCGTCATGTTTCGCCGCTTCCGCCAGCGGGCGATTTCCTGCCCGCCAGGAGGCTCATCAGGCCGCGCGGCCTTCAGCGCTCGCCTGGCTGCCCTGCCTGTCCTGACTGACTGCCCTTCCTGAACATGCGTTCATGCCTGTCATTCCCTTCATTCCAGTCACAAGCGTGATGGATTTCATCCGCGTCATTCGTGCCATGCGCGTCACGCGTGCCATGAGCGTCAAGGGTGTCATGCGCGTCATTCGTGTCATGCGCGTCACGCGTGCCACGCGCGCCATGAGCGTAATTCGTGTCACGCGCGTAATTCGTGTCATGCGCGTCACGCGTGCCATGAGCGTCATTCGTGTCATGCCTGTCGCTTTCAGGTCATGGCCGGCCGGCCTCGTATTCAAGCCGCCGCCTTCACGAAGGCGCATTCCGCATCTGCCGCGCGATCAGGGCGGTTCCTGCGGCATGAGGCCGCCGTCCCGGCATTACGCGCCTCAGGCGCTGTCCCGGCCGCGCAAGGCGGGATCTTCCGCCTGCGGGCGCATGTCCGCCGAAATGGCTCCCTCGCTGGCGCCTCTCCGGCGCGCCCCATGCCCGGGCGCCGCCGCGCCAGCCGCCATAAACGTCTTGCCCTGTCCTCGACAAGGCTTTTGCCGCGGCAGGCCCGCCGCCTGTCCCGCGCCCCTGTCCCTTGCCGCGGAACCACCCCTGCGGTGATGCCGCCGCCTCGCGCCGCAGGGCTGCCGGACCCGGGCCGGCCGAAAGCCGGCCCGGGCGGCATGTCAAGGGTCCGCAGTTCGGCGGGAACGCCTCCGCGCCGGAGGCGGGCCCGCCTTAGCCTGAAAAAACAGGGAGGGGCCGGGCAAATCACGGGGACTGCGGCTTCAGGTTGCTTTTCCGGCGGTTCACATGCCGGGAACCCCTACGGTCCCCAGCGGATCATGACCCGCCCCCTCCAGCGGTTCAGTCGCCCTTCAACGTCCGCTTTGACCGCTGCCCCGCGCCTCCGCGGCGGCCCCCTTCCCTTCAGCGCTCCGCCCTCCCTCTCCCCCAGCCGTTGCCTTGGCAGTTCGCCCTTCCCCCAGAAGGGCGCGCCTGCGGCGCGCGGCTTTCCCGGAGCCTTCGGGCCGTCGCGGCATCTCGGAGAGGCTTCGGAAGCCGCGCCAAAAGGCCCCCGGGCAGGGCTCTAAGGCCAGCCTGGACCGCAAGCAGGAAAAAATCAAGATAATCAATCATTTGTATCTAAAAGCTGAAATGAAGCAACAAAGTTCCTGCAAGGCCCTTGCCTTGACAATACCCCGTTCCCGCGGGTATCCTTTTCCGACAATCATCAAGCGGCCCCTATCATTTGGGGGGGCGACAAGGAACCGGGAATGGCCGACATTCCGCCTCTGATAATGCTGGTGGATGACAACCGCACCAACCTCATGGCCGGGAAAGTGAGCCTGTCCGATGACTATACCGTGCTGACGGTGTCATCCGCCAAGAAGATGTTCGAACTCTTGGACAGGCACAAGCCCGAGGTCATCCTCCTGGACGTGCTCATGCCGGAGATGAACGGTTTCGAGGCCATGCGGCTGCTCCGCGAGCGGCCGGACACCAGGGACATACCCGTCATTTTCCTTACGGCCCTTTCCGATACCGACAAGGAGCTCGAGGGCATCAGCCTCGGCGGCTCCGATTACATCATGAAGCCTTTCTCGCCTCCTCTCCTGCGTCAGAGGATATCCCTCCACGTGGAGCTCGCCCGCCTGCGGCGCATGGCGCGCGTCGGCTCGGGCGGCCCCCCCGGCCCCTTGTCAGGGACCCCCGCGCGGGGGGCCGGCGCCTCCGCGGAACCCCCTGACAGGGCCGCCGATATCCCCCCGTCGCCGCAGGCCGGCGCGCAAGCGGTCGAGGCCCCCGCCCCCGCTTCCATGCCGGACCCGCTCGGGGGAGCCGCATGGGATATCGGCCTCGGCGGCTTCCCTTCCGACGGCGAAGCCCTCTTCTCCCTTCTGCGGACCCAGCGGGCCGTCATCTCGGCCCTGGCAGGCCGGGCCGACTGGCTCACCCCGGAAGCCGAGGCCGCGGCCGCGGTGGCCGCCGCGGCCGGGCGCGGCGCCGTGTACGCCATCTTCGAGGAGGCCCACCGATCGGGGATTTGGCCGGAGGAGACCGAGCGCTGGGACCAGAACGTACTCGGGCCGTCCTCGCTGCTCCACGACATAGGGAAGCTTTACGTCCCGGAGGGCATAATCCTCAAGCCAGGCAGGCTCACCCCCGCCGAGATCAGGCTGGTACGCCGCCACGTGGAGCTGGGCACCGCCTTCATCGCGAGGATCTCCGAGCACCAAGGCGCGGCCGACTACCTGCGCTACGCCAAGATCCTCGCCGGCTACCACCACGAGCGCTGGGACGGCCGAGGGTACCCCTACGGGCTCCGCGGCGCGGACATACCGCTTCTCGGGAGGATCATGGCCGTAGCGGACGTCTATGATGCCCTCACCTCGCCCCGCCCCTACCGGAGCGCCATGGAACACGTGGCGGCCGTCAGGATAATCCGGGAAGGATCGGGCACTGCCTTCGATCCCGCCGTGGTCGGGCTTTTCGAGAAGGCCATGGGCTGAGAGGCCCCATGCGCGCGCCGGGCGCGCGGCCGCGGGGACGGGCCCTTCAGGCCCGGCTCCCGAGGGCGGCGCCCCGCCCTCCGCGGCAGGCCTCCGAATGCCGGCCCGCTCACCGGGGGACCGGCGCCGTTTCCGGCTCCGCGCTTCACGGCCTCGTCATTTCCGCTTCGGCTGTCCGGCCTCCGGGCTTTCGGCTTTCCCGGCTTCGTTCGGTTCAGGGGGTTCCAGGTTTGGCGCAGATCCGGCAACGCATCCTTCTTTCGCTGGCCGCGGCCCTCGCGCTCGCGGCCTGCGGGAACCAGCCCTCTCCGGCCTGGACCCCGGGGGAGCCCTTCCCCAAGGAGAGCCTCAGGGTAGGCATTCTCCACATAGACAAGCTCGAAGGGAATAATTCTGGCTACACCTTCTCCCACGAGAAGGGCATCGTGGAAGCCCAGCGCGACATGAGGCTGTCGGACTCCCAGATACTCCGTTCCGTGAGCGCCACCGACGGCGACTACAGGACCATCGAGAACGCCGTGCGCGAGCTTATCGCGCGCGGCGCCAACGTGGTCATCGCCACGAGCTACAACCACATGGACGTCTGCGAGCGCCTGGCCAAGGAGTTCCCGGGGGTGGTCTTCGCGAACTCCTCGGGCTACAAGCACAACCTCACGAACTTCACCTCCTACTTCGGGAAGATTTACCAGGCCAGGTACCTCTCGGGCATCGTGGCGGGCCTCCGGACCAGGACGGGCAAGATCGGCTACGTCGCGGCCAGGGGCCGCGAGAACTCCGAGGTGACGGGTGGGATCAACGCCTTCGCGGTGGGGGTCGAGACCGTCAACCCCGAGGCGAAGGTCCTGGTGGCGGTGACCCACCGCTGGCTTGACCCGGCAGGGGAGGCCAGGGCCGCCGGCAGGCTCGTGGCCGAGGGCTGCGACGTGATAGCCCAGCACACCAACACCCCTTCCCCCCAGGTGGAGGCCGAAAAATACGGGGTATGGGGGATAGGCTACCACTCGGACATGTCCGTGGACGCCCCGCAAAGCACCGTCACTTCGGTGGTGTGGAACTGGGGAGTCTATTACAGGCGCCTCCTCCGGAGCCTCGTCGACGGAAGCTTCACCACCAAGCCCTACGTGGGCGACCTGGAGGACGGCCTCGTGGACCTGACTCCCCTCAAGCCCGCCCTCGCCCCGGAGGGCGCCGCCGGGCGCGTGGCGGAGGCCAGGGCGAAGCTTGAGAGCGGAGCCGCCGATGTCTTCGAGGGGGAGCTGGAGACCGGCGACGGGCAAGTGGTGGGGGAGCCGGGCGGCCGGCTCAGCTACACCCAGATCGCCATGGACAGCCACTGGTATTACAGGAACGTCGTGGAACTGAATTAGCCTTCCGGCTCTCCGGGGCCCTGCGGCCGAGGGAGCCTTAAGCCCGCCCCAGGGGACCCGCGCCCTCCGGGGGCATGGCCTGGGAGGCGGAAGCCTCCGACCGTCAAGGGCAAGGGACCGGGCCGGGCCTTGCGGGCCAGGGCGGGGAGACCCCGATGGAGTGGAAGAATCTCATAAAGGCCAACGCGGTCAAGCTGACCATGGTGTTCGGGGCATTCCTCCTCATGGCGGCCATGAGCTACCTGTCTCTGGGCTCCGTGGTGAACCGCAACATCCTCCAGAACATGGAGGAGTCCATGGTGTCGACCGAGGCCTTCATCAGGCTCGGGTTCGCGGAGCCAGAGGCCGTCCTGACGATGGCCGCCTACCAGGTGGGGATTCTCCTGGAAGGGCCCGGGGCCTCCGAAGCGGTGGCCGCCTTCCTGAAGGAGACCACCCGGCTGATGCGGGACCGCTCCCAGTGGCTTCTGGGCTTCAACGGCATCTACGGCTACATCGACGGCGAGATCATCAACAGCATGGGCTACCACCCCGGCGAGGACTTCGTGCCCGAGACCAGGCCCTGGTTCGACACGGCGGTGCGCGCGAAGGACGGCAGGAACTCCTACACCGAGCCCTACGTCGACCAGGAGAAGGGATCGCTCGTAATCAGCATCGTGCGCCCGGTCGCTGACCGGGGGGGCGCCCCCCGGGGCTTCCTGGTGGTGGACGTCGACATGGCCTTCTTCCAGGCCTACATGGACACCCTCCCGCTCCCCTCCGGCACCTACGGCGTAATCATGAACGCCGACAAGCTGGTCCTGGGCCATCCCGACCACCGGCACCTGGGAAAGCTTTTCCGCGACGTCTCGGAAGGCTACCGCTGGATTTACGAGAGGCTGCTCGAGGGCCAGAACGTCACCGCCGTGCGCTTCAGGGAGCAAAACGGCATGGCGGCCATCGCCTCCGTCAAGGGCATGTACAACGGCTGGTACGTGGCCCTCGTCACCCCCTACTGGACATACTACCGCGACGTATACGTCATGTTGGGAGTCCTGTGCCTTTTGGGGCTCTCCTGCGCCGCCTTCCTGTCGTACCTGCTGCTCAGGCTCTACCGGGACCAGCTCAGGAGCGAGCGGGAGAACCAGACCAAGTCCACTTTCCTCGCCCGCATGTCCCACGAGATAAGGACCCCCCTGAGCGCCATCATCGGCCTCTCGGAACTGGTCCAGCGGGAGTACGGAAAACCCAAGGGGGCGGAGTACATCACCGGCATCCGCAACTCCGGCGAGATCCTCCTGGGCATAATCGACGAGATCCTGGACTTCTCGAAGATACAGACGGGCCAGCTCTCCATAGTCTCCACCCCCTACAACACCGCCTCGGCCATCAACGACCTTTTGACCATCATCAGGGTGAAGCTCGCCGAGACCAGCCTGGAGTTTCACGTGGACATCTCCCCGGAGCTGCCCACCGTGCTCATCGGCGACGCGGTGCGCATCCGCCAGATCCTCATCAACCTCCTGTCGAACTCCATCAAGTACACCAAGGAGGGCTACATACGGCTCACGGCCTCCGCCGAGCCCACCGGCGACCACACGGTCAAGCTCTCGTTCCGGGTGGAGGACTCCGGCATCGGCATCAAGGCCGAGGACTTCCCCAAGCTCTTCCGGGAGTTCATCCGCGTCGACGCCCAGCGCAACCCGAGCATCGAGGGCACGGGGCTCGGGCTCCCCATCGCCAAGAGCCTGTGCGAGGCCATGGGGGGGGAGATCCTGGTGGAGTCCGAGTACGGCAAGGGCTCCGTCTTCACGGCGGTCGTGATCCAGATCGTCTTCGACTGGGAGCCCATGGGGGAATTCCGGCCCGGCTCCGCGGGCCCGGGCCGCAAGCAGAAGGCCACCTTCACGGCGCCCCGCGCCAAGGTGCTCGTGGTCGACGACTTCGCCTCCAACATCCTCGTGGCCGAGGGGCTGCTGCAGCCCTACCGGTTCGGCGTCGCCACCTGCATGAACGGGCGCGAGGCGGTGGAGCTCGTGCGCGGCGGCTCCTTCGACCTGGTCCTCATGGACCACATGATGCCGGAAATGGACGGGATAGAGGCGGTCATGGAGATCAAGGCCATGGAGGGCGGCGCCTTCGCGAACCTCCCCGTGATAGTCCTCACGGCCAACGCCGTCAGCGGCATGCGCAAAAAGTTCCTGGACAGCGGCTTCAGCGACTTCCTCTCCAAGCCGATCGACGTCTACAAGCTCGATGAGGTCCTGCGAAAATGGCTCCCCGCCGACCTGCTCGAGGGCCCGCCGCCGGATGCCCCCGGCGCCGCCTCCGAGGGCCCGAGCGAGGCCGCGCAGCCCCTGCCGAAGATAGAAGGCCTGGATGCCGAGGCCGGCATCCAGCGCACCGGCGGCTCCCGGGGGCGCTGGCTCGACTGCCTGGGGGTCTTCCTGCGGGACATGCGGGAGCGGGTGTCGATTCTGGACGCGGTCCACGACCGCGACAACCTCCAGGACTTCACCATCCTGGTCCACGCCCTCAAGAGTTCCCTTTCCAACATCGGCGCGGACGGCCTCTCGAGCAGGTCGGCGGAGCTGGAGGCCGCCGGCCATGCCGGGGACCTGGAAACCGTACGCGACAAGGTGGATGACTACCGCCGGGACCTCAACATCCTCGCGGTCAGGGTCAAGGAGCTGCTCGCAACCTCACGGCCCGGCCGCCGTGACGGCGGCGTGGGGCCGGAGTTCTTCCGGCTCCTGGGGACCCTCCGGGCCGCCCTCGACAACTTCGACGTCAGCGGAACCGACTCCGCGCTTGAGCGCCTCAAGAGCCTCCCGCTGGCCCCCAAAAAGCATGAGGCGGTTATCGAGATCGCGGACATGGTGCTTTCCGGCGACTACCAGGAGGCCATGGATGCCGTCATCAGGCTTGAGAGCGGCAACGCCCCCCCTGCGCAGGAGTCCCTCGAGCAGCCCGTCGACGCCGGCGGCGCCTGAGGCAGGCCTTCACCTCAGCGAGCCGGAAAAGACGATGCATGCCGGTGCGCGCGCAGGGCATTCCGGGGCGGGGCTTAAGGGCGCCCGCGCCAATGGCGCCCGAAAGCGACGCTCAGACGCCGTCATGATATCGTCAGTGTCCGGAGAGCCGGGAGAAACGGCCCTGACTGTCAAATCGGCGGGCAGACGGCGGCCGTCCCCGGACAAAATCCCCCGGTGAAATCGAAAACGGTCCCCCGCGCCGTCCGTCGGCCGCCGGGACATGGTTGGGCTTTGGGCCGGAATCGCGGGATCAGCGCGTCGCGGGAAAATTCCCGGAAAACGGGCTTTTGCGGACGTGGCTGCGCAGAGTTTGCCTGAAGCCGCCTGAAGCCGTGCCCGGCGCCCGCGCCCGCCAACCGGCTAAGACGACGGGCGGGCGATGGGCATCGGCGGGAAAGCCCGTGAGCCCCTCTGCCGGCGCCGGGGCCGGCGCCTTGCCAAAGCGCGGCCAGGCTGCGGGCGTGAAACTTTCTCAACGGCGTCAAGGGGCACGAAGCCGCCGGAAAAGTATTCACTTTGCTAGAGAGTTCAAGCGGTTCTTATCGAATTTTAATGAAAGTGCAAAAAGTCCAGTCGTCCGTTGCACACAATTGCATCACACAATATATGTTGTTATTGAGCATTAAATAACGACTTATGTAGTAGCTATTTCGCCTTCAAAATCGAACGAGGGACTTTTTGCATGTTGATCAACATTTTGTGCAGTAGGAAAAAGAGACGGGAGATCTGGTTTAACGAATTTTACCTTTCAAAATATTTATTTGTTTAGATAAAATTCTACAATTAGTAGAAACTATATTATTAAATGTTTGATACATTTGTTTATTACCATATAATTCAATATGTTTATTAATAATATTTGAAATATTAGAAATAATATCAGCATATAAAATTTCAAAAATATCAATAAAATGTTGCGGAGTAATATAAAAATCATTAATAAGATGTAATAAAGATTTTATACTTAAAAGACCATGTTTTTTAGTAGAACCAATAAACATAGCCAATTCAGTCGAAAAATACTTATAAAAAGTAGTACTTAGTAAATCATAAAAAGGAGATAGTTGATAATTACGGTAATTTAAAGGATTTATTAAGTTAAAATCATAAACTATAGAAAAATTTTTTGCATGAGCATCACAATTTCCAATAATATAATTAAATATAGAAATTTTAATAAATGCATCAAGTTCTTCACTAGTAAATTTTAACTTAGTCAACAAAAAATAAGAGCAATTTCTGAAACTTGGCCCTCCATCGGCTTCATATTTAAATATTTTATTAAAATTTAGAGCTTGACAAAAGTCCTCTTGATGTATTCTTGTTAATTTATTATTTTGATTATATTTACGGTCATATCTTTCAATAATAAATATAGGAACTTTATCTAAAAATAATATATTAGTATAAGGAACATGTAAGCCAATTGTTTTAGCTAAATCCATAAAAAAGGCTTCATTAAAATGGATATTTTTAATATAAAGCGATGGAGGCTTTATAATATGCGATGTTGGAGCATCAGAATCAATATCTGGTATTAAAATTTTGTCACCTTTTAATAATACAGCAAGTTTATTCTGAGCTCCTGCGAGTGACAGTTTAGCTTTAGTTTGAATAATCAAATTATTTTGCATAGGATCTTTATTTTTAATAGCTTTTATTACTAAATCAGTAACATCTTTATAAGATTTAGAAAATTTTGGTATGTTTTGAGAAATTGGAAAAATTTTTAAAGCTCCAGCTACTTCATGACCAAAATTTTTTAAAAAACTAAATATATTAGTACTAGATAATTTTTTATTTAAAGCAATAATATTTAATAAATTACTATCTGGAATTAAATTTCCAAAAAAATTGTCAGTTACATATGGATCAAAAGAATTCTGGCGTACTGGTAAAGAGAACGAAATTTGACTAAAATTATTATTAAACCATGTTTTATCATAAGTAAAAGACATAAGATTAGTATTAAATGATCTATGTAACCAACCGACAGTATGTTCTTCATAGTTTACTTGTAAGGTGTCTATAACAGGCATAATATTATCCATTTATTAAAATACTTTAACATTATAAAGTTGCTTTAGCATTATAAATTTGGTGGATTAATGTACAGCCGGGGCAGCCGGGACCTTGCCTTCGGTCAGAAATGTTGCAGAGGCCGCCCGAAGGGCAGTAACAACCGGCCAAAGGCTACTCCCCAGGACAGTGTCCCCGCCTCGACATCGTGAAAGAAAAGGGTGAGAGGCGCCCATAAGTGGAGATGGGCAAGCCTCAAGGGCGGCATGTCAATGAGATTAAATATTGTTGCTAAAAATTGTAACCGAAAAAATCTGGTTTCGGTTAATTTTTAAATTTAAACGGGTAATTTTTTAAAAAATTTTACGATGGAATTAAATTTAATAAAGAATTACTATTAAATATTTTAAATAATTTATTACTAATATATAACGATTCTAAAGTAATGTTTTTTTTGCCAAGTAAAATAGATTGAGTAGATAAACCTGCATTTAGAAGTATTTTAGAACAATTAAGATATTTTGGGAGTTCAATGCCGTATTTTTTTTCGCCACTTTCACCGTCATAACTTATTATAAAATCTATATCTTTTTTATTTAAGAATTCAATAGATTCAATAAAATGTTGAAAATTTAACCTACCAAAATATCTAGAATCTCTTGATTGTGAAACACCATGATAAGGTGGGTCCATATAGACTATATCACCAGGTTTTGCTATATTTAAAAACTCACGATAGTCAAGAGCTGAAAAAAAAGTTTTACCTTTTAAGATAGCTGAAATAATTTTAACATTCTTTGCTAGATTAGTAGGATTAGTCCCATGGCGTCTTTTGTCAGGTGACTGGTTAAATTTACCATTTTTACTGTAACGTACAGCACCTTTGACACATCGAGCTAACAGATAAAGCATTTTATCTGGTGTTTGTTCACTAAAATTAAAAGAATCTCTGATAAAATAAAAGTGATTTAAACTTCCATATTCAAAATTAAACTGATCTGACCATATAATTTCATATTTATGTATTAATTCTTTGGGATAATTAATAGCCATCTCTAGAATAGATATTAATGGCTTATTTATATCATTAATAAAATATTGTGTTGCTCGATTTTCTATTGCTGTCGCAATTGTGATCGCCGCCATCCCAGCAAAAGGTTCTAATAATCGATTAAACTTTAACGGCATATAGGTAAGAATTTGTGGAGATAATAATCTTTTTGAACCTTGATATTGAATAATATGTGGGATAGAATTATTCATTAAGTATTTTACGGAACTCAGTGACCGTAATTACAAATTTTTTTCGGTTACAAAAAAAATAGTCATATTCAAGGAAACCTATTGTTTACGCCGCTTAACTAAGCAAACACATTGAATTTCATATTCAGCTGTAGAGGCCCTGTGCAAAAATGAAATGAAACACCAGGGAACTAATATTAATATATTTAAGAATCAAATAAATAATATTTTTATAAATATATATTCTGATTTGTCTTCGGCTTTATCATATTCCATCAATTTACTTTGTATCACATTATACCTTCCATGTCAATGACTAAGTTGCGAAGAGTCGCTTTGGCTTGAGGCGCGTCAACGGAGTATAATGCTTGCGCCCCCGTATGGCCGACCGGCCTCCTTCAGGGCCGCGCGCTACGCCGGCTTTCATTTCCCTTGAAAAGGCGCTTTTCCCGCGCTCCTCCCTTCCCGGCCCTGCGCAGGACCGGGAAGGATCGCGACAGTGAGACACAATGAGACATAATACCCTGTCTGTTTCCGCCATTTCGACCTTCGCCATAGCGGCCCTTATCCCTCTCTGTTTCCAGGCCACCAAACCTCTGTACGCTCAGGGCGAGGCCTCGGAACCAGCGCAGGTCTCTGAGGCAGGCGCTAATCCGGCCGCCGCCGGAGGAGACGGCCAAGCAGTCTCCGGACCAGCGGCGCAAGCCTCAGGCCAAGGCGAAACTCCAGGCGCCGGGAAGTCTCCAGCCTCTCCCGCCGCAGGGGAGCCGGTCGCAAGACAGGCAGCCAATCCTGAAGCGGCCAAACCCGCTGGCACGGCCTCCAGTCAGCCAGAGGCGGGCGGCGCGCCAACAGATGCCAAGCCGGGCGATGCCGCCGTTGGCGCCGATGCCAAGCCTGCCGATGCGGCTGGCGCGGCGGCAGATGCCAAGCCGGGCGATGCCGCCGCCGCCGAAGCCAAGCCTGCCGATACGCAGGGCCCCGCTTCCGGGCCGGACGCAACGGCGCCGTCGGAGGCGTCTTCCGCGCCTGCCAAGCCCGGAACCCCAGACGCCGTCGACGCCCTTCAGGCCGCGGCCGAAGAGCTGTACTCCAAGGGCAAGTACCCCGAGGCCAATGACAAGTGCCGGGAATGGACGGAAGCCGCCGTCAAGGAATACGGGCAGGACAGCCCGAAAACCGCCCTGGCCCTGGTCCGGCATGTCAGGGCGCTCATGAAGGCGGGCTATTTCCCTGAGGCGGAGGCCTCCGCGCGCCAGCTCCTCGAGGGGCTCGAAAAGACCGCGGGAGCCGAGCAGGCCACAGTGCTGCTCGCGGAGGACATCCTGGGCTACGCCGTCATGTATCAGGACCGCGACGAGGAGGCCTTCGACTACTTCACGAAGCTGCTCGCCGCCCGCAAGGGCTTTCTCCGGGCGGACGACCGGGAGACGCTCATAGCAGAGCGGGCCCGCATCCAGGCCAAGCGCGAGGCCGACAAGGACGATGCCTCCGACGTCGGCGAGTACCGCGCCATCCTCGCCCGCATGGAGGAGGAGCTGGGGCCGAAGGACCCGGAAACCCTGGAGACGCGGCTCCAGCTGGCGACCGCCCTCTACGAGGACTCCATCCCCGTCTCCGAAACCTACGACTACAAGGAGGTGAACTCCCTCGTCGACGAGGTCCTGAAGGCACGGATCGAGCTCTTCGGCCCCGTGCACCCAGACGTGTCGGAGGCCATGGCCCTGGCGGGCTTCGTCAGGCAGATCAAGGGGGAACTCCCCAAGGCCGCCGAGACCCTCGGGCGGGTCGCGGAGATAGAGGGGCAGACTCTGGGGCAGGATCACCCCTGGTCCGTCAACACCTACCTGTCGCTGGCCTGGATCGAGACCCAGCGCGGGGACAGGGACGCCGTGAAGGCCAACTACCAGCGGGCCCTGGACTCGCGCCTGCGCTTCTACGGCGGCGAGTCCGAAAAGAGCTGCGAGGCGAGGGTCATGCTGGCCGCGGCGCTGGCCGAGCTCTTCTCGGACTACGACGGCGCGGCCGAGCAGCTGCAGGCGGCCCTCGCCTGGCGCGAGGCGCACCTGGGAGCCGAGCACAAGGAGACCCTCGCCGCCCTGACCGAGCTGGCCGGCGTTCACCAGAGGAAGGGCGACCTTGCCGAGTCCTTCGAGCTGTTCGACCGGGTCCTCAAGATCCGCATGAGGACCCTCGGAGCCGACCATCCGGACACCATCCAGACCGGGGGCAAGCTCGCCTTCAACCAGTTCCTCGCCGGCAACCTCCAGAGCGCGAAATCCCACTACGAATCGCTCGTCGCCTCGAGCGAGCGGGCCCTGGGGGCAGACCATCCCCAGACCTTGTCAAGCAGGGTCTCGCTGGCCATGGTCCTCAACGGCCTGGGGGAGAACGCCGAGGCCTCGCGGCTCCTGGAGAGCTCCCTGGACGGCCTTTCGCGGATTTTGGGGGCCGAGCACGCCGACACGCTGGCGGTGAAGGGCTACCTGGTCAAGGTCTACTTCGACTCCGGCGACAAGGACAAGGCGCTCAGGATCGCCGCCGAGACCCTGGCCGCGCGGGAGCGGGTCCTGGGGGACGGCCACCCCGACACGGCGGCCATCCGCTCACAGCTCGCCTCCATCTACATGGACCGCGGCGACTACTCGAGCGCCCTGCCCCTGCTCGAGAAGGTGGCGGAATTCCAGACGAGGCACCTCGGGGCGGATAACCCGGCGACATTCGCCACCAAAAGCGATCTGGCCAAGGCCTTGAAGAGCGTCGGCGAAAGGAAGGCCGCCAAGGCCATCTACATAAGCCTCGTCAGGGACTCCGAAAGGGTCTTCGGCAAGAGCCACCCCAACACGATCAGGTTCCGCAACGAGCTCGCCCTGGTCTTCTAGCGGGCCGGCCGCGGCCTGCGGAAGCGCGGGCGACAGACCGCAGGGGCCGGGACCCCGCGGCCGGGCAGCGAAGCGCCTGCCGCGGGGCGTTCCGCGCCGCTTCCCTCGGGCGGGAGCGGGCCGGAGCCGAGGCCGCAGGCCTTCTCGTTCCGCCATGGCCGCTTGCCGCGGCGGCGGACCGGCGGCAAGGCCTGCGCCGGGCCGGGGGCCGCTTGCCGGCATCCGCCCCGGAAGGGGGTTTATCCGGAAAACCCCGGCAAAAACGGCGCGCATCCGCGCCTGCCCTGCTCCGACGCGGGCAAAGGACAGCCTGCGGCCCCGCGGCATTTCGTGACGCGGCCAAGAGCCGGGGATTCCCGTTCGGCAACGGAATTTTCCTGCCCGACAACCGGCAATCCGGCGGCCGGCCCCTTTGCCGCGGCGGGCCCGGGCCGGGTCCCGGAGGCTCATAAGGCTTCGGGGTTCCGGCTCCTGAACCGTCCGCTGAACGCTGATGAACGCTTCGGGGACAGCGGACGCGCTCCGGGCGTCCACTCAGGATTCAGGGCCTGCGGGGCTTGACCGACAGGAAGGTTCAGGCCGGCCGCGGCGCGCGCGGGAAACGTCTTGTCCCCCGATTTGGCGCGTCTTATCGGCGCCTCTGCGGCCGGGACCGCCGCGGAAACCTCAGGCGGGCCGCCGGAGCCGACAACCCGGGCGGCCTGCGGAAAAATCAGGGGAACTCCCGCCCGTTCCCGTTAAGCGCGCGATCCCGATCGCGGCGGCGCCTGCGCAAAGCCGTCCGGGATTAATATGCCGGACATCAGCAAGGCCCGTGCGACGGACTGTTCCAGGCCGGCCGAGCCTCATTTTCCAGGCGGACCGGCGCGTTCGTTCCTGTCAGGACTGAAGCGCGGCAGCGGAAGGCCGAGGACGGAAGGCTGAAGGCGCGCGGCGCCGCGGATACGGCAGGGCGCCCCGCCGACACC
>JAITRL010000269.1 GCA_031288415.1 Deltaproteobacteria bacterium | reverse complement strand
AAGGTCCTGACGATCAGCGACACCGTCGTCACCGGCAACAGGTTCGAGGCTCGGATCACCGACTCCTCAAAGTACAGCACGGGCGGCCTCGCGCTGGAGGCCAGGGTGTACGGGACAGTGACGGTCGACACCGGGATACTGAGGCCAGACAACCTTCCCAACACCCTGGTGCTCGCCGCGGCGGCCGGCGACACGGAGATCTCGGGAAACACAGCCGCGGAAGGCGGGGGCGAGCGGCCCGCCAACTCGCTCTATTTCGGGGGGGTGGTCGGATACACGGACTCGGGCCCCAACGTTACGCCACCTGCGCCCCGCTACGCCCTGGTCGACGATTCCCCGAAATCCGACGCCCGGCTCGAGATCAGCGCGGCCGCCGGCAGGAAGGTCACGCTCAGGGACCCCATACTGGTAAGCCAGACCGATCTGGCGAACCCTAACCTCGGGCTGCGCACGTTCGCCATGGAAGTGAACGGCGAAGGGGAGTTCCTGTGGGGCGGGGACAACGTGTTCCGCGTGGCCGACGACGAATCCGGGAGCTTCACGGCCCTCAACGAGATAAGCCTCAAGCAGGGCACGGTCAGGCTCCTGCCCGGCATGACCCTGGACGCCCCCCTCCATGACCTGGACCTGGGGGCGCAGGCCCTCCTGGAGATCCAGGGCCGCGACGGGCCCCGCCTCACGCGCCTGGCCCTCGACGGCTTTAACCCCGCAGGCACGCTCCATTTCGTCCTGAACCCGGACGACGTCAACGATCCTGCAAAGCCCCTGCTCACCGTGAAGCTGACCCTGCCGGCGCCTGCGGGAACGGTCGATCTCTCAGGCGCGACTGTGACGCTCAGCGATTTCTCGCTGGACCGGGACCTCGCCGTCGGGGAGGAGTTCTACCTCATCGACGCGCAGGCGGAAGGCGCCCTCAAGCCCGGCCCGGAGGGCTACGCCGTTCCCTCCAACGCCGTCGCCTCCTCCGCCAGGACAGGCTACAGCCTTTACCGGCTCGCCGTCGACAGCCGGGCCGACCCTGACAACCTGGCCGCCGCGGGCATCGACCCCGACCTCGCGGCCAACAGGTTCCTCGTGGCCAGGGTCCTCGAGGTGACTCCGCTTGACCCCATCCCGCCGCACGTGGACGCCGCGGGCGACGCCTACGTTGCCGGGGCGGCCCACGTCACCATGATGGGCTCCTGGCTCGCGGAGCACTGCTACCTGTCGGCGGACATCGCCTTCGAGATCCGCAAGGGGGATGAGGCGCCCTCGGCGGGGGACGGGACCCCCGCCTGGACGGTCTTCGCGGGCGTCGACGCCTCCAGCTTCTCGCTCAGGGACGGGGCCGAAACCGACGTCAAGGGAGGCCAGGCCATCTTGGGCGTCTCCAGGAAGGCCCAGCTCGAGACCGGGGACTTCCTGTTCGGGGGCTTCGTGGAGGCGGGGGCCTTCGAGTACTCCGTCGCCACCCGCGCGGCCCCGGGGCACTATTCCGCGGGCGGCCGGGGCAGGACCCGGTCCCTGGGCTTCGGCCTCTTCGCGCGCCGGGACTGGGACATGGGATTCAGGATCGAGGCTTCCGCGCGGGCCGGGAGGCTCGTCAACGAGTTCACCTTCACGGACTATCCCGTGCCCCTGGGCTACCGCGGCAGCTACACCGTCAACACCTCCTACGTGGGGGCCCACCTGGGCCTCGGCTACAAGGCCCAAGTCACCCGCTCCTCCTCGCTGGACCTGACGGTCCGAGGCTACTGGACCAGGATCCAGGGCCAGTCGGTCCTGGTGGGCCAGGATCACACCTTGGACTTCGGGACCGCCGACTCCTTCCACGTCCGCGCCGGGGCGCGCTACTCCTTCGAGGCCGGCCCCTGGGCGACCGTGTACCTGGGAGGATACTGCGACCGGGAGTTCAACCGCGGGAACAGCGGCTCCTACCGCGGCGGCGAGCTCGGCCAGCCCGTAAGGAACGGGACCACCGGCATCTTCGAGCTGGGCGCGGTGACCCGGCCTTCCCGGAACTCGCCCGGCATCTCCCTCTCCTTCGGCGTCCAGGGCTACGTGGGCAAGCTCCGGGGCGTCTCGGGAGGCGTGCGGCTGGGCTACGATTTCTGAAGGCCCGCCCGGCGCCCGCTTGCATAAGTTCCGGCGGGCGTTCCTGAGCCGGCCGCCCTTCGCTTCCCGCTTGCGCCGGCCAAAGGGCTTGGCGCCCATGCCGCACGGCTCGCGGAAGCCTCTGATCGCCTGCCGCGGCTCCCTAAGGCTTTTGCGGCTTCCGCCTCCCAAAGCCTTTCCGGACATCATGCCGCGCCGAATCTCAACCGGATTCAGTCGGCCCCTCAAGGCGGAGGCGCGCTGAAAACGCGCGCCTGGACCGGCTGCAAGCCGTTCTTCGCGTTTCCCGCGTCTGAGGCGTTCGCCATTTCATGGAGGAAACCCGCGGCCCCCTTTCCGGCGGCAGGCCCTCAGCCCCTGCGGCCCCCTGGAAAGCCTGGAGCCGGCGGCGGCGCCCGCTCCCTCGCAGGCCGCAGGCGTGAATCCTCTGCGGCGGCGCGGGCAGGCTCGAAGGCGGGAACGCCTGAGACTTCCGCGAGAGACATGAGAAAAGCCCCACCCAACAAGGCCAAGGGACGGATATCCCCAAGGCGGTTAAGGCTGCCGGTCGGGAAGGACAGAGGACAGGCGGTCGCCATTGGCCCTTGAGCTGTCCGGCAGACCGGGCGACGGCACGGCCCTTGACCCGGAGCGGCCCTGTCGCATCGGCCGGCCGGCCTCAAGCAGTCCAACCGAAAAGCGGCTTGATCCGTCCACGTCCTGCGGCGAGGCCGGCCCGCGCCACAGGCGCGCCCTGAATCCGGTCCGCTCCGGCCAGGCAAGCCTACGGGACCGGTTAGGGCTGCTGGGTTCTGAGAGCGTGTGAACGGATACTGTATAGATTTGCCCCGCAAGCCGTTTTAGGTTAGTATCCAAATATCGTATAGCCCGTAGGGCAGCCGGCCAAACGCGTGGCTGTAAGACCAAGGCTTTTTCCCGCCCGCCGCTCAGAGTTCCCCGGCTCAGGCTGAGAAATCCATGAACGATTTTTCTCTCAAACTTTTTAATACCACAGGCCCTTGCCTGCCGGAAGAGCACTATATGCTCCCGGTCCTGCCGCGGTTGCCTGACGTGAATGACATGATTGAGGGAAAATTATATTTTATCCTTCACGCTCCCAGGCTATCCGGAAAGACCACATTTATAAAAATTTTAACAAATAAACTTAATACACAAGGTCAAAGATATGCTCTATGCTGTTCTTTAGCTACTTTAAATGGTATTATAGATGAAGAAAAAGCTATTAACAGGCTTGTTTCACAAATTAATGAAGCTATGAGAACTTCTAAAGTTGAAGTAATAAGAGATAAAGTTTATAAATATGATTCTTTACCTGGCATGACTGCACCTGATACTAAAGTCAAGTTAATGCTTAACCAACTGTGTCTGGACCTGGACCGGGAGCTTGTCGTTTTCTTCGACGAGGCAGACCTGCTTACAGGCCCCGGCCTCTTGACTTTTCTGGCCCAAATCAGAGACGGTTATAACGACAGGGACGGGCAGCATAACAAATTTCCCAGGTCGCTTGCGCTGGTCGGCATGCGTGATATCAGGGATTACATCGCCTCGGAACATCCGGAATCGTCCGGGGAACACCTGGCCAGCCCTTTTAATATTGTGGCGGAAAGAATGACGCTGGCTAATTTCACGGAAAAAGAAATCGGTATTCTTTACCGCCAACACACCGATGCGACCGGGCAGGTTTTTGAGGACGATGCCATTGAGAGGGCCTGGCGCTGGTCAGAAGGCCAGCCTTGGCTGGTCAACGCCTTAGCCCGGCAGATTGTCGGAGTGAAGCTCAAAGACGATCGGTCCGCCAGAGTCACGGCGATCCTTGTTGACGAGGCGGCCGAGACGCTGATTAAACGAAGGGACACGCATATCGACTCCCTGCTGAAGCGCCTGAAAGAGCCCAGGGTGAAAAAGGTCATGGAGAGCGTTCTTACCGGAACCCTTGCCGATGTCTCGCCCGATGACGACGACAGCCGCTACTGCCGGGACTTGGGTCTTCTGGCGCTGACTGACGAGAAACTGCTGAGGCCTTCAAACCCGATCTATAGGGAAGTCATCATAAGGACTTTAACTGACCAAGTAAATAAGTTTGTACCGAATACCCCGGTCAGTATTTGGACCGACGGGCAAACCCTTTTCTTGAGCGAATTGTTAGGGGAATTTCAAAAATTCTGGCGCAAAATAATGGATGCCAGAGCCAAGCGATTGTCCGCGCTGGAAGTCATCCAGTACGATGAAGCCAATCACGTCATTATACTGTTTTCTTTTCTGCAAAGGGCCCTTAACGGCGGAGCCGCAATTTTTCATGAGTACGCCGAAGGCCGCGGAGCCGTCGATTTGTGCGCCGTCTATAACGGGAGGGAGTACCTGGCGGAGGTTAAGCTTGCAGGCATCGAGCCTCTTGAAGACAGTCTCGCTCAGCTTTCAGGGTATCTGGACACGGCGGGGGAAAAAGAGGGTTGGCTGGTCATTTTTGACAAAGAACAAAACAAGCCCTTAGACGATAAATTTTATATAAAAACTGAATTATGGAAAAATTACACTATACATATTTTTGGTTGCTGATATAATTTTATTTATTATTGAATATAATTATAGCTTATCTGGGAGTCCCTCTGTCGCTTAAAGGCTCGCCTAGCGTCACATGGCCTCCTGCCGCCCTGCCGTGTGGACTTCCTGCCGTACGGTCGGGACGGCCTTGCGATGCCTCCCCCGCAGCTTGCCGACAGCAGGATCAAGGGAGCCTTCCGCCGTAAGGGACCCCCGCCTCCCCGATCGTATCGCTGCCCGCCCACGCCGCAACAGCGCAGAAGTAGCGC
>JAITRL010000230.1 GCA_031288415.1 Deltaproteobacteria bacterium | reverse complement strand
ATGCTGTCCGGGTCGTAGTCAATGCCTAAAACTTTACAAAACCCTTCCGGTTTACACGTAATGGCCCATTTGCACGTCAGGTCAAAGTTATTTCTGGTGATGTCCGCCTCAGACGCGTTAGTTTCGGCTCCATTGTTTTTTCTGTCCATGTTCTCTCCGGCGCGCCGGTTACGGTTTGCTTCAAGTAAAACTACGGGGCCGGCGCCAAAGCCGCGAGAGCGGCTCATCGCGGCCATTCAGGCGTCAGATGCCGGCAGGCTGCGGGAAAGCATCAATGAGCAACAAGTGACATTACTGATAATTATTTAATATATAAAATAATAAATTATTTGATATATTCATATAGGAAATTACTGTAAAATCATAAGTAAAAATCAAAATTCATAAATTAAAGGCTTACACTCCTACATATTGCACATCAGTGCCTTTTAGCGACAGGCAGGGCGGCTGACAGCTTAACGAAGGAGGCCGTGAGGGCTGTAGCGGCCTGGAAAAATGAACGCGGGCCTGGCTAGCCGCAGTCTAACGCTGAAAGGCTAGCAATTAACCGAATGGATTGCAATGGGTCTTTTCAGATGCAGAGGTGGCCATTCTCCTGCCAAGGCCCTTCAAAACGAACCGGGGTTAATCCAGCTGCCGGGAAAGTCACGGGCTTCCCCTGAACCCTGGCCCCTTCAGGGCCCGAGAAACGGCGCCGAGCGCTTGTTTTCCTTTTCGGCCGGCGCCTGCGCGGCCGGGGCGGTCTGAGGGAGCTCACTCCATAGTCAGCCTCCCCGGGGCGGCGCGCGGGCCGCTGCCCTCCCCGCTCCTGGGATTATCCTGTTCCGCCTCCCCTCGTCTCGCGCGCGGCAGGGCTTGCGGCGCGGCAGGCATGATTCCGGAGGCGGCCGCCTTGGGCGCCCGCGCACGGGCCCGCCGTGTTTCAAGGTATTCGCAGGCGGCGCCGCGGCCATCCGCGAAACGGAAAAAATGCCCTGCCGTGGTATAATTCATGCCGGATCCTGCCGAATCAGTTCCGGGCGGACAGGGTTGCCCGGAAGCCGTTCCGCCCGCCGGCGGCGGCGGCGGCTCGACCTAACCGTCCGGCCGGCCGGCCGCCCTCTTGCCCGGGGCCTGGACGAGGGCCTGGCCCGCGCCGCAGCCTCCGTTGCCGCAGGGCCCGGGGGAAAGCCAGGGAATTCGGCCGGGGGCCGCGCTCAAAAACCTCACGGACTCAGGCTCCATGCCCCCGCGCCCTCCGGCGGCCGCGCGGGACCGGGGAACGCCGGGCTCCCGGAAGGCCGCGGCCCTTCCCTTGCCGCCCGTAAGGGACCGCCAGGGCCTTCCCCCGCCTTCCGGAACGGGAAGGCCGGGCCGCTTCCCGCCAGGGGAAAAGGCCGGCCGCGGAAGCCTCCCTCCCTCTCCGGGCGGCAAGCGCCCCTTACGCTAGAGGAGACGCTCATGCGCAAAACGCTCGCGGCCGCGGCTTTCCTTGCGGCGTCGCTAAGCCTTCAGCTTCACGCCCAGCCTCAGGCCCGGCCCCAGGAAGGCGGCGAATCCGAGTTCGACCGTCTTTCCCCGCGCCCGGAAGGCGTATCCTACGCCAAGCTGGAGGATTCCCTCTCCTCCCGGAGGTGCCCCTCCGCCTCCTTCAGCTATTCAGTCACGTACCCCCGCGGCCTGGACGGGGGCGGGCCGATAGACGGGAAGGAGGAGGAACAGGCGCGGGAATTCATGGCCGGGGCCAAAACGGGCATGGAAACCGAGATCGCGTCTGAGGACTTCTGCGAATACGCGACCGAGACCTGGTCCCACGTGACTTCCGCGGCCTTCCGGAGCGCGCCTCACGTCTTTTCCGTCCTTTACACGGTAAACTCATACTCCGGCGGAGCACACGGCAACGAGACCTTCGCCACCCGCAACGCCCTCCCTGACGGCACGGAAATCACGCTCAGGCGGCTCTTCCCCTGGCCCGAGATCTCCATCCCCCTGCTCTGGGAAAAGGTATACCGGGCCTTCTGCTCCCTTGACCATGAGAATCTCCCCAACTTTTACGGCAGCCTCCCCTGCTCGAGCCGGCCGCAAGGCGCGCCCGGCCCCTTCGCCCCCGACAACCCCCTCTCCGCGGCGGGAGCCGTGACCCTCAACAGCATGGGCATGACTTTTCACATCGCCGCGTACGACGCCTACTCCTTCGCGGATGGGCCTTACACCCTGGACATCCCCAGGGCCGAGCTTTTGCGGATCGGGGCGGACCCCCTTTTCTGGCCTTGAGCCGACGAAGCCCGCCCGCGGCTCCGGGCCGGGACGGTGACCCGCCGCAAGGCCGCCGCCCGGCCCTGCCTCCGGAGCCGCGACTTGAGGGAACGGCCCCTCAGGCCGCAGGAGAACGAACCGGCGCGGCTCCCGCGGCCGCGGCCATGCCTGCCTGCGGCGCGGCCCCGGCTCCCGCCTTCAGGCCCGCCGCCCTTGCGGAGGGAAGCGCGCCCGATCCCTCAGGCTCCACCCGCGCCAGGAAGCCGCGGCCAGCGCCGGGCCCGAACCCCGTTTTCCCGGCCTCGCCTGAGGCCTCCTCTTCCGCCGGCTCCCGTGCCGGCCCGCCGGCGCCCTGCCGCTCACGGGGCCTCCCGGCCCGCCTGCCCCGGCAGGCGCGGACATGCCGGAGCCCTGGACTTCCGGGCGCCGACGTCCGCGGCCGTCCGGGCGCCTCCCGGCGGCCTTCAGGTTCACCGCCCCAAGACGCCGCCGGCGGCCTGTCTCCCGGACGTCACGCCGCCGAGGCGCGCGCCGCCAGGCGGGCCGCTTCGGCGAAAGCCGGGACCCGGACCGGCCGATTGCCTTAAAGCGCGGCATGGCGAACGGAATCACGGACGGCCGCCGCGGCGCCGGCGGGGCTTTCCGCGCGGGAAACCGGAACCGGCGACGGAAGTTTTCCGGGAATCTCGCGCGCCGTCCCGCGCGTTCATGGATCCTGTACGCCCTCTCCCGCGGGGGCGGCCCGCGAGACGCGGACGTCTCGGCGATCCCGCCTGGGGCATCCCTAAGCTTTCGCGGACCCGGCCAGGGAAAGCCGCCCGCACGCGGAGGCCGCCCGCGGAAACCGCCGCGGAACGGCCTGCGGCCTCCGGCTTCCCCGGAAAAGGCATGCCGCGCCGGGCTCCCGTTCCGCAAGCTGTTCCCCGCGCCGGATACGGGGGGGGCTCCGATCCGTCGCGGTTTCACGGCGTCCCCGAGCATGCCCGGGCCGTTCAGGCGCCTGTCGGCGCTGAACGGCATGAAACCGGCCGTGACCATGCCGTCCATGAACGCCCTGATGCCGGCGGCGCCGCTTTTCCCGCGCCATCCTCGGAAGGAACCGCGTCTTTTCGGCCCTTCGTCAGGGCTGCCGGAAATCACGCCGGCGGCGCGGCAGGCGGAACCGGAATCCGCGCCGCCGGCCGCGGGTTTCCCGCGAAGCCGACACGTCTCGCCGCGAACCGCCCTCAAGGCGTGACCGGCGCGGGATCCCTTCACGCGCGGCGCGAAGGCGCCGGAACCCCGGCTCCTGAAAATACGGGGGCCTTCCGCCGTCCGCGGGAAGCTTTCCGTTACCGCCGACGATCCGTCTTTCGGGCGGATATCCGGCGGAAGAGGCGCCGGCGAGACGAATACCCTGTCCCTGACGCCGCCGGCCCCGCAGGGGAGGGCGGCGCCGGGAGCCGCCAAGAAACGTTTTCCGGAAAACCGGCCTCTTGCCGGGCTGCCGCGCCGCCGGCCGGCTTGCGGCCGATGCCGACACGGCAGGGAAAGCCCGAGTGAATCGGGCCCCTAGAGGCTCGGGCACGGCAGGCCGCGAAATTTCGTCGTTCCCTCCGGCCGCGATCTCCCCTGACGACGCTCTTTTCGGCCGGGACCGGCGCCGCCGACGTCCGGCCATTTCCAGGCGGCCCGGCGCCGCGGGCTCAGGAGGCTTGCCGCGGTTCAGCGGCCGCCGCCGGGACGTTTGCCGCAGGCAACTGCCCCGCCGGATCCCCTCTGGCAGGGACAACGGCTTTCCCCTCATGGGCCTGCCGCATCCGCTCCGCTCCGCTCAGGCGGCGCCGGCCCTGATTCCTTCGGGGGGAAGCCGCCGCCCCCGGACTTCGCTTCGGCGCGCAGGCCCGTCCGCTCCTGAACGCCTGCCGCGCGGCTGCCGTTCGCCGGGCCGAGGCCCCGCCTCCGGCCTCTGTCAGGACCCGGCCCCGCGGCGGGGCGCGAATAAGCGGACCGGCCGGCCGTACGGTTTTTTCCGGCAGCTCCCTCCCGGCCCCGGCGCGCGCCCCCCCGCGCGCGGCCGGCCGCGCGTAAAACAGGGAGATACGCCGCGGGCCGCCCGTTACCGGCCGGCGCGCGGCTGATCTTCCGGAAAGCGGCCGGGAAAATCCCTTTCATGGGCGGCGCGCGTTTTTCCGCCCGGCCGGCCGGCCGCGCGTAAAACAGGGAGTTACGCCGCGGGCCGCCCGTTACCGGCCGGCGCGCGGCGGATCTTCCGGAAAGCGGCCGGGAAAATCCCTTTCATGGGCGGCGCGCGTTTTTCCGCCCGGCCGGCCGGCCGTTGCCCGCGGCCAAATATTTCCCTTGACGGGCAAGGGTTTCCGGAACGCGGCTTCCTCCGGCGCGGGAATTACGGCCCCCAAACGCGGACGGCTGGCGGGATTGGGGGCCCCGCGTGACAGGCGGGGACCGGCATCGTAAACTCGCTTAAGGCAGACAGCCATCCGGTCCCCTCGCCGGCTGGCGGCAAGGTGACCTCATGCGGGCGGAACTCGCTCTCGCGGCGGCGCTGGCCGCCTCCCTGTGCCTTCCGCCCTGCTCGCAGGGCCACGCCGGACAAGGCACGGAAGCTTCAGGGGGGATCAGCGCGGCCCGCGCGCCTCAGGCCCCCCCTCAAGAGCCGTCTTTCCCGGGGGACCCTTCCGCGGGGGACTTCCCGGCGCCATGGGTTCCGGACGGCCGGGATGCCTCCGCCGGAATGCCCGTTTACCATTTCAGCGTCTTCGGGCACGAATTCCCGGAAGGCGCGGGCACCCCGCCGGCGCGCTCTCCGGACAGCCCGCGCCTTCCCGAAGGACCCTGCGTGATCGCCTATTCCGGGGCGGCGCCCGGCGCCGAGGCAGGTTCCCTGCCCGGCCTTTTCCAGGGGTTCGCGGGACGGGCCCTGCCCGCCGCCGGTGCCTGGCTCTCCCGCGAGCGCGGAGCCTTCCCTTCCCGCCGCTGCCCCTCAGGGAGCCTCCTCTACGAGGCCTTCTTCCCTCAGGGGCTCGACGGCGGCGGCCCGGTCGACCGGGCCATTGGCGCCTTCGCCTCGTCCCTGCTGGCCTGGACCTCGGGCCTTGCCGCCGATCCGGCCCTCCCGGACGGGCGCCCCGGGCCCTGCGCGGTCCGGCATTGCGGCATCGCGTACCGGTCCTCGCGATCGGCCTCGTCCGTCGCCGGCGCGCTCTTCGTCTCGGAAGCCGGCTTCCCCGACGGCCCCGGGGCCTGGCGCGGCCCGCTGTGGCGCCTCTCAGTGAATCTCCTCCCGGACGGCTCGGAGCTTTCCGCGCGCGGCCTCTTCCCCGACCCGGGCGCCTCGCTTCCCCGGCTCTGGGAGGCCGTGTGGCGGGGCTTCTGCGCCCAGGGCCGCGGCTCGGCTCCCGTCTTCTACGGCTCCCCGCCCTGCGGCGGCGCCCCGCCGCGCCCGCCTCAAGGCTTCCAGGAGGAGCGGGGCGGCCTGGACGGCCTGGGGCACGCGCTCGTGACCTCCCTGGGAATCACAGTCGCGCTTGTCCCGGACGAGGCCTGGGGCCGGGGCCTCGGGCCGGCGCACCTGGACATCGCCAAGGAAGAGCTCGTCGCGATGGGCGCCGAACCCGGGTTATGGCGGTAGGGGGGAGCCTGCGCGGCGGTTGCGAAGGCTAAAGGCAAGGGCCCGCGCGAGGCGGCGCCTGGCCGCGGGCAAGGATTGCGGCGTCTCCGCAAGGGGCCAGGGAGGCCGCTGAACGTTCCCCCTGCTCCGGCGGAAGGCGCCGGGGAAGCCGCGGAATGTTCTCGCCAGGCGCCTCCGGGCCTGCGGGAAGCCGGCTTTCGTCCCCGCGCCACCGCCTCAGGCCGGCGCGCGATGCCCCGCGACGGCGGACGGGGCCGCGCGGGATAAATCCTTCCCGCCTGAAGGGGGCGGGGGAGACAGTCCCTTTCCTCCTCTTCCTCCTTCTCGACGGCCGCCATTGTCCTGGCCCCCCTCGCGGCGGCGGCCGCGGCATTGTCCTGAGCGTGCCTTACGCCTTCGCCGCCTGACATGACGATGAAGTCAAGCTGAACTTTCTCCTGGTCTTGATCCAGGGGGCCCTCATCCGCGTTCTGTCCTCCTGTACCGTTCCGGCCGCCAATCCCCGCACCCGGCTCTCGCGGCGCTCCTGGCCTTGCTGGGGCCCTGCCCGGCTGCGTTCTCCGCTGGGCCGTGTACGCCGGCCTGCCCCTTAACGCGCGCCCGGGCCTCGCGGCGCTCTTCCATCCCCCCGCGGTCGTCAAGGCGTTCGGTCAGGACAAGGCCGCCGTCCAGGATGCGCGGCATATCCTGACCGACGGCCCGGACACGTTCAGCCTGCTCAAGGCCGTAAGCGACGAAGGCTTGCGGTCGTTCAAGCCGTTCGGGCCGGTTAAGGGGCTGATGCTCCGTCTGGCCTGGCTGGGCGAGCCGCTGATCCTGCTGTTGATGGCGGGCAAGGGGTTCGCCAAGAAGTCCTTCGCCCTCGTTTCCGGGGAAATAAAGGCCTCTGGACCGCTTCATCCGCCTGCCGGAGGCCGCTCGCTCCGCTCCGAGGGCCCTTGCGCCTCGCGGGCGGGAACGAGTCCCGGGCGCCGCGCGGGCAGGGCCGGGCCCGGGCGCGCCGCCGCGCCTTCCCCCTGAAATATGGCCCGCGGCCGTGCCCCGTCACGGGGGCCTTTCACCCCCTCGCGCTCCATGTCCTCGATTATCCTCGCGGCGCGGCTGCAGGCGATGCGCATGCGCCTCTGATAAGGCCTGGGGCCGGGGCCTCGGGCCGGCGCGCCTGGACATCGCCAAGGAAGAGCCCGCCGCGACGGGCGCCGAACCGGGGTTATGGCGGCAGGGGGAGCCTGCGCGGCGAGGGCGGCGACGGCTAAAGGCAAGGGCCCGCGCGAGGCGGCGAAGGCTAAAGGCAGGGCCCGCGCGAGGCGGCGACTGGCGACGGGACAAGGCAAACGGCCTTGTCCGGCAAGGGTCAGGGATGCCGAGGAACGTTTCCCTTGCGGCTGCGGAAAGCGCAAGGGAGGCCGCGGAACTTTTCCCGGCGCCTGCGGAAGGCCCGAGGGAGGCCGCGATATGTTTCCCTGGCGCCTGCGGAAGGCGCGAGCGAGGCGGGGGAGGCCGCGGAAAATTGATGAAAGCGCAAAAAGTCCAGTCCACCGTTGCAGACTATTGCATCACACGATATACGTTGTGATTGAGCTTTAAATAACGCTTATGCGGTAGCCATTTCTCCTTCAAAATCGAAAGAGGGACTTTTCGCATGTTGATCAAAATTCACTGCGGGCGACTCGGCGACAAAGGGAAACCCTCCTTTCCGTCTCCCGCCGGCCCGATCGCGCGAAGCCGCCGGATGGCGGGCATGGCCGCACGGGAAGAAGCCCCGCCTGCCTGAGGGAGGCGGAAGAGCATTTTTCCCGTTGGTTGACCCCCATGGGGCGTTACGGTAGAATTTCCCCACGAACGCCGTTCCCGCCCGCAGGCCCCGCCGGCCGCGAACCCCGCCTCGCCAGGCTGGGGAGGCGGAGGGCGGGCGCCTGCCTACCGCCGCGCAAAAGCCCAAGTAACCGGGGCGGGCCGCTTGCCCCACAGCCAGCGAGAATCAGCATGTCTCCCCCTGAACAGCCCTCCTCCTCTTCCTCCTCCTCCTCCTCTTCCTCCTTCTCTCCGATGGCGATTATACTGGTCCCCCTGGCGACGGCCGTCGCCGGCATTCTCCTGAGCGTGCCGTACGCCTTCGCCATCTGGCACAACCCCTTGGTCTATGTCGGCGTTTTCCTGCCCGTAATCTGGGGAGCCCTCATCTACGTTCTGGCCGGCTGGTCCGTCACGGCCACCAGGCTCCGCAACCCGGCCCTCGCGGCGCTCCTGGCCGTGCTGGGTACCCTGCCCGGCTTCGTTCTCCACTGGGCCGTGTACGCCGACCTGTTCATCAACACGCGCCCGGACATCGCGTTGTTCGCCTATCCCGACGAGGTCGCCATGGCGTTCAACCTGGACAAGGTCACCTTCCAGGATGTGCGGCTTATCCTGAATAACTGGCTGGACACCTTCAATCTGTTCAAGGCCGTGAGCGAGGACGGCATTTGGTCCGTCAAGTCGTTCGAGGTCAAGGGGCTGGTGCTCCGGCTGGTCTGGCTGGCCGAGCTGCTGATCCTGCTGGCTACGGTGGGCAAGGAGTTCGCCAAGAAGTCCTTCGCCCTCGGTTCCGGGAAATAAAGGCCCCTGGACCGCTTCATCCGCCTGTCGGCGGCCGCCCGCTCCGCTCCGAGGGCCTTGCGTCTCGCGGGCGGGAGTGAGGCCCTGGCGCCGCGCCCCCCCTCTGCGGGCCTTGCGTTCCCGGGCCGGAACAAGGCCCGGGCGCCGCGCGGGAAGGGCCGGGCCCGGGCGCTCCGCCGCGCCTTCCCCCTAAAATATGGCCCGCGGCCGCGCCCCGTCCTGGGGGCCAGTCAACCCCCCGCGCTCCATGTCATCGATTATCCTCGCGGCGCGGCCGCAGCCGATGCGCAGGCGCCTCTGATGAGGCCTGGGGCCGGCGCACCTGGACATCGCCAAGGAAGAGCCCGTCGCGGCGGGCGCCGAACCGGGGTTATGGCGGCAGGGGGGAGCCCGCGCGGCGAAGGCTAAAGGCGAGGGCCCGCGCGAGGCGGCGCTTGGCCGCGGGCAAGGCAAACGGCCTTGTCCGGCAAGGGCCAGGGATGCCGCGGAACGTTTCACTTGCGCCTGCGGAAGGCGCAAGGGAGGCCGCGAGATGTTTCCGCGGCGCCTGCGGAAGGCGCGAGGGAGGCGAGGGAGACCGCGGAAAATTCACTGCGGGCGACTCGGCGACAAAGGGAAACCCTCCTTTCCGTCTCCCGCCGGCCCGATCGCGCGAAGCCGCCGGATAGCGGGCATGGCCGCCCGGGAAGAAGCCCCGCCGGCCAGAGGGGGGCGGGGGCGCAAAAGCGCGTTTTCCCGTTGGTTGACCGCCAAGGGGCGTACCGATAGAATTTCCCCACGAACGCCGTTCCCGCCCGCATGCCCCGCAAGGCGCGCTCCCCGCCCCGCCACGCCCGGCGCGGCAGGCCCGGAGGAGCGCCTGCCGGCCGCGCCGCGCGCGCCCAGGCCTGCGGCCGGCCGCCTGCCCCATAGCCTGTGAGGATCGGCATGTCTTCCCCTGAACAGTCCCCTTCCTCCTCATTCTCGCCGGCCGCCATTGTCCTGGTCCCCCTCGCGACGGACGTCGCCGGCCTTGTCCTGAGCGTGCCGTACGCTTTCGCCATCTGGCACAGCCCCCTCGTCTACCTGGGCGTTCTCCCGCCCGTCATCTGGGGGTCCCTCATCTACGTTCTGGCCGGCGGTCCGTCACGGCCGCCAGGCTCCGCAACCCTGCCCTCGCGGCGCTCCTGGCGGCGCCGGGGGCGCTGCCGGGCCACGTTCTCCACTGGGCCGTGTACGCCGGCCTGTTCATCAACGCGCACCCGGACGTCGCGGCGCTCTTTTGTCCCCCCGCGGTCGCCTCGGCGCTCGACCTGGACAAGGTCGCCTTCCAGGATGTGCGGCTCATCCTGACAAACTGCCTGGACACCTTCAACCTGTTCAAGGCCGTAAGCGAGGAAGGCCTGTGGACGATCAAGCCGTTCGAGGTCAAGGGGCTGGCGCTCCTGCTGGTCTGGCTGGCCGAGCTGCTGAACCTGCCGGGCACGGTGGCCAAGGAGTTCGGCAAGAAGTCCTTTGCCCTCGGTTCAGGGAAATAAAGGCCCCCGGGCGCCTTGCGCCTCGCGGGCGGGATTGAGGCCCTGGCGCCGCGCGGCGGGGCCGTCCCCCGGCCCGCGGGCGCCCGCCGCGCCCTCCCCTAAAATATGGCCCGGGGCCGCGCCCCGTCCTGGGGGCCTATCACGCCCTCGCGCTCCATGTCCTCTATGATCCTCGCTGCGCGGTTGTAGCCGATGCGCAGGTGCCTCTGGATGTGCGAGATGGTGGCCCTCCCCGTGCGGCGCACCAGCTCCACCGCCTCCTGGAACTTCTCGTCCTTTTCCAGCGGGCCGCAGTCGTCCTCGGACTCGGGAGGGGCCAGGGTCTCGATGTAGTCGGGCGGGCCCCAGGCGCGGATATGGTCGGTCACCCGCTTCTTCTCCTCGTCGGAGACGTAGGCCCCGTGGAGGCGCCTGAGCCGCGAGGTGCCGGGCGGCTGGAAGAGCATGTCGCCCTTGCCCAGGAGGTTCTCGGCCCCCACCTGGTCCAGTATGGTGCGCGAGTCGAACTTGGTGGCCACCTGGAAGGATATCCGGGTGGGCAGGTTGGCCTTGATGACCCCGGTCAGCACGTCCACGGAGGGGCGCTGGGTGGCCAGGATCAGGTGTATGCCGGAGGCCCTGGCCTTGGCGCACAGCCGCATGATGGCCACCTCCACGTCCTTGGGGGAGGTGAGCATGAGATCGCTGAGCTCGTCTATGATGATGACGAGGTAGGGGAGCGGCTCCGGCGGCCCGTCGGCGTCGTCCGCGCCCCCGTCCGCGGCGGCCCTGGCCGCCAGCTCGTTGTAGCCCTGGATGTTGCGCACCCCGTTTTCCGCCATCAGGCGGTAGCGGGCATCCATCTCGCAGACGGCCCACTTGAGGGCCGTCGTGGCCTCGGCGGGATCCGTGAGCACGGGGTGGATCAGGTGCGGCAGGTCGCGGTAGAGCGCGAGCTCCACGCACTTGGGGTCGATCATCAGGAACCTGACCTTGTCCGGCCCGGCCTTGTAGAGGATGCTCATGATCATGCAGTCGAGCCCCACTGACTTGCCGCTCCCGGTGGCCCCGGCGATGAGCAGGTGAGGCATCCTCCCCAGGTCCGTCACCACCGGGCCTCCCGTGATGTCCACGCCCAGGACCAGCGTGAGCGGCGACTCCAGCTCCCGGAACTCGGGGCACTCGACGAGCTCCCGGAGGGTGACGAGCCCGCGCTCGGCGTTGGGAAGCTCTATGCCTATGGCGTTCTTGCCGGGGATGGGGGCCACCACGCGGATGGACTCGGCCTTCATGGCCATGGCCAGGTCCGAGGCGAGCCCGGAGACCTTGGCGATCTTGACCCCCGGGGCCGGCTGGTACTCGTACATGGTGATGACGGGCCCGCCCGCCACCTCCATGACGCGCCCCTCCACCCCGAACTCCAGGAGCTTGGTCTCCAGCATGGAGGCGTTGGCCATGAGCTCCTCGCGGCTGATGAGGCCGGGCCCCGCCGCGGGGGGCGGGTCCAGGAGATCCGCGCCGGGAAGCCGGTACCGCCCGCGCGCCGCCCCGGGGGCCGCGCCCCCGCGGGTCTTGGCGCGCTCGCGGATCCTGAGCCCCTCGGGCGCCCCTGAGGCTTCCCGCCCGCAGGATCGGCCGCCGCGCCCGCCCGCCTCCGGGCCGGCGTCAAGGCCCGCCCCGGCGGCTTCGCGGTCTTCCCCGCCCTCCGGTCCGCCGCGGAGGCCGGCGCCGCGGGGGCGGCTCCGGCCGGGGGCCCTGGGGATGGACAGGAGTCCTTCCGCCCCGTCCGCTCCTGCGGCAAGGCCTTCGCCCTGCGGCGGGCCGGCCCCTTCAGGCCGGCCCGCCCCATGCCCTTCTTCGGGGCCGCGCTCCTCCGCGGGCAGCGGGGCCGCGCCCCGCCGGCCGCCCATGCCGCCCATGTCCCCCAGGCCTGCCGGGTCCTCCGAGACCGGCGCTTCGGCAGGGCCCGGCCGGCCGCCGCCGGAGCCCTCTTGCGGGCCGACGCCTCTCCCGCGCAGGACCAGCCTGGGAGCGGAGGCTTCCGCGCCTTCCGCCGCCTCCGTTTGGGAAGGCCTTCCGGAGGCGCCTCCGAAGCGCGGAAGAAGCCTCGCGAGGGATCCCAGGGAGAGCCCGCTGCACAGGAGGAAACCGGCCAGAAGGAGCAGGGGGAGAATCAGGAGCGAGCCCACCTTGCCTGCCAGGGGCGTGATGCCGCCCGCCAGGAAGTCCCCCAGAGCCCCCCCGCCCGAGGCCTCCGCAGGCCACGGGAAGGGCATGCTGCCGGGAAACAGCAGCGAGGCCAGGCTCAGAAGCGAGAACACGAAGAGCGCGAGGCCTGAGGCGGCGGGAAGCGCGGTGACCTCCTTCCCGAGCCGGGTGAGCCGGTAGAACGGGTACAGGAGCAGCGCCCCCGCAGGCCAGAAGGCCGCCATGCCGAAGAGCCGCACCAGGAAGGCCGAGACGTGGGCCCCCAGGAGCCCCAGATGGTTGCGGACGGCCTCCCCCCCCGCCGCGGCGGCGACTTCCTCGCCCGGCCGGTGCGACAGGAGGGACAGCAGCGCCAGCGCCGCCAGGAAGACCGCGGCCAGGGCCGGGACCTCAGGCGGAAGGAGCGGCACCTGAGGCCTGGCCGCCGCCTTCTTCTTCCTCTTGCCGCCGCCCTTGCCGCCTCCGGGCCGCCGGGAAGGCTTCCGGGCCCTGGGGGGTCTCGCCTCCCCGGAACGGCGAGGGGCGCGCGGGAGGAAGGCGCCTTCCGCGCCCCCCCCCTCCTCCGGCGCGCCGCCGCCCTCCCCGCGCCGTCCGGAGGCGCCGCCGGGGGCAGTGTCCCCGATGTCCTGATGCGGTTTATTCTTCTTCATGTTCTGGCCGGTGGATAGGCCGCCCTTTCCGGCGGCCGCGGGCCCCCGGCCCGCAATGGCCGGGCGGCCGGGACGGCGCGCGAAGCCCTGAAGCGAGGGAGAGCCGAAGGCAGGCAGGCCTGGGGGCGGTCACTCCCCCGGCCCCGCGCCCAAACGCGGCCGCCCCGCCGGCCGCGGGCCTGAGGCCGGTTCCCCCCGGCCGCGCGCCGGGGGGCGTTCTCGCCGCAAGCCGCGTTCCGCAGGGCGGCCCCTGACGGGAGCGCGGTCACGGGAACCTCCGCCGCATCTCCGCCTGCACCGCCGGGAGAAGCTCCACGACGCGGGAGGCCAGGCCCTCGGACAGGCTCCCGAGGCCGCAGGAGCTCGTGAGAAGCGACCGCGAGGAGAGCAGCCCCCTGTCCACGCCATGTCCCGCAAGGCCCTCCAGGCCGGCGGCCAGCCTTTCGCCCAGGAAGGCCGCCTGCATGGAGGCCTCAAAGCCCTGGGCGGGCACGAGGCCCCAGGCCACGCGGCCGCCCCTTTCCAGGAAGGCCTGGATCTCCTTGGGGTAAAGGGCCACCGACTCGATGTAGCCGTAGGAGTCGCAGTTAAGGATGTCTATGTCCGCTTTGGCCATAAGGCCCCAGTCGGTGTTGCCGCAGACGTGGAGGCCCACCAGCACGGGGCCTTGGGCGCGGGCGGCCTCGGCCGCGGCGCCCAAGGCCCTCAGGACCGTGTCGGCGGACAGGGTCGAAAAGGCCGAGCCGTATCCGGAGAGGCCGGGCTCGTCCAGGAAGGCCACGGCCGAGCGGCCCAGCTCCCGGATGGCGAAAGCCTCCCGGCCGGCCTTGGCGCCCAAGGCGCAGGCCGCCGCCTCCAGCAGCCCGGGATCGTCCACCAGGCTGAAGGCCCCCTCCACCTTGACCGACTGGCCGAAGGTGAGCGGCCCCACCACCTGGGTCTTCAGGAAGGCTTCCCCGAAGGCGGGGCTTTGCCTTGCCCGTTCCAGGAAGGCCCCCCAGCCCCCGGCTGCCCGCCCCGAGCGCTCCAGGAAAGAGAAGTCCCCGGCATAGAACGCCTCGTAGAAGCGGGCCAGGCTTTCCTCGCGGCCGGCGAGCGGCACGCGCAGGGTACGGCTTTCGCTGTCAGGCTCGACGAAGTAAATCCCGTCGGCCGCCCCCAGCAGCATGTCCTCCCATGGCGAGAGGCGCACCAGCTGAGGCGACGCGGGAATGTCCACCCTCCCCTCCATGAGGTCCAAGGCGAGCCGCGCCTCGGTGAAGGGGAACGAGCCGATGGCTAAGGTGGCGAAAGGAGGCATGTCCCTGGTCATGACGTTTGGGCTCCTGAAAGGGGGAGTGCGGGCTGCGGGAAGGGGCGCCGAAGCCGGGGAAAGAATGCCGGGCAGACGGAACCGGACGGGGCGCTCGGAGCGGGCAAGGCGGCAAGGCGGCAAGGCGGCCTGAACCCCGAAAGCCGTCAGGGCCGGGCGGGCGGGCAGAACGGAAGAAGCGGGCGTAAGACGCGGATGCGGGCAAGGGCCGTCAGGGTCCCCCCTCTCACAGGGCCTGGGAGGCCCTGTCCTCCGCGGCGGCGGCCAGGGCGGCCCTGGCGAGGGCCGCCTTCTCGCGCTGGAGTCCCTCGCCGCACGGGGAGGCCGGAAGGCAGGCGGGGGCAAGCTCGTCCAGGTCGCAGATATGCAAGGCCCCGGGATCCCAGAGCCGCGCCGAGCGGGAGACGAGGCCGGCCACGGCGAGGGCCCCGGTGTAGACGCGCATGGTGCCCGGCCAATCCCCGCCCCGCGCCCAGTCGGTCAGGATGGCGGAACTCAGGAAAGTAAGCGGGATCCGGAAGATCCTGGAGGCGTGGTAGAGGTCCGAGGCAAGCCTTTCGGCCTCCGCGGCGGAAGGCCAGGGCCGGGCGGCCGCCCCGTCAGGGCCTGCGGCCCTGGCCCTGCCCCGGGCCGAACGGATGTGGCTCGACAGGAACTCCACCGCCCTCCGGTGAGGCATCTCCTCGACCTCCTTGACCGGGGACATCACCCCCACGAACTCCACCACGGGGAGGTCCAGGCGGTTCTTGCGGGAGAGGTGGAAGACCAGCCCCAAGGCGGCCTCGGCGGGGGAGCCCGCCGCTGAGGCGAACTCCCCGAAGAGCCGCTCCCAGAACTGGCACTCCCCCGGCCGCATGGCTGCCGAGCCCTGGAGGGCCAAGGCCCAGATTTCCCGCGCGGCGGCGGCGCCCGCCGCCTTCAGGGCCGCAGCAGTCCCGGGGAGGCTGGGCCTCAGGAGCCTGAAGGCCCCCTCTTCCCCTTCCAGGTCATCCAGGTACACGGTGGAGCCTTCCGGCACGGAGTCCCGGACCAGGGACACCCAGGCCTCCAGGTCGAGGCCCATCCGGGCCGCCTGCGCCTTAAGCGCCTCCCTGGCCCTGGCCTCGGCCTCGGCCTCGGGGAGCGCGCGGCCCCTGGGGCCCAGGAACCCCAGGTCGAGGGTGCGGCCCAGGGTCTTCGAGCGCATCTTGGTGGCGACGATGGGGATAGGGCGGCCGGGATCGGCCGCGTAGGCCGGGGGCGGGGAAGGCGGGCCGCCCCTGACCCCGTGAAACGGCGAGAAGGAGAGCTGCCTTCTGAGCGCGGGAGGGCCCGTCGAAGGTCCGGGGGCGGCCGTCGGGGCCGCAGGGGCCTCTTCCGCCCCGGCCCGCCCGGCCATGGCGATGGCTATGCCCCCGGACAGCACCAGGGAGAACAGGCTCTTTTTGGCGGCGTCGCGCAGGGATTTGAGGAAGGACTTGGACAGGAAGCCACCGGGGACGGGGGGCGGCGGCGCCGGGGACGGCCGGGCCCCGGGGGCCGGCTGCGCAAGGCCGGCAGGGGCGCCGCCCTCCGCGCCGGGTAACCCTAGGCCCGCAGGGGCCGCCGAGCCGATTCCCGGACGGGGCCCGTCATGGCCTGGAGCTTCCCGCAGGCCCTCTCCGGAGCCGGCCTCCGGCGCGGCTCCCGCAGTGCCGCCTGAGCCCAGGTCCCCCATGTCCCCGCCCCCGGAGCCGCCTCCCCGGTCCCCGAACCCGCCGCCCGTTCCTTCGGCGCCGCCGCCCGTGCCGTCGGGGCCGCCGCCCGTTCCTTCGGGGCCGCCGCCTGTTCCTTCGGGGCCGCCGCCCTGGTCCCCGGAGCCGCCGCCCTGGTCCCCGGAGCCGCCGCCCGGGTCCCCGGAGCCGCCGCCCGGGCCTGGAAGCCCCGCCGCCTGGACGGGAAGGCCCAAGGCCCCCCCGCCTTCCGGGAGGCCCAGCGTGAGGCCGCGCGAGGCCAGGGTCAGCATGATCCAGTACATGAGCGACAGGCGGTCCTGACGGCGCTCGAGCTGCTTGATGCGCTCGCCGCGGCGCTGGAGCTCCGCGAAAGCCTCCTCCATCTCCCTGGCCTGGCCGTTGAGATGGCCCTCCAGCCGGGAGACGACGTCCCCGGCCCTGGTCCCCAGGTAGTTGAGGGCCGCCCAGGCGGTCTCGACCCTGCCGTCAGGCGGGGGATCCCTGCGGAGCTCCTCAAAGGCCCGCGAGGCCTCCTCAGCGGCTTTCGAGGCGGCCTCGGCGGCCTCCATGGCTTCCAGGGCCCGCCCGGAGGCGGCCGCGAGCTCGCCGGAAAGCCGCTCCTTGTCCTCCTGAAGCCTGACCGACTCCTGGCGCAGGGCGGCCAGCTCCCCGCGCTGGCGCTCGGCCGTGGCGGACAGGTGCTCGTTTTCCAGGGCGAGGCGGGCGCTCTCGCTCTGGAGGCGGCCGATCTCGCGGTCGGCCTCGTCGGCCTCCGCCGCCTCTAGGCCGGCCTCCTCCCCTGCCGCGCCGGCCGGCGCCTCGGCCTCGCCCTCGACCTGCTCGGGCCCGGCCGGGCCGATTGCCCCGGCCCCTTCCCCGCGGAACCTGGAGGCCTCCCTGGCAAGCCCGTCGCGCATCGCGTAGGCCCGGGCCAGGGCCAGGGTGTTGTCCTGAAAGGCCGCCGCCAGGAATTCCAGAAGCGGCCTGAGGGTGCTGAGCCTCTCTTTCATGGCTTCGGTGAGCGCGGTGAGCGCCCGGCGGGAGGCCGCGGCCTCCTGACGCTCCGAGGCGAGGCTCTCCACCTCCGAGGCGAGCCGGTGGTTCTCCTCCAGGAGCAGGAAGACCAGGGCCTCCCTGGTGTCCTTAAGGGAGCCGGGCACGCCGCACCAGAACGACCTGCCCTCCTCGAGGAAGAACTCCACCAGGGGGACCAGCTCCGCGACGCGCCTCCGGTTCTCCTCCAGGGCCCGGCCGCGCTCCTGCAAAAGCCCCTGCAGCTCCTCTTTCGCACCCTCGTCCCTGGCCCGCCTGTCCTCGGCCTTGCGCCGGAACTCCGCGAACTTCGCCTTGAGGCGCGCCCGGCGGAACTCCGCCGTCAGGAAGGCCGCCGCCAGCTCCCGGGCCAGCCACATGCCCTCCCCGGCGCCTGCCGAAGCGCCTGCGGGGGCCTCCTCGTCGGCCAGGGTTATCTCCAGGGGCTCATCCGCCTGAAGTCCCGCGGAGGGCCCGCCGTCATCCGCCGCGTAAGCCCCGCCCGGGACGGCGGCCCCCGCGCCGCGCCCGGCAAGCTCGGCGGCGAGCCGCGCGTTTTCCTCCCTGGCCTTCTCGAGCTCCCGGTCCCGCTCCTGGACATCTTCCATGTGGTCGAGCTCGCGGGCGGCCATGGCCACCCGCAGCCCCGCCTCCCGGGCTCCCGCCTCCAGGCGCCGCTCCTCGGCGTCGGCCGCCGCGCGCTCCTCGCCCTTCCGGATCTCCAGGCCGCTGCGCCACAGGGCGATCCCCAGGATCTCCACCAGGGGCGCGAGATCCCCCTCGGCCCCGGCCGCGGCGGAGGCCTTGAGGAGCTCCAGCTCGCGGGAGAGCCGCTCCTCGTTCTCGCCGGAGGCCAGGGCCTTGCGGCGGGCCTCCTCGACCGCCTCCACCAGCTCCCCGCGCTCGCGCTCGAGCTCGGCGCGCCGGGCCGCCGCCTCGCCCAGCTCGGCCTTGACCTCCTGGAGCCTGGTCGCCCCCTCCACCAGCTCCCCGCTCCGGCGGTCGAGCCTGATCCTCAGGTCGTCGCGTTCCAGGCTGGCCTGGGCCAGCATGGCCCCGCGCCTTTTCCAGGAGGCGCGGAGCGCGTGGTGCGCCCGGCACACGCGGTCCAGGTGGAGCTGGGCCTGGGTGATGATCTCGCCCAGCTGGAGGCGGATGCTGGAGGCTTCCTTGAGCTCCTCCTCCTTGCCGGAGAGCTTGAGGGCTAAGGCGGTCTCCCGGGCCTTAAGCTCCTCCAGGCGAGCCGCGAGCTCGCGCTGGCGCTGGCCGAGCCCTTCGCGGTCGGCCTCCAGCCTGGCGATCTCGGCCGAGAGCCCGGAAAGCTTGGCGATGTCCGCGGCGCGCTCCTCCTCCAGCCGCCTGATCTCCGCCTCCCTGGCCGCGAGCTCGCCTTCCCTGAGCCCCGCCAGCTCCCCGGAGGCGGCTTCGGCCTCCTTGGCCTTCTCGCGCAGCTCGGCCTCCAGGGCCTTGAGGCGCCTCCGGCCCTCGCCGTATAGCTCCGAGAGCCTCCGGTGCCGGCGCCGCAGGGGGTCCAGGGTCCGCTTGAGGGCCGCGAGCTCCTCCTGAACGCCCTTTCTCTCGACGCCCGCGCGGCTGAGGGCCTCCCTGGCGCGGCCGACGAGCTTGACCAGGGCCGCCTTGGCCTCCCCAGACTCGGCAAGCCGCCGCTGGGCGTCGGAAAGCTCGGAGGCCAGGCGCTCCCTCTCGGCCGCCACCGCCGCGACCCTGGCCTCCGCCTCGCGTTCGGCCGCCTCCCTGAGCCCGCGCTCCCGCGAGAGATCGCGGCCGTGCTCCTCTTTGGCCCTGTCGGCCTCCAGGCGCTCGAGCTCCGCCTGCCGCTCCGCGCGCTCGAGCGCGGACTGGGCGCGGGAGCGGCCCTCCTCGGCGAGGCCCAGCTCGCGCTCGGCCCTGGCGCGGCTTTCCTCGGAGCGCCCGAGATCGCTTTCCAGGCGCCTGCGGCCGTCCTCGGCCTGGGCGCGCCTCTCCTCGGCCTGGGCGAGGTCCTCCTCGGCCTGGGCGCGGTCCTGTTCGGAACGCGCGAGCTCCTCAGCCGCGCGGATCTTCTCCTGTTCGGTGCGGTCCAGGGCCGCCTCGGCCTCGGCCAGGCGCCGCTTCAGGCGCCCGCCCTCCGCCCTGAGGCGGGCGCCCTCGGCCCTTAGGCGTTCCGAGTCCAGCAGGCCGGCCACCGCGGACTTGAGGAGGCTCAAGGCGCGGTCGGCCTGCCAGAGGCGCTCGCGGGCCTCGCGCTCTCCCCCGCCCCCGGACAGGAACTCCTCGGCCTCGCGGCGGATCTTGCGGGTGGCGGAAAGCCTGCGGGTGAAGCCGTCCAGGCGGTGACGCGTCTCCTCCAGCACTCCCTGGGCGAGGCCCAGGTTAACGGCGGAGGACAGGAAAACCTTCTCCAGGAAGGCCGGGCGCCCGACGAGGGACGGGGACAGCCTCCAGAAGGAGGCCAGCTGGCCGCGGCTCCTGAGCGCCGCGGCCAGGAGCGACTCCACCGTGGCGGCCAGGGCCTCGGCCCCGTCCCGGGCGGCCAGGCCCCGCTCCCCCGCCAGCCTCCGCTCGGCCGCGATCAGGGAGCCCAGGGCCCCCTTGAGCCTCCGGGAGGCCGCCAGGGCCTCCTGGGCGAGCTCCCCGTGCCTCCGCTCGAAAGACGCGGCCCTGTCGGAGAGGGATTTCAGGGCGGCGGACCAGCGGGAGGCCCCGGCCCCGGCCCCGGCCCCGGCCCCTGCGGACCCGGAGCCGCCGCGGGGCGCCCCGCCCTCCGGGTAGGGATCCTCGGCGGCGTCCAAGTCTTCCAGAGCGCGCCGGCCTCCGTCCGGGCCGAGAGCCGCGGCCGGTCCGGCATCGAGGTCCAGGCCCGGCCCGGCCCTGAGCCGGCCTCCGGCGGGGCCCCCCCCCTCAGGCTCGCGGGGCGGGAAGGAAGCCCGTTCGCGGCTGAGAGCCGCGGCGCAGTTCTCGATCTCCAGGCGGTAGGCTTCAAGTTCCTTGAGCCACCTCTCCCGGGCGGAGCGGATCCGCTCCGCCTCGGCCAGGCACTCCCTGAGAGACGAGGTGAAGGCGGTGAGGGCAGGGGCATCCGCCGCGCCCGCGGAGCCCTCGCCCCCCTCCCCGGCCCCCGCGCCGTCTTCCGCGCGGCCCCCGCCCCCCGCGCCGGCCGGAGCCTCAGGCCCCGCCTTGCCGGAGCGTTGCAGGATAGCTTCCACCCGGTCCCGGCAGCTCACCGCCGCCAGGTACTTGGCGTGGGCCTCCTGGGTAAAGCCCGAGCACATCTCCGCGAAGTCGGGCATCAGCCTTGCGGCCTTGACCAGGGAGGCCTCCATGTGCATGAGGGCG
>JAITRL010000204.1 GCA_031288415.1 Deltaproteobacteria bacterium | reverse complement strand
GGAGCTGCTCAAGCAGCCGCAGTACCAGCCCATGCCCGCCGAGAAGGAGGTCGTGGTCCTGTTCGCCGGCACCAGGGGCTACCTGGACGACTACCCGATCTCCGCCGTCCAGGACTACGAGGCCAAGCTTCTGGAGTTCATCGTCAACCGCCACCAGGACATCCTCGAGCAAATCAAGAACGACAAGGACATCTCCCCGGAGCTGGACAAGTCCATCCGGGCCGCCCTGGACGAGTTCAAGGGCATCTACAAGGCTCCCGCCTGATCCGGACCGGCCTGCCCAGGCCGGCCGCTCCCGGCCGAGTACCCTGCAGGCCGCCCGAGAGCCGCTCCCGGCCTAAGCCGCCTGCCGCCCGCGCGGCCTCGCCCGTTTCCGCCGCTCCAGGCCGCCCAGCGCGGCCCTAAGGTTACCGCATGGCTTCCCTGAAAGACATCAAACGGCACATCACGGCCGTGCGCCAGACCCAGAAGCTCACCAAGGCCATGAACATGGTGGCCGCGGCCAAGCTCCGGTCCACCCAGGGGCGCACCGAGAGGCTCAAGGACTACGCCAACGAGTTCGACAGGCTCCTGGGCGAGATAGGCCGCCGCTCCGGCTCGGTCCTGGCGGACTTCCTGAAGCCCCCCAAGGGGTCCGGGAAAGCCCTCATCGCCGTGTTCAGCTCCGACCGGGGCCTGTGCGGGAGCTTCAACTCCGGCATCTTCTCCGTGACCGACCGCCTCATCCTCGAGCTGCGCGGCAGGGGGCTGGATCCCTCCCTGTACGTCATCGGCCGCAAGGCCAGGGACTATTACTCGCGGCGCAAGGTGGACATCCGCGCCTCCCACCTGGGCATCATGTCTGACGTCAACTTCCAGCTGGGCCGCTCCATCGCGCAGGACCTGGTGAGCGCCTACGTGGACGATGACCCCGTCTGCGAGGTGCACCTGGTGTACACGCGCTTCGAGTCACTCAACCGGCACCCGGCCCAGGCCTCGTTCTTCCTGCCGCTGGACGGGGGAAAGGAGAACCTTCCCGCGGAGGTCTCCGGAGCCGCGCCGGCCGAGCAGTCGAGCCAGCACATCGACTACCTCATGGAACCCCCCGCCGAGGACCTGCTCAAGGACCTGGTGGGCCGCGCGCTCAACATCAAGATCTACCGGGCCTTCCTGGAGTCGGTGACCTCCGAGAACGCCGCCCGCATGCAGGCCATGGACAACGCCACCAACAGCTGCAAGGACATCATCGAGAGCCTGACCATGGCTTACAACAAGGCCCGCCAGACCGCGGTCACGAACGAGCTGCTGGACATCGTGAACGGCGCCGAGGCCCTTAAGGGCTGACAGGTTTCATTACGGCGGCGGCCGCTGTCGCGCGGGGCCCGGGCCCTGAGGCCGCGGGATTTGGAAAGACTTTGACGCCGCAGGCCGCAGGGAGCCGCGGGGCCTGAATGACTCTGACGCCGCAGGGAGCCGCGGGCCCGGAAAAGACTTTGGCTTCGCGGGGCCGCAGGCCGCAGCGCACCTGACCGACGCGGGGCCGGCCGGCGCCCCTGAGCAGAGCGGAAGCATGGCGGGGAGCCCTGAGGGCTCCCCGGCGGCCTTCCGCGATACCCCCCCTGAAGGAGGCGGAAACGCGCTATGAACGAGGGAAAAATCATCCAGGTCATCGGCCCGGTCGTGGACGTGGCCTTCAAGGAGGGGGAGCTCCCCGCGATCCTGAACGGCCTTTTCGTGTCTAACCCCACCATCGACGACAAGCCCGACAACCTTATCCTTGAGGTGGCCCAGCACCTGGGCGACAACACCGTGCGGACCATCGCCATGGACATCACCGACGGCCTGGTGCGCGGCATGGCCGCCAAGGATTCCGGCGGCCCCATCAGCGTGCCCGTGGGCAAGGCCTGCCTGGGCCGCGTCCTCAACGTCGTGGGGAGGCCCGTGGACGGCCTGGGCGAGATCAAGGCCGACAAGACCTATCCTATCCACCGCCCCTCTCCCTCCTTCACCGAGCTTGACACTTCCGTGAGGGTGCTCGAGACAGGCGTCAAGGTCATCGACCTGCTGGTGCCCTTCCCCAGGGGCGGCAAGATGGGCCTGTTCGGCGGCGCAGGCGTGGGCAAGACCGTCATCATGATGGAGATGATCCACAACATCGCCATGCACCACGGCGGCATCTCCGTCTTCGGCGGCGTGGGGGAACGCACCCGCGAGGGCACCGACCTGTACAACGAGATGAAGGTCTCCGGCGTCATCGACAAGGCCGCCCTGGTCTACGGCCAGATGACCGAGCCGCCGGGGGCGCGGGCCAGGGTGGCCCTCACCGCCCTCACCGCCGCGGAGTACTTCCGGGACGAGGAAGGCCAGGACGTGCTCCTCTTCGTCGACAACATCTTCCGCTTCACCCAGGCCGGCTCCGAGGTCTCGGCCCTCCTGGGCCGCATGCCCTCCGCCGTCGGCTACCAGCCCACGCTGGCCACCGAGCTCGGCGAGCTCCAGGAGCGCATCACCTCCACCAACCGCGGCTCCATCACCTCGGTCCAGTGCGTGTACGTGCCAGCCGACGACCTGACCGACCCCGCCCCCGCCACCACCTTCTCCCACCTGGACGGCACCGTGACCCTTTCCCGGCAGATAGCCGAGCTGGGCATCTACCCCGCGGTGGACCCCCTGGACTCCACCAGCCGTATCCTGGACCCCAACTACCTTGGGCTTGAACATTACCAGACCGCCCGCAAGGTGCAGCAGACCCTCCAGAAGTACAAGGACCTCCAGGACATCATCGCCATTCTGGGCATGGAGGAGCTCTCCGAGGACGACAAGATCACCGTCTCCCGCGCCCGCAAGATCCAGAGGTTCCTCTCCCAGCCCTTCTTCGTGGCCGAGGTCTTCACCGGGTCCCCCGGCAAGTTCGTGAAGGTCGAGGACACCGTGCGCGGCTTCCGGGAGATCCTTGAGGGCAAGCATGATGATCTTCCCGAGCAGGCCTTCCACATGGTGGGCGGCATCGAGGAGGTCCGCGAGAAGGCAGAGCGCCTCGCCAAGGAAGCCGCCTAGCCCCGGGACGCCGCCCGGCATGGCGGTCAGGCCCGGCGGAAACTCCTGCCAGGCCTTCCGCCCGCCTCGGCGGCCGGCCTGGCCCTTCAGGCCTCCCAGCCCTGCGGGCCCCTTGCGGGGGCCCGGCCCTGGAGCCCTCTGATGAGCGACAAAAACTTCGTTTTCACCCTGGTCACCCCGGAGGAGCGCCTGGTCAAGCCGACCCAGGTCATCTCCGTCAACGCCCAAGGCAAGGAGGGGGCCTTCACCGCCCTCCCCGGCCATACGCCTTTCCTCACGCCGATCCTGGACGGGACAGTCGTTAAGTACGTGACCCCTGACAACCGCGTCGAGGAGTTCTACGTGGACGCCGGCATCATCGAGGTCCTTCCCGACCGCGTCTCGGTCCTGGCTGAGGCGGCGGTGCGGGAGTCCGAGCTCGACCCCGAGAAGCTCGCCCGCGAGATCAAGGAGGCCGAGAGGCGCCGGGAAGCGAGCAGGCTCCTGGCCGAGGCCGACATGAAGCGCGACCCTTCCCGCAAGAAGCCCGTCGCGGAAACCGATCTCGAGCTTCAGATCAGCCGGGCCGTCAGGCGCCTCAAGCACATCGACAAGAAGCGCTGACCGAAGGCCGCGCCTCCCGGCGGGGCGCGGCCTTCGGCATGCCTGGTCCGCATTACCCGGAAGGGCCGGGGGGGGCGCCCCTCTCCGGCCCTTTACCGTTTCGCGGGCTCGGCACCCGGAGAGTCGCGGGGGCGCCCGCGAGGTCCGCCGCTTTGGCCCGGCCCCGTCAAGTCCAGGGCGCGGCGGGCGGGGACTTGCGGTTTCGCCCGGCAGGAAGGCCGCTCCGGGAAAAGCCCCGCCGGATTCAAAGGGGCCGCCGCCGAAAGACTGGCCGGTCCCGCAGGGCCATGCCCGGCCAAAAGGTGACGCCTGCTCATGGTGCCACTGTACAACTGGACATTTTTCAAGTTGATATGTATCATTCTGAAGGACCTGCAGGCGCCGCAGGACAAGCAGGCCCGACAAGGCCCTGGGCATCCGCGCCTTAGGGCTTTACGGCCGGCAGGGCCCGGCAGGAAGGAAAGCCGTTTACGGCGCGGGCAACTGCCCGGCTCCCCGGTCCGGGCAGAGCATACATTTGAACCATGACAGCGAAGCCGTTCCCCTCCGGCACAGCCGGAGGGGCATGCGGCAAGCCTGATTCGTCCGCGACGGAAGGGCCGAAGGGTGAACATATCCTTCGGCCCTTAAACGTTTCACGCAGTCACGTTCAATTCAGGGGGGCTTCCGGCAGCCCTTCGCTCAAGGAAAACCTGACGAGTTTGACGGGCGGATCGCACGGAACCCCGGCCATGGACCGGGACAAAAGGAGGAACAGGAGGAAGAGCGCGATGCTGACGGCGAAAGCTGAACGAGCCAACCGCCAGGCGCTCCCCGGGCCGCAGGCGCCCCTGAGAGCCAGGCCCCCCGAATGCCCGGCGGCAGCCGAGCTTTTCCCGGCGCCTCTGCGGCCCAATCTGAAGCGCATGGCAGTCTTGCCTTCCCGTCAGGCGGGCCTGCCGGAAAAGGCGTGAATCAGGCGGCCTGGAGGGGCCTGGCCGCCCTGCGCTGACTTATGGCGGATCGGCCCGCATTGCCGGGCGAAGGCCTCCGTGCCGGGGGGCCCCAGGGGAGCTTGCGCGCGAGGCGCAGGAGGTGAAATGTCCAGCAGGCTCAAAGCGGCGCTCCTGCTCCTGTTCGTCACCCTCGTGTGGGGGGCTTCTTTTCCCACTATCCGCTACTCTGTCGCCCTGATGGACCCTTTCGCCTTCACGGGAGTCAAATTCATCTTCAGCGCGGCGGCCCTTTTGCCTCTGGCTTTCCGCAGGAGGGCCAAGGCCCCGGCCCACGCGCTGGACCCGGGCGGCCCCGCCCCGCTCCTCTGGCTCTGGGCCGGGCTGGCCGCAGGGGCGCTCCTCACGGCGGGGACCGCCCTTCAGTACGCGGGCATGGTCTCGACCACCAGCGGCAAGTCGGGCTTCATCAGCGCGCTATACGTGACCCTTGTCCCGCCCCTGGGGCTGGCGCTGGGCAGGATCCCCTCCGGGACCGTCTGGGCGGGGCTCTTCCTGGGACTGGCGGGCCTCACCCTGGTCTCCAACCCGGCGGGGGAGGGCGGCTTCGGCCGCGGGGACGCGCTGACTCTTGCGGCTGACGTCTTCTGGGCGTGCCATGTGCTCCTGGTGGGCCGCTACGCCCTCCAGGTGAACACCTGGCGCTTCGTGGCGGTCCAGGTGGGACTGGTGGGGGTGGCGTGCCTTGCGGCGGCCTTGGTCAGGGGGGCCCTGCCTGATCAGGAGGCGTTCGTGGCCACGCTCCCCTTCTCGTTGTTCGGGATTCTCTCGGTCTCAGGCTGCTACTACCTGCAGGTTACGGCCCAGAAGGACATCCGCCCCTCGGAGGCCGCCATCCTCCTGCAGCTCCAGGCGGTGTTCGCGGCGCTTTTCGGGATGATCTTTCTGGGCGAGGTCATGACGGGCCCCATGTGGGCGGGGGCGGCCCTGGTGGTGGCCGGTTCCGCGGTCGCCCAGAGGCATTCCCGGCAGCGGCTTATCCTGCGGGAGAGCCCGCATTTCAGGGCCCTCACCGTCCTGAGGGTGGCCGCGGCCGTTCTGGTCCTGGCCGTGTGCTGGATCCCGCTGCTTCTGACCTTCTGAGCCTGTCGGCGCGGGCCGTGGGGAAGAGGAACCGGCGAAACGGCAGGGCAGTTGACAGGGTCAGGGCGGTTTGGCGCGGGAGGCGCCTGGAAAAGGCAGGGCAGTTCAGGAAGCCAAGCGTGAGCCGGGCAAGTTCTCGCTATGATTTACTAGCTACTAAAAATTAATTATAAAAGTAATTTAAATAAAATTATAATATTATTTTTTATAAATTATATTAATTATAATATTTTTTTTATTTAAAAAATTATAAAGTTTATAACTATTTCAGCTTTTTCAGCAACGATAACCTCTACAGAGCCAAACACCCCCTCCCGCAGACAGTCCCGAGGCCCAGGATGAACCGCGCCTTGATAGCCGGGGAGCTGCCTGACAAGGGCGCCTCACCCTTGTGGACGCGTCCTTTCGCCACCCTCTTCGTCCTGAACATCCTGTTATACTGCGGCGTCGACATGCCCCTGTCCGCCATGCCCCTGTACCTTAAACTGAACGGCGCGGGTGCGGGCGAGATAGGCGCGCTCTTCGGGTTCGTCTACGCCTCTTCCATCCTGGCCCGCGTCTCCGCCGGGCCCCTTTCCCGGAAGGTCGGAGAGCTGTGCCCCCTGTACCTTTCCTTTGTGGCCGCCGCGGCGGGCTGCTTCGTCTTCATTTCCCATGACGGCTTCCTGGTCTACCTAGCCTCGCGGATCCTTTTCGGGCTGGGCTTCGGGGCGGGCTCCACGTTCCTTATCGTGCTGGCGTCGAGGAGCATGCCTCCCGCGCGCCTCGCCGAGGGCCTGGGGGCCCTGGCGTTCGGCGCCACCGTGGCGCTTTCCTTCAGCCCCTACGTCGGCCAGAGGATTACCGACTACTACGGGTTCTCGACGATGCTTTTCTTCGTGGGGCTCCTGCAGGCGCTCGGGCTCGCGGCGGCGCTGACCTTCTCCCGCAGCGACTTTCCGGAAACGGCATCCGCGCCCGCGCGCGCCTCCGGCGAAGCCGGCGAGGGGGGGCCTCCGTCAGCGGAGACGGGGAGGCCTCGCCGGGGGAAAGGCGCCAGGGGCGCCGCCTGGACGACGGTGGCCATCGTCTCTATCCTTACGCTCCTCTTGGGAGGCGCGTCGGCGGGCATCTTCTCCTTCCTGGTCCTGTTCCTGGACGAGCGCGGGGTGCCGGGCGCGCCTCGCTTCTTCCTCGCGGTCACTTGCGGGATAGCCGTCACGCGGATCCTGGGAGGGAGGCTCTCCGACCGCTTCGGGCACCTGTGCGTAATCGTGCCTTCCTCCTTGCTCATGACCATGTCCTTCGTCTGGCTGTTCTTCATCCCTGAGGCGTTCAGGAGCATCCCCGCTGCCGTCATGTTCGGGCTGGGGCTGGGCTCTCTTCACCCCGCGCTTCAGGCCCTGGCCTTGTCGGAAATTCCCGGCTCCCTGCGCTTCGCCGCCGCGGCGAGCCTTCTCAACGGCTATGACGTGGGCATCGCCCTGAGCACCTTCGCGCTGGCGGCCGCCGTGTCACAAACCGGTTCCTACCGCTGCGTGTACTGGGCGGCGGCGGCAATGACGGCCCTGCTCCTGGCCCTCTATCTCACGAGCCCGACCTTGCGCGCCGTCAGGACCGGCGGCCGGGAGCGGCTTCAGGGAGGCGCCTGACACGGCCGGCTTCCGCCCTAAGGCGGCGGCAACGTGCCGCCTGCTTCCGGCCCGGGAGACCGCGCCTTACGCCTGCGGCCGTCGGCCGCAAGGCTGCGCCCAAGCGCGCGGCTGCATGCCGGGCGGCTGCCCCTGAAGAGGCGGGTTCATGCCGGCTCGTTCTCCTGGCGGGCGCGGGCGGCCAGTGTTTTTTCTGGGGAACGGCGCCCGCTTCCCCTAAGCGGAGCGGCGCGAGGTTCACGGCTTGGCGGCGTTGCCTGCAGGACAGGGCTGTGAGCGATCAAAACGGAGCGAAGCCTCTCTCAGGCGAGGCGGGGCGCGCCAGGCGCGTCGCATCGCCTGGGCGAGCTTCCGCGGCCGGCTTGCGCGAGACTCTAACTTACCGCAGACTCGCCGTCACCGGTCAACGGGAATAGACGGCGGGGCGGCTGATTTGGAAGGCAAGGCTGGAGGGGGCGATGCGCGTGGTGTGGGTTATGGAGGGAAGGATACAGGTAACGGCGCGCGAAGAGGCGAGGCAAGGCGGAGTACGGAGGAAAGGGGAGGCCGGGAAAGGGGAGCCCGGGAAAGGGGAGGCCGGGAAAGGGGAGCCCCGGAAAGGGGAGCCCCGGAAAGAGGAGGCCTGGGAAGAGGCGGCGCGCCTGGGCGGAAGGGCTCCGGACCAGGCCCGTTGAAACGGGGTCCGCCAGGGGAGCCGGCGGCCGAGCCCGGCGCGCCGAAACGGCGGCCTCCAAGGTTCCGCCGCCTCCAGGCCCCCTCTGGACAACCGGAGCCGCCGGATCTATACTTTACTGAATTTCGAAGCGCCTGGAACAGGGGTTCCGGCGCCGTTTTTTTTCCCGATGGCGGAAGGGCCAAGGGCCAAGGGCCGAGGAAATGGACGTCCCTAAGACGGTGACCGTAGACGCCGACTCGCGCGGCCGCCAGGAAGCGGAGCGCGGGAAGACAGCCTCGCTGTGGTCGGGCTCGTTCCTGATCCTCTTCGGCATCAACGTGTGCCTGTTCGGCAGCATGAACATGCTCCTGGCAACCATGCCCATCCGCTTTCAGGACAACGGCATGAGCGAGGGCATGATAGGCCTCATCTTCGGAGGCTTCTACGCCGCCTGCATCAGCGCGCGGATCGCGACCGGGTCCCTCGCCGCAGGCCTCGGGGAACTCAGGCTCCTCAAGGCCGCCCTGCTCATGGCCGCCCTCGGCAACGCCCTCATGCTCCTGAACGACTCTTTCGCGTCGTATTTCCTCAGCCGCATCGTGAACGGCGCGGGCATAGGGGCAGCGACCACCCTCATGATCTCGCTGGCCTCCAAGATAATCCCGGGCGGGCGGCTCGCGGAAGGCTTAGGGAGGCTCGCCCTGGGGGCGACCGTGGCCTTGGCCTTCGGGCCGCTTCTGGGCCTCAAGGGGGCGGCCCTCTTCGGATTCCCGGTACTGCTCGCGGGCTCCGCCCTGGCGCTCTCGGCCGGCTTCGCGGCGGCGGCGGCGCTTGATCCCGCCGCCTTCAGGGAGGCAGGCCGGAATTCCTGTCCGGCTTCAGGCTTGGCGGCCGGCCAAGGAGCCGCTCCCGCTCCAGGGCAGGAGGCCGGCCGCGCCCCCGAACAGGCGGCAGGCCGGGCTTCCGCGCGGGAGGCCGGCAGGGCCTCCGGGCCGGAGGCAGGCCGGCCTTCAGTCCAAGGGTCAGGCCTCGGCCCTTCCCGGTCCGGAGATGAGGGAGCGGCCCCGCCCGAAAAGCCCCGGCGAGGCTTCCGCCTCCCTGACAGGGAAATGGCGCTCCCCGCGCTCCTGTTCATTCTTCTTGGGGGCGCGGTCGGCGGCATCTTCACCTTCCTGGTCCTCTACCTGGACGAGAGGGGCCTCGGAGACGCGGGGACGTTCTTTCTCGTGGCCACCTTGGGCATGGTGAGCACCCGGCTGTTCGGCGGCAGGCTCCACGACCGCTGCGGGCACCTGTTCGTGATTCTGCCCTGCAGCCTTCTGATGCTGGGGTCCCACGTGACGCTCTTCCTGGCCCCCGGGGGCCTGGGGGTAAGGCTGGCGGCGCTCGCCTTCGGGCTGGGCCTGGGAGCCCTCTTCCCTTCGCTTCAGGCCCTCGCCATCGCCTACTCGCCGCCTGCGAGGCGCACTCTGGCGGCGGCGCTGCTCCTCAACGGCTACGATGTGGGCATCGCCACGAACGCCGTGGTCCTGGGCTGGCTTTCGGAACTCTTCCACACCTACCGGGCGGTGTACGCGGCGACCCCGCTCTTCATGATCGCCTTTCTTCTGGTATATTTCCTGAACCCGGTCTTCAGCAAAGGCAGGCGGGAGGGGCGCCAAAGCGCCTGAACCGGAGGCCGCCCCGGAAGGGCCGCTCCGCGCGTTCCTTCCGCCGCCGGGTAGGCCTGCGGCAGAAGACGCGCCCGGCAGGGCCGCGTCGCTTCAGCGAGGCAAGGCGGAAGGCGGAGGGTTTTCCGCTTCCCTTCGCCGCCCGGGCTGCGGGCGGCGCCTGGGCGGCGTGGGGGACCGGCTGCGGCTCCCGGGCGGAGCGGGGGGCCGCCCGCGCCTTGCTGGAGGAGGCAGGGAGCCGCCGCTTGCCGCAAGCGCCCTACAGGCGAGCCGGCCCGGCCGCCGGGGCTGCAAGGAGCGCGTGACATGAGCGAGAAGGACAAGATGCTGGCGGGCGAGCCGTACCTGCCTGACTCGGGGATCCTCCCCGCCGAGCGGGGGCGCGCCAAGAGCCTGTGCCAGCGCCATAACCTGCTCCCAGCCGAGGACATGGAGGGGAGGCGGGCCCTGATCCGGGAACTTTTCGGCAGGACCGGGGAGCGCTTTCACGTCGAGCAGCCCATCCGTTGCGATTACGGGTACAACATCGAGATCGGCGAGGATTTTTACAGCAACTTCAACCTGGTCATCCTCGACTGCGCCAGGGTGACCTTCGGCGACTTCGTGAAGGTGGGGCCGGGCTGCGGGTTTTTCGCCGTCTCCCATCCTCTGGACCCTGAACTGCGCAGGACAGGGATAGAGTTCGCGAAGCCCATCACGGTGGGAGACGACGTCTGGTTCGGGGGAGGGGCGACGGTGCTTCCGGGGGTTACGATAGGTCGCGGCTCGGTGATAGGCGCCGGGAGCGTGGTCACCCGCGACGTTCCGGAACGCGTGGTGGCCGTCGGGAACCCCTGCCGGGTCATCGGGCCTGCCGCGGGCACCGGCCTGAAGGGGTAGGGGGCCGGCCGGCCCTCGCCCGCGCCGTCTGCAGCCAATGCGGCCAGGCCTCGCCCGGAAGGCTTCAGTGGCTTGCCGGCGTTCCGGAGCCGATGCGGACCTGACCGGGCCGCCGAGCGCCGCCTGAGGGAGGCGCCCCTGCCCCTCAAGGCTGCCGGCCCCGCATCTAGCCCTTGCCGGCCTGAGGCGGAAGCCGCCAGGCAGGCTCCCGGAGAGCTTCCGACTTCCTGGCGGGAGCCTCTCGGCCCGGCGCTTTTCCGGCCTGCCCGGCAGGGATATGTCGGCGGAACGGCTCAGAGGGGAGGGGCCCTGCGGCGGAACGGCTCGCGCGGGGAACTGCGGCGGAACGGCTCAGGAGGGAGGGGGCGCCGCGGCGGAAGAATCAGCGCGCGCGCCTGGACAAATGGAGGGAAAGGATTTCCGCGGCCGCGGCGGGCGAAGTTTTCTGGGACGGAGGCGCGGCAAAGGGGCCCCGCCGCGGTTTCCCGGAATGAGAGCCGCGCCGCTGGCGGCGAGTCGCCGGCCGCGCCACGCCGGGACGGAAGCGAGGCATCGAGATGACAGGCGAAAACAAGGATGCGCCAAGGGCGGCCCGCGGACGGGACTCGGGCGACGCCGGCCTTGCGGGGCGGGCTCGCGCCAAGAGCCTGTGCCAGCGCCACAACCTGCTTCCTGCGGAGGACCTGGAGGGGAGGCGTTCCCTGATCCGGGAGCTTTTCGGCAGAACCGGGGAGAGCTTCAGCATCGGGCAGCCGTTCACGTGCGACTACGGCTGCAATATCGAGATCGGCGAGGGTTTTCACGGCGGCTGCGGCCTGGTCATCCTCGACTGCGCCAAGGTGACCTTCGGCGACAACGTGAGGGCCGGGCCAGGCTGCGGATTCTATGCCGTCTCCCATCCCCTGGACCCCGCCATGCGCAGGATGCGGATCGTCTACGCGAGGCCGATCGGCGTGGGGGACGACGTGTGGCTCGGGGGAGGGGTGACGGTGCTTCAGGGAGTGACTATAGGGCGCGGCTCGGTGATAGGCGCGGGAAGCCTGGTCGTCGGCGATATCCCTGAGGGAGTGCTGGCTTTCGGAAATCCGTGCCGGGTGGCGGGCCCGGTGTCCGGAGGCGGCCCGAAAGCGTAGGGTAGCGGCGCCTTCGCAGCCTCGGCGTTGCCGGCGGATAAACCTGCCCGCGCGGCGGCGCGGCGCTGCCGGAAGGCCGCGCGCGAAAGCCTCAAGCGGCGCGGCGATGACCGCCAGGCTCCGGCGAAACCCGCAAGCCGCGCGGGGCAGGCCGGGGCATTACGCGTTCCCGAAGGGATCGGCCGCGCGTGAGGCCTTCCGTCGTCGGAAGCGCCCCCTCAAGACCGCGCGCCTGAATTGAGGCTCGGCGGCGCCGCCGCGGCCCCCTCAGGCCGCGCGCTTGAATCGAGGCGCTCAGGCGCCGGAGCTCCCGAAGAACGGGCCGCTGCCGCAGCGGCGGGCGCGTCCCAGGCGATTGGCACGGAATGCCGCCTCAAGAGAGCGGCCCCGGCTCCTGAGCCGCATGGGGCCGTGCCCCATGCGGCTCAGGGAAAGCGCGGGGCCTGTACGGAGGCGCGGGCTGGAGAAACCGGAAGGCTGAAAGGCTAAAGCGCCGGGAATGCCGAATCGGCAAGCAAAACCCCAAGCAAAACCCCAAGGCGAACCGCAGGAAAACCCGGAGGAAGCGGCAGGCAAGCCCTTAAGGAAGAGGGGAAGGCATGGCGAAGCCCAGACCCCGGCTCTAAGGCGAAATGGGAAAGGCCCCGTCCGGAACTCGATCCGGACGGGGCCTTTCCCGCAGTCTTTTCAAGGCCCCGGCTGGCGCCGTGGCCTCGCGGGCGCCTGCCTGGAAGCCTGAGCCCGGCCTAAAAGTCGAAGCTGAGCAAAGCGTTGCCGCCGGCTCCCTTCTGCCGCCCGGCCCAGCCGAAACCCGCCAGGGAAATGGTCACGTTCCCGGCGGGGGAGAAGTTGAGGCCGAGCTCGCCGAAGGCGCTCGATCCTTCGGTGTCCGCGGCATGCTGGATAGGATCCTCGCCGTTCCTGCCGGTGATCCTGCCGCCGAACTCGTGCTCGAAGGCGAGGCCGAAGTAGAGCTTGAGGGTCTGCGGCGGGAGCTCCTGAATGAAGCGGCCGCCGGCCCGGATCCTTGACGAGTCGAAGGGGTCGATGGTAATGGGGTCGCCGAAGTCCGTGACGAAGGAATTCGCGCGGGCGCGCGTGAGGAAGTACTTGCCGTAGGCCTCGACGGAGGCGGAATCCGTGACGGCGAAGAGCCGCGCCACGCCGAGGTGCCCGCCGAAGTAGGAGCTGTCGGACCTGGCCCCGTGGACCCCGGGAAACCGGATCCATGGATCGCGCAGGAGCCTGAATTCGTTGCGGATCCCGCCGCCGCGGACCGAGAGTTCCACAGAGGCGCCGGAAGGGAAAAGGTTCCTGACGAAGATGCCGCCTCCGTAGGTCTTCACCTCGCCGTCGCCCAGGAGATCCCCGTAACGCGGGACCTCGGCGAAGGTTTCGTAGCGGCCTGACCCCAGCTCGCCGAAGATGCCGAAGACGGTCTGCCCGAGGGCGTGTTCCGACTTCCTGGACAGGGCCAGGGCCCCTGACCAGCTGTCCAGTTCGACGCGGCTGCCCGTTTTGACGCCGGCGCGGCTCCCGGAGAAGGCCGCCTCCATGTGGTAGTGGTCCACCAGGCCGCGCCTGAACGCGTTCTCGAAGGCCGCGAGCGACGTCTGGAACGTCTGGCCGGCGGCGAGCATGCCCGCCGCGGCCGACTGGGTGTAGATCTTGCTGGCGTCGGCGGTGTAGTAGTTGTAAGCCGCCAGCGAGCCTGGCCCGCCGCCGTCCCGGGCGAAGACGTCCCAGTAGTAGCGCCTGAGGCCGGAAGTGAAGGCGAAGTCGTCGTATAGCGGGCCCAGATCTGAGCCGCCGGAGACGTAATGCCTGTTTCCGTCGGCGTCTTGAACCGTGACCGGGCCGCCGGGGACGCTGTTGAAATCTATCCGGTCGAGCAGGATCACCTCGCCCAGACGCAGCCTCTTGGTCTGGTAGCGCGAGGTGATGAAGGCGGGGCTGGCGAAGAACGTGCCGCCGGTGTCCGGGTTCTCGTAACCGTAGTTCCAGTTGTCCGGGTCGTCGCTCCAGGCGGGCCTCTCGGGCCAGGCTAGATAGGCCTCATGCTGGGCCATGGGGGAGAAGGCGGCCAGGTTGACTAAGCCTTCGCCTCCGATGTCGCCCATGAGGGCGCCAGGGGCTATGTCGGTCATGTTGAAGCGCATGTAGTCGCCTGACTGCGGCATCTTCGTGTTGTCGGGCTTGTAGGCGCCGGCCGTGTTCCAGACGGCAGAGGTGACTATGTCCAGGCTGCCCACGCGGTAAAAGCTTGCGGTTTTCAGGGTAGCCTGGTCCGTATAGACTTCCGCGTCAGTATTGAAAGACGAGCCTTTCCGGAACAGTATGGCTCCGAACGTTATGTAATCCTCGTTCAAGGCGATCAGGCTCATGTCTTCCCCCGCTATCTTGAGGTTGAATACGCCCCCCTCGCCGATTTCAAGGTTGCGGCCCACCGAGACCCGCAGAAAGCCCGCTTTGGCGCCGTTGTCGGTTCCTTTAGTCGCGATAAGCGATGCCCCGTTCGGCGCCGCGACGTCGCGCCCGACCGCGAAGCTGGCGGTCCCCCCGAGCCCGGCGGCCCCCCCGTTGGCATAAGCGGCGTTTTGTCCCGCGTGTCCCCCGTCCCCGCTCGTGACGGCGACCGGATTGTTCCTGTTGAGGACTATGTCGTTAGCGGCCTGGAACATGACCTGCGCGGAATCGCCCGCGTCGCCGCCGTCGCCGGGGAAATGAGGCGCGAGGCTCCCAAAATCCTTGCCTTCACTGCCGGCTTTCCCGCCGTCGCCGCCGTTGCCGCCGGTCACCCTTATGTCGCCGTTGAAAATTGCGGTCGCGTCCTTGAAGATCAGCGTCACGGCCCCGGCGCTGCCTCCCTTTCCGCCGTCTCCGCCCGCGCCTCCCAGAGGCTGCGTGCCGTAATATTTTTCTGCCGCGTCTCCTTCGTTGCCGCCGTTTCCGCCGTCGCCGCCGTCGAGGGTGGCAATGTTCGTGTCGCCTTCCAC
>JAITRL010000187.1 GCA_031288415.1 Deltaproteobacteria bacterium | reverse complement strand
GTCTCTCCTGTGAAGGGCCTGTCTGGCCAGGGGGAGTGAGTCGGTAAAGCGCGCCGGGACTGCAGGGGAAAAGGGATCCTGGCTGAAGCCCGCCCTGGGGCGGGTAAGGCGTCCCTCAGGCGCGGGAGAGCCCGCGGGACGGAAAAAATCGTGATCGGTACACAAAAAAGTCAAAAACTATGCTATAGAGTGAAAGAGAGTTTTCTAATTAGCCTCAATTGGGCTAAGATGACTTACTCTGACGCGGGCCGGAGGACGGTCTCCTGACCGCCGCGCCTGGGCCCCGCGCCGCCTGGGGCCGGGGCTTCCCGCTCCCGGCCGCGTTTTTCCGCCGCCTTAATGCTTTTAAAGGCCGGAGGCGCCGGCATGAAGGCGCCTCATCGGACATTTTACCCGGAGGGATCTGGTTTTGCCAAATTTCGCCTGCCACCTGGCCGTCGGGGCCGTGACCTCGGCCTTGGCGGTGGCCTACGGGGATGCCCGTTACGATCTGGGCAACACCTGCTCGACCCTGGCCTTCCTGGCCGGGGTCTCAGGGTCGCTGCTCCCGGACCTGGACTCGGACGCCTCCAGGACCCGGCGGCTTTCGGGCGCAGTGGCGGGGCTGGGCGCGGCGGCGGCCGCCGCCGGGTTCGCGCTCTCCCCGGGGAACTTCCTGGGGCGGCCCTGGCACCCCGTCCACGCCGCCGTAGCAGCCCTGGCGGCCTTTCTGCTCTTCAACACCCTCATGATGGAGCTCCTCAAGCGCAATACCGTCCACCGGGGGCTGTTCCACTCGCTTTCCGTGCCTTTCCTCTACGCCGGGCTCTGGGCGGTCCTGTGCACCGGCCTGGGCCGCAAGACCGTGTTCGCGGTATGGGTCATGGCCGCCGGGGGGGTGTTCATCCACCTCGCCCTGGACGCCGGCAAGAGCCTGTCGCTCAGGCCCCTCCAGGTCTGCACGAAGGATTTGGCCGCCTCCACCCGTCTGTGGCTGGCCACGGCCATGGTGAACCTTATGGTCCTGGTGAACCCGTTTCTGCCGGCCTGAGTCTTGCCTGGGCCCCGCTTGCCTGGCCCGGGCCGTAGCCTGCCTGAGCCCCGGCCGGAAAGGGGCTTGCCTGAGCCTGAACAGTCTCGGGCCCTGGCCGCCCTCGCGACCGCGCCGGACCGCCTCGCCCGCGCCTCTCGGAAGCGTGGCCCCATGTATCGGGCCCTTCCCTCCATGAAGCTCCTTGCGCAGGCGGGGCCTTTGGCCCGCGCGCGCAGGCGGAAGAAAAAAGCCGAAACGCCGTTTTCCGGAAATTTTCTCGGGTCCCGGAACTGGCGCAATCGTCAATATTTGCGCCCGGAATGCGCCCGCAGCGCGTCAAAATCCCCCGGAATTGACAGGATTTCCGGCAGCCAGGGGATTAATTGACGCGTTCCGCGGGCCTCCGGCTTCCAATTGCGGCGGTTGACAAGGGAATCCGGTGAGCGCTATATTGCCGTTTATGCGTAGTTATTGAGAATTAGAATCAATTGCAAAAGGCATCCGCTGATTTTGCGACTCAGTCCAGATACTCATTTCCTGCGGTTTACCTTAAGTTCGGGGGCGGGCCGCCGCCTGCGGCCCGGCCGCAGGCGGGCTGAGTTTCACCCCCGCCCTTCCTGTCTGCCGGCCGCTTCCTGCCGGCCCTCCCGGGCCTTTTTGCGGCGCGTTCCTCCGCGCCGCCCGGACCTTCGCGCGGAGCGCCCCCCCGTAACTGCACGCGGGCGTGAAGGCGGCCCGCAGATCCCTGCCGTCTTCCGCGCGCTTTCCCGCAGGCCGCGACTGAAACCTTCTCCCGCCGCAGTACCCCTGAAAAGAGCCTCGCATGCCAAAAACGCCTTCGGTCGCCCTTAAGGCCGCCCTGGCGGCCCTTGTCCTGGCCGCCATATCCGGCATGTGCCTCCCGTACGCCCTCGCCGAGGACATCGCCCTGCCCGCCCCTCAGACCGAAGGGGGGATAGGCCTCTTCGAGGCGCTGAAGAACCGGGCCTCCGCCCCCGGCGGGGACTTTTCCCCCGCCGAGCTGTCGATGGAAGAGCTTTCCGCGGTCCTGTGGGCCGCGACAGGGCTCAACCGGGGCGAGCAGGGATGGACCGTGCCCATGGCCGAAGGCCTCCCCCCCTACGTGGACGTCTACGCCTTGGGGGCTTCAGGGGTCTACCGTTACGACTGGAAAGGCAACAGGCTCGTCGAGATTTCCCGGGACAACGTCAAGGACAAGGTGGGACACCAGGGCTTCGTGAGGCGGGCCTCCTGGATTCTGGCCTTCGCGTCCAATCCGGAAGGGCTCTCCGCGCTCAGGAATCCCGAGTCGGGCCCGGAGTTCGCCCAGGTCCTGACCGGGGCCATGACCCAGAACGTCTATCTCGCGGCCGCGGCCCTTAAGCTGGGGACGCGTTACATCCATTCATTTTACGCGGATGAGCTCAAGTCCGCCCTCAAACTGACGGAGGGCTCCGTTCCCATAGCCCTGATGCTTTTGGGCAAGTGAGGGGCCCTGGCGTATTTGAGCGCCTGGAGGCTTCCCGGATTCCAGTCCCTCGGCGCCTTCCTCAGTCAGGTTCCGCGGCGATCATTTCAGCCCTTGATTCCGCCGCGGTTCCCCGTCTTCCCTGATTCCGCCGCGGTTCCCCGTCTTTCCTGATTCCGCCGAGGTTCCCCGTCTTCCCTGATTCCGCGGGGATCCGCCGCGGCCGCGCCGGTGCCCTGAGGGCAGGATTTCAAGCCCAGCCGCCCAGGCTCCGGGCGCCGTTCCCCAAAAGGCCCGCAGAGGCCTCGCCCCGCGCCCGCGCGAAGGAAGCCGTTGCCGGCCCCGCCACGCGAGAGGGGCCGCGGACGGGGCGGCGGCCTGCCTTCCCCCGCTTCCGAAGCCCGCGCTGCCGCGCCCGCGCGCCTTCACGCCTCCTTATCCTGGACAAAGCCATGAACGCCCACGCCCGCAAGAACAGAACCGTGAACGCCGTCCTGTGCGCCCTGGCCCTGGCCTTGGCGTTCATGACGGCCGGCTCCGCCCTCGCCCAGTCGAAGTTCAGCAACTGGACCCAGATAGCCCAGGCCATGACCGTCTCCCTCAACAAGGGCTACGACGCTTACGCCGCGGGCGGAACCGCCTCCTGGGAGGAGGCCAGGGACTGGGTCAACGACGCCTACTTCGGCTATTACGAGAAGGAAGGCTTCGAGCGGATGGTCAAGTCCTCCATCTCCGGCAAGCGCGCCTCCACGGTCGAGTACAAGTTCGCGACCATAAAGACCAAGCTCAAGGACGGGGCCGACCCCTCCGTCATCCGCGCAGAGACCGATGCCCTCATCACGATGCTGGAAGAGGACGCCCTGGCCCTGGACGTCAAGTTCGGGCTGGTCTCGGCCGCCCCCGCCGGCGGGGAGGCCGGGGAGGCCTCAGGCGCGGCCGGGGAGGCCTCGGGCGACGCGGAGGCCTCGAGCGGGGCGGCCAAGCTGACCTTCTTCCTGGGCGCGCTGGGGATCCTCTTGCGCGAGGGCTTCGAGGCGATACTGGTCATCGCCGCCATCGCCGCCTACCTGAAGCGCATCGGCATGAACGCCCAGATCAAGACCGTCTACTGGAGCTCGGCGGGCGCCGTCCTCGTGAGCTTCGCCGCGGCCGTCGCCTTTCAGGCCGTCTTCTCCGTCTCCACCCAGAACCAGGAGCTCATAGAGGGCTTCACCATGCTGCTGGCCACCGCCGTGCTCTTCGCGGTGAGCAACTGGATGTTCAGCAAGGCCGAGGCCGAGGCCTGGAAGAACTACATAGAGGGCAAGGTCCAGACGGCCGTCAGGACCGGGAGCGGCTTCGCCCTGGGGGCCGCCGCCTTCCTGGCCGTCTTCCGCGAGGGGGCGGAGACCATACTCTTCTACCAGAGCCTGTTCTCCACCCAGGGCTCGGACCATTTCATGATCTGGCTGGGCTTCGCCGTGGGCTGCGTGGGCCTGGCGGTCATCTTCATCGTGGTGCGCCACGGCACCCGGATGTTCCCGCTCAAGCCGTTCTTCATCGGCACGAGCATCCTGATGCTCGTGATGTCGGTGGCCTTCCTGGGCGGCGGCATCTGGGAGCTCCAGGAGGGCGACCTCTTCATGGTCACGGACTTCCCTTACGTGCCCACCGTCGACATCCTGGGCATCTATCCCTGCCTGGAGACCCTGATACCCCAGGCGTGCCTGGTGGCGCTCGCGGTCTTCTCCGTCGTCTGGATCAAGACCAGGGGCAGGCGCCAGCCGCTGGCCGGGGCTTCAGGGACGGCGGCCTAGGCAGGCGGCTTCGCCTCTTACGGGTCTTCGCGGGCCTTGAGGCCCGCGCGGCGGGCGCATCCTGCGCCTGCCGCCGTTGACAGGTCTTCGTTTACGGCTGCCGACGCGCGGCAGCCGGTTCCCCATACGTCATCATTTCGGAGGTTTTTGTTTATGCGCAGGAAATCCCTTTGTCTCATCGCCGCGCTCGCCCTCGTGCTCGGCATCGGTTACGCGGTCCAGGCCCAGGCCCAGGCCCCGGGCGCGGCCACGGCAGGCTTCGAAGAGTTCCCCATCGGCGACGACCAGACCGTCGGCCCCCTGCACGTGGCGGGCGTCTACTTCCAGCCCGTCGACATGGAGCCCGCCGCCGCCGGCGGCCTTCCCAAGGCCCAGGCCGACATCCACCTCGAGGCCGACATCTCCGCGGCGGAGGGCAACAACCTCGGCTACGGCGCCGGCGACTTCGTGCCCAACCTGACCGTCCGCTACAAGGCCGAGAAGAAGGGCGGCAAGACCATCGAGGGCGTGTTCATGCCCATGAGCGCGTCCGACGGCCCCCACTACGGCAACAACGTGAAGCTTGACGGGGACGGCGAGTACAAGATAACATTCATCATCGAGAGCCCCGAGAAGCAGGATTACCTCCTGCACACCGACAAGGAGACCGGCGTCTCCGGCCGCTTCTGGAAAGAGCCGCTGCAGGTTTCCTGGGACTTCAACTACGTGCACCGCGACTGGTGACGGATCGTCCGGGGGCCTGAGTCCCCGGTCTTTCCGGCGCCCTGCCCGCGACTGAAGCGGAACCGCGCGAACGCGGCTCCCGGCGCGCGCCTGACTCAGGCACGTCCCGAGGGCCGCGTTCGCGTCTGATGGCGCCCCTTGCGCCGGACGTTTCCGCAGGCGGCGGCCGGCCGCCATCTTCCTCCTCCGCCTGCGGCCGCGGCGGAGCTTCCGGGCGTTCGCTATTCCTGCCCGCGCCGCAATGCGCCCCGGACCCGTTCCCGCTCCGCCAGGCGCATCGGCTCGCTGCCCGAGCCGCAATGCGCCCCGGACTCGTTCCTGCGCCGCAAGGCGCGCCTGACTCTTTTCCGCGCCGCAAGGCGCCCCGGACTTCTTCCCGCGCCGCAGGGCGCGCCGGACTTCTTCCCGCGCCGCAGGCGCGCCGGCTCTGCCCGCGCCGCAACGCCCTTTTTTGCCTTCCCCCCGCAAGGGTTGCCGGGCGCGCGGCCCGCCGCGCGGCAAGCTTCCGCCTTCGCCTCCCTGCCCTTCCGCCCCGCCCGCCCGGCCGCCGGGCCGGGCCCGCCTTCCGGCGCCTGCCGCCGGGCGCCTTCCCCGCTTCCCGTGGTCACCCGATGCTTCTGTACCTCCTCAACGTCGTGGACGATGTCTGGCTTCTCGCGTTCCTCGCCCCGATCCTCTTTTTCCTCACGGCGCCCTGCCCGAGGCCTGCCCTGGCAAGAAAGCTGTACCTGGCCGCCCTCGCGCTGGGCGGCCTGTCCGCCGCAGTTTACGCGGTCCTCAAGCGCAACACGGGCTGGGTGGTCCGGGAGTACTACGACATCGCCATCCTCTGGCCACTTTTGGCGGCGCTCGCGGCTTTCACGTTCATGGCCTTCCTGGCCCTGCGGCCCAAGGGGCGGCCGGGCGCCGCCCTGATGATCCTGGCCCCCGTGATACTCATGCTTCTTCTGGCCAGGACCCTCCCGGACCTCTTCCTGCAGCCCCTCGACTTCGACGTGGGCCTGGACTCCGTCTTCAACATGGAGTACCTCTCCAAGCTCGCGGGCTACCTATCCGGCCTCCTGCTGATGACCCTGGCCTTCGCGGCGGCGGGGTCGCTGGTCAGGCGCCTTCCGGGCCCTGCGACTGCCCCCGCCGTGCTGCTCACGCTCGCCGCCGGGCTCCTGTGCCTGGCCCTGGACTGCGTTCGCCTCATGTTCAACCGGGGGCTCCTGCCCCGCTCCCAGTGGATCGCCAAGCTCATCATCCTCATGCGGTCCCATGAGAGCCTGTTCCTGTTCGCCGTGATGGCGGCGCTGACCCTCGCGGCGGCCGCGGCGGCGGCCGAGGCCATCGCCTCCCGGCCCGAGGGCCCGAACCCCGCCGCGGTGCGCAAGGCGCGCTACGCGCTCAGGCTCAAGCTCCGGGCGGCGGTCTTCCTCGTCATCGTCATGGGAGCGACTCTCGCGACCGTCACCGCGCTGCGGGCCTACCACAAGAGGGGACCGGAGATCTCCGAGCCCGGAAGGGTCGAGGCGCAGGGGGGAACGATCCCCTTCGCGCTGGAGACCGTGGGCGACGGGAACCTTCACCGCCACGTCTACCGGACCGAGGACGGCACGGACGTGCGCTTCATCATCATCAGGAAAACGGAGAGCGCCTTCGGGGTAGGCCTGGACGCCTGCGACATCTGCGGGCCCACGGGCTACTACCAGCGAGGGGACGACATCATCTGCAAGCTCTGCGACGTCGTCATGAACAAGCGGACAATCGGGTTCCCCGGCGGCTGCAACCCCGTTCCGCTCGCCTTCAGGATAGAGTCGGGAAGGCTGCTCATCGAGGCCGCGGACCTTGAGCGCGAGAAGCGGAGGTTCAAGTAGCGCGGGTTTCCGGGACCGCGGCCCCGGCCGGGAGGCGGCGGCGCCTCCTCCCGGCCCCTGCGGCAGGTTCCCGGCCTGCTTTCTGTTCCCGCCCGCGCGCGGAGGCGCGCGGGCCAAGGCGGCAAGACATGTTCTGGAAAATGGCGGCCGGCGCCTTGAGCCGGCAGAAAAGCAAGCATATACTCATCGCCTTCACGGTGGGGCTGGGGGTGTCCCTGGCCACCGCCATGCTGGGCGTGATGTTCGACGTGGGCGACAAGGTCAACCAGGAGCTCAAGACCTACGGGGCCAACCTCACGGTCATCCCCCGCGGCGCGTCCATGGCGGGCGAGAAGTACGAGTTCGCCCAGGAAGGCGGCGGCGAGGGCGGGGCAGGGGTTCAGGAGGGCCACTACATCCGCGAGGATGATCTCCACAAGATCAAGATGATATTCTGGGCGTACAACATCGTGGACTTCGCGCCGTTCCTCAACGCCCGCGTGGAGACCTCCGCCGGCCCGGCCGTGCTGGCGGGGACCTGGTTCAACCGCCGCCTGTCTCTTCCCACCGGGGATGAGGTGAGCACCGGCATGATGCCCCTCAAGTCCTGGTGGAACCTGGAAGGCAGGGAAGGGCATGACTCGGATCCCTCCGGCGTGATAGTCGGCCGCGGGCTGGCCGCCGCTCTCGGGCTCTCGCCCGGCTCCGAGTTCACGGTCATGACCCGGAAGGCCGGCGAGAAGCGCCTCCGGGCGCTGGGCGTCTTCGAGAGCGGCGGCGAGGAGGATGGCTGGATAATCGGGACCACGGCCCTGGCCCAGGAGGCCGAGGGGCTTCCGGGGCTGGTCCAGAAGGTGGAGGTCTCCGCCCTCACCACGCCGGAAAACGATCTCGCCCGCCAGGCGGCCCTCAACCCGGGGGCCCTGTCGCGGGCGGACTGGGACACCTGGTACTGCACGGCCTACATCAGCAGCATCGCCTATCAGATAGAGGAGGCGATCCCCGGGGTGCGCGTGAAGCCGGTCATGCGGGTGGCCGAGTCCGAAGGGGCCATCCTCGAGAAGACCCAGCTCATGATCATACTGCTCACGCTCCTCACCCTCCTGTGCTCCGCCCTGGCCATCTCCAACCTGGTCACCGCCAACATCATGGAGAGGAGCGTGGAGATAGGCCTCATGAAGGCCCTGGGCGCCGGCAACCTGTCGGTCTCGCTCCTGATCCTCGCCGAGATGCTGGCGGTGGCTTTCCTGGGCGGGGCGGCGGGTTACCTCTGCGGCCTGGGCCTCGCGCAGTTCATCGGCAGGGCGGTCTTCGGCCAGGCAGTGGCGGTCAAGACCGCGGTGATCCCCCTGGCGGCCCTGATGGTGCTGGCGGTGACCCTGCTGGGAAGCCTCCCGGCCCTCAGGGCGCTTTTGCGGCTCAAGCCAACCGAGGTCCTCCACGGGCGGTGAGGCTCCCTGCCCCGGCGGCATGGCCGGCCCGCGGCGGCAGGGGCCGCCTCGGACGGCCTGCAGTCATGGCCGAGCGAGGAAGGCATTCATGGACGGGGGAGGGCGGCCTGCCTGCGGGGGCGGGTCCGGCGGCTTTCCGAGGGGGCCGGAGACGATGGTTTTCGGGGAAGAACTATGAAGATGACCAAAGAAAGCAACGGCAGGTTCCTGTGGAGAATGCTCCTGTTCTCGCTGGCGCGGCGCCGCTCGCGCCTGCTGGTGGCGCTCTTCGGGGTGGCCCTGGGGGCGACCGTGCTTCTGGGGCTCGTCACCCTGTGCTACGACATCCCCCGCCAGCTCAGCAGGGAGTTCAGATCCTACGGGGCGAACCTCGCCTTCGTCGGCGAGGCGGGCTCCGGGAGGCTGTCCCTGGAAGCCCTGGCCCGGGCCGAGGCCCTGCTCCCGCAGGAGGCCCTCGTGGGTCTCGCGCCTTTCCGCTACGAGTCCGTGCGCCGCAACATGCTGCCCTACACTGCCGTGGGCACGGATTTCGCGAAGGTAAGGCGCACCAGCCCGTACTGGCGGGTGACCGGGCAGTGGCCCGCGGCCCCCGGCGAGATCCTGCTCGGGGTGGACGTGGCCGAGGCCACCGGGCTCTCCGCCGGCAGCCCCTTCCCTCTGGACGGCCGCAACTCCTCCCAGTCGCGCTACTCCAAGGAGTTCAAGGCGGTCGGGACGGTCGCGACGGGCGGGGTGGAGGACGGCTTCGTCTTCATGTCGCTCCCCGACATGGAGGACATGACCGGCGAGGCCGGGGTGGCCGATCTGGCCGAGGCGTCGCTGACCTTGGACGCCGGAGGCCTCGCCCGCGCCGCCGCCTCGGTCCGGGCGGGGGCTCCGGGGGTGGACCCCCGGATCGTGGCCCGGGTCAGCCGTTCCGAGGAGCAGGTGATGGGCAAGCTCACGGCCCTCGTGTACCTGGTGACCGTGGTCGTTCTGTCGCTCACCATGATCTGCGTGGCGACCACCATGATGACCGTGGTGCTGGAGCGCCGCCGGGAGATCGGCCTCAAGAAGGCCCTGGGCGCCGGCAACGGCCGGGTGGTGCGGGAATTCCTGGCCGAAGGGCTGCTTCTGGGCATCCTGGGCGGGCTGGCCGGGTCGTTTCTGGGGCTCCTGTTCGCCCGCCTCGTCTCCGCGAACGTCTTCGGAAGGTCGCTCACCCCCGAGCCCTGGCTGATTCCCGTGACCGTGGCCGTCTCTGCCCTCGTGACCGTCACGGCCTGCCTGATCCCCGTCCGGAGCGCGGTGGACGTGGAGCCGGCCCTGGTGCTCAGGGGGGAATAGGGCATTCGCCGGCCTGCGGCCTCCCGGAGCGTCCGCGGCCGGCTTCCGCCGCCACCGGCCCGGCCGGCTCCCGCCCGGCTCCCGCCCGGTCCCGGCAAAGACCTCCCAGTAACTTCCCAGCCTGTCCCCCCTGGCGCTTCGCGGCGCGCCAGGGACGTCGCGGGACAGTCCCGGCCGTCAAGATTCATCCGCCTTGCCCGGACCCGCGCCCGATGCGGGCCAAAGTCCCGACCCAGGTCCAACCCATGCCCAACTTAATGGAAATCCAGGAAGTCTCCAAGATCTACGGCCCCCTCAAGGCCCTCCAGAACATCACCCTTTCGATCCCTCCCGGGCAGTGGCTGGCGGTCATGGGGCCCTCCGGGTCAGGGAAGACCACCCTCATGAACATCATGGGGTGCCTGGACACCCCCACCCGCGGCGAGGTGACGCTGGACGGGGTGAAGCTCTCGGGCCTGTCGCCCTCCGCCTTGACCGCCATACGCCGCGAGGCCATCGGGCTCATCTTCCAGCAGTTCCACCTCATCTCCTACCTCACCGCCCTGGAGAACGTCATGGTGGCCCAGTACTACCACAGCATGGTGGATGAGGCCGAGGCCCTGGAGGCCTTGGCCCGGGTAGGCCTGGCCGAGCGGGCGCGGCACCTGCCGCGCCAGCTCTCCGGCGGGGAGCAGCAGAGGGTCTGCATAGCCCGGGCCCTCATCAACCACCCCAAGCTGATCCTGGCCGACGAGCCGACCGGCAACCTCGACGAGACCAACGAGGCCATGGTGATGGAGATCCTCCACGGCCTGCACAACGCCGGGGCGACCATAGTAACTGTCACCCACGCCCCGGAGGTGGCCCAGCACGCGGAGAGGGTGATAGTCCTCGAGCACGGGAGGCTTGTCTCTGACCGGCGCCAGGCCCATCCCTCCCACCGCCCTGCCCCCGCCGCCGCGGATGGCCATGGCGCGCCGCCCGACGGGGATGCGGCCGCGGGCGA
>JAITRL010000180.1 GCA_031288415.1 Deltaproteobacteria bacterium | reverse complement strand
ACTTCGAAATACTTCTCTCGGGCCTGGCCACGGACATCCAGACCCTGAGCCCATCCTCCGGCGAAGGCGGGCGGCCTGCCTCCGAGGGCGGGGTGGTCACCGAAGCCTTAGGCCCGCCGTACCTGATGCTCGCGCTCGTCGACAGCGACGGCGAACAGAGGGTCTGCGCGGGCCTGGCCTACAACCACTACGAGTTTCTCCTCCCTTACGGCGCGCGCCTCGCGGATACCGCCTGGAACGCCGTCGCCTACCGCGGGCTTTCGTGGGCGGAGGCTCTTGAGCTCAAGGCGGATCCCGCCCTCCCTAAGCTGCCGCCGAAGAACTTCTGGTACCGGCCGGCCCTGGAGTAGGGGGCAGTCATGAAACCTGAGGGAAGGCCTTCCGGAGGCCCCGCCCTGAACCCGTCAGGCGGGAGCCGTTTGAAGGCGAGGCTGCCGGGCCCGCGCCGGGCGTGCAGAGGCGAAGCCCCCGCCAAGGGGCCGCGCGCGGCGGGAGTTGCGGGCCGCGGCCAAGCTCTTCTCGCGGCGGCCGCGCTTGCGGCCTGTCTCCTGGCCCCGGCGGCCGCCCGCGCCCAAAGCGCCGACGATGCCCTCCAGGGAGCGCTCCCGCCGGGAGCCCCGGCGGGAATCGCGCCTTCGGGGGGCGGCAAGCGCGTCCAGGAAATGGCCTCCCCCGGGCTGATAGTCCTGCGTTCGACCTCGCCCGCGCCGGGCGCCATGGCCGACTCCGCCTTCGACGCCAGGGAGGCCTGGAACTGGAAGCGGATGGAGGCGGATTACGGCCCTTTCTCCGAAGAGCAGATCGCGAGGCTCAACCGCGACAGGTTCCTCCTGGTCCCGCAGAGGCCGGGTTTCAAGATGCCCCCCTTGGCCTTTCTCCCCGCTTTCTCCCACCCCTTTGGAGACGCGTACGATGAGATGGTCCGCGACTTCAGCGTGATGGCAGGCTCCAGTTTGTCCAGCTTGCGCACGCCCAGCAACGCGCGCCTCGTTAACCCGGACATCATGCTCCACGCCTTCCACCGTTACTTCGAGTACCGCATGATTGATCTCGAGGCAACCCTCCTCTCGGGACTGCTTAATGCCTTCTTGACCGGGATCTACGAGAACGCCCTGGAGCTGCGCGCCAGGGCGCCTGCCGAGGCCAGGCCGGCCTGGGACTTGGCCATCGCTCAGATGGCGGTCCCGCTCACCCTGCTGGAGACCCGCGCGCCCCCCGCGCCCTCCGCGAACCCCTGGGGCAGCGTGCCCGATCCCCCTGGGTCGGACTCGCTGAAGGCGGCGCTGAAGGTTTTCGCGGTCAGGGGAGGGGATCTGCCCCCTCCCCTGCGGGCGGCCGCGCGCGGGGCGCTCGACAGGATTTACGCATCTTCCGGCCCCCCGGCGCCCGGAGAGCCCGATCTCGCCGCGGCGCTGGGGCTTGCGCCTGCCTACCTGGCCGCTAAGGTCGACTGGCGCCGCTTCTCGCCCGGCTCCAACTATTCAGGCAGCTCGGCCCGCAGGGCTTACTTCAGGGCGGCGGCGTGGCTGGGCGAGACGGGCTGGCGGCGCGACGACCCTGAGGCCCTCCCCCAGATCGTCGCCTGGGCCGCCGCCCTGGCCGCGCCGGGAGGGCCGGGCTTCAGCGCGGCCGCGGGCGAGCTTTCCGAATGGACCGGCGGAGCCCCCCCCGCGTCCCCTCTGGAGGCTTGGCGCCGGCTCATGGATCTCGCCTCTTTCCTCGCGGGCCCGCACGAGGACCCGTCCCTGGGGGAGGCCCTGGAGATCGCCTCCTCGGGGCAGGAAGGCGGCCCGCCCGGGCCCGGCTCGCCCGGGGACGCGGCCTACCTTGCCGCCGTCGGCCCCGCGATGGCCAAGGCCGCGCCGAAGCCCGGGCTTTTCCGCGCCTTCATTCAGGACAGGTACGCGGGGCTGGGCGTGATAACCCCCCTTCCCCAGCGCTTCACCCTGCCGTGGCTGGTAGCCAACGAGCTCACCGCCGAACGGGAGGCCGTCCGCAGGCAGGGCCGGGACTTCACGTCGCCGTTCCAGACGCGGTTCTCCGCCCTGTACGTCGCCGAGGCCCTGGGATCTTCCTACGCGGATGCGCTCATGCCCAAGGAAGTAGAGCTCCACCCGCCCGCCGCGGAGGGCTCCGGCGCGGAAGCCGGGCCCGCCGAAGGCGTCAAGGCCATGCGGGTCAAGGCCAGGGTCCTCCAGGCCAAGCTCGCCTCGGTGCCCGCGGCCGACTGGAAAATGAGCGTCGCGGGGGCCTGGTTTGCCGTCCTCAGGACCCTCGCCGCGGACTACCCGGAAGGGTACCCCCTCTACATGCGGAGCGAGGCGTTCCGCGCCAAGCAGCTCGAGACGGTTTTGGGCTCTTTCACGGAGCTCCGCCATGACATCTTGAGGTACGGCAAGCCGAATTACGGCGAGACGGGGGGCGGCGGAGACCCGGATGACATCATCCCGAAAAGGCTAGCCAAAGGCTTCGTGGAGCCCAATTTGGAGTTCTGGGCGGCCTTCCGGGCCGCCCTTGACGCGCTCGCGGAAGGGTTCGCGAGCCGGGGGCTGTTCCCGCAAGATGCTGAAGAATTCGGGAGGCTGCGCGCTTTCAAGAGATACGCCTCCCGCCTGGAAGCGATCGCGCGCAAGGAGATCGCGGGGGAAGCCGTCTCCGAGGAGGACTACGAGTTCCTCCGCGTTTTTGACCTGTATTCCGTTGTCGTCACTGACGGCGATGACCCTGAAAGAGCCCTCTCGGGGATATCCGTGGACATCCAGACGATATCCCCCTCCCCGGCGGGGGAGGGCCAGGCTCTTTCCGGGGGAGGGGAGGTTTATGAAGGTCTGGGTCCGCCGTACCTGATGTTCGCGCTCGTCGACTCCGACGGCGAACGGAGGGTCTGCGTGGGGCTGGCTTACAACCACTACGAGTTTATTCTTCCTTTCGGCGCGCGCCTCACGGATCCCGCCTGGAACGCCGTCGCCTACCGCGGGCTTTCGTGGTTGGAGGATGTCGATCTCAAGGCGGATCCGGCCTTCCCTAAGCTGCCGCCGAAGAACTTCTGGTACCGGCCGGCCCTGGAGTAAATGACTGTCATGAAACCTTCTGAAAGGCCTTTCGGCGGAACCGCCCTGAATCCGCCGGGCGGGAGCCGTTTTATGGCGAGGTCGCCGGGCCCGCGCAAGGCGGGAAGAGGCGAAGCGCCCGCCATGGGACCGCGCCCGGAAGCAGCGGCGGGCCGCGGCCGCGCGCTCCTCGCGGCGGCCGCGCTTGCGGCCTGTCTCCTGGCCCCGGCGGTCGCCCGCGCCCAAAGCGCCGATGAGGCCCTCCGGGGAGCTCTCCCGCCGGGGGCCCCGGCGGGAATATCTCCCTTGGGGGGCGGCAAGCGCGTCCAGGAAATGGCCTCCTCCGGGCTGATAGTCCTGCGTTCGACCTCGCCCGCGCCGGGCGCCATGGCCGACTCCGCCTTCGACGCCAGGGAGGCCTGGAACTGGAAGGAGATGGAAGCGGACTACGGCCCATTCTCGGAAGAGCAGATCGCGAGGCTCAACCGCGACAGGTTCCTCCTGGTTCCGGCCAGGCAAAAGAACCCCAAGAGGTTCGAGGGCGACATATTTAGAAAGGACGGCGAATGGATCACGGACGAGATGCTCTTCCTGTTCTTCAGGATGTCCGGCATCTACTTGCCCGAGTACCGCGAGCCCAGCGATGCTCGTCTCGTGAACCCGGACCTGATGCTCCACGTCTTTCACCGCTACTTCGAAAAATGTTTGGAGGATCTGGAGAAGACCCGCCTCGCGGGGCTGCTTGAGGCCTTCTGCGCTGGCGTCTACGAGAACGCACTGGCCATGCGGGCCCAGGCGCCCCCCGAGGCCGGGCCGGCCTGGGACCTGGCCCTCGCCCAGATGGCGGTGCCGCTCACGCTTGCCGAGACCTGGGCCCCGGTGCCTGATTCTTTTCGCTGGAGGCCGGAGCCTGAAGGGGCAGATTCCCTGGAGACGGCCCTGAAAAACTTCGCTGCGCGGGAGGAGGATCTGCCTCCCCCCCTGCGGGAGGCCGCGCGGGGCGCGCTCGCCAGGATCTACGCCGCGGGAGGGCCCTCCGCGCCGGACGGGCCTGATCCTGCGGCCGCGCTGGGCCTGGTCCCCGCCTACCTGGTCCCCGCCTACCGGGTCCCCTACCTGCCCGCCGGGATTGACTGGTCCAGGTTCGGGCCCAGGTCGCATTACGCCTACAGCTCCCGCCTCAGGGCCTACCTGCGGGCGTCTGCCTGGCTGGGGGATCTGGGCTGGAGGCGCGACGACCCCAAGGCCCTCCCGCAGATCGTGGCCTGGGCGGCCGCCCTGGCCGGGCCCGGAGGGCCGAAGTTCCGCAAGGCGGCCGAAGGGCTCTCCGAAGGCGGGGCCGCCGTGCCCTCCTCCCCCCGGGAGGCCTGGGCCATGTTCATGGATCTCTCGGTTTTCCTCGCGGGCCCTTACGAGGACCCGTCCCTGGAGGAGGCTTTGGAGATCGCCACCTCGGCGGCGGGGGGCGCCCCGCCCGGGCCCGCCTCGCCCGGGGACGCGGCCTTCCTTTCCGCCGTCGCCCCCGCGATGGCCCGGGCCGCGCCGAAGCCTGGGCTTTTCCGCGCTTTCATCCCGGAGCGGTACGCCGGGCTGGGGGTGGTAACGGCGCTTCCGGGGCGGTTTTCCCTGCCGTGGCTGATCGCAACCGAGCTCACCACGGAGAGGGAAGCCGCGCGCAGGCAGGGCCGGGACTTCGAGTCGCCGTTCCAGACGCGGTTCTCCGCCCTCTACGTCGCCGAGGCCCTGGGCTCCTCCTACGCGGATGCGCTTTTGCCTCGGGAGGTCGGGCTCCACCCGCCGGTTGCCGGGGGCGAAGGCGCGGAGGCCGGGCTAGAGGAAGGCGTCAGGGCCATGCGGGTCAAGTCCAGGGTCCTCCAGGCCAAGCTTGCCTCAGTGCCCGCAGAGGACTGGGGACGCACCGTTGCTGGCGCCTGGTTCGGCGTCCTGAGGGCCCTCGCGGCGGACTACCCTGAAGGCTACCCCCTATACATGCGGAGCGAGGCGTACCGCGCCAAGCAGCTGGAGACGCTCTTGGGGGCGTACACTGAGCTCAGGCACGACTCCGTGAGGTACGACAAGCCGAATTACCGGGAACCTGGCGAGAACGGCGAAGAGGGGGAGGAACAGGAAAAGCCCCCGAAAAGGCTTGTCAAGGGCTTCGTTGAGCCCAACCTGGCGTTCTGGGAGAGCTACCTCGCCGCCTTGGAGGTTCTTTCCGAAGGGTTCGCCGTCCGCGGCCTGTTCCAGTCCGACCGCGAGGAGTTCGGCAGCCTGTACCAGCTGAAAGCCTACGCCGCCCGCCTGGGGGGCATCGCCCGCCGCGAGATCGAAGGAGCCGCCGTCGGCGAGGAGGACTACGAGTTCATCCGCACCTTCTACATGGGTAATTTGCTTTATGAGGAGGGCATCATTTACGGTGAGAGGGGTCTCTCCGGGCTGGCGACGGAAATTCAGACGATAAGCCCATTGCCGGGAGGCCTGGAATCCAGTGAGTCCGGGGGCGGGGTGGTCGCTGAAGCCTTAGGCCCGCCGCACCTGATGCTCGTGCTCGTCGGAAGCGAAGGCGAGCAGAGGCTGTGCGCGGGCTTGGCTTTCAACCATTACGAGTTCATGCTCCCGTACGGTGGACGGCTTACGGATGCCGCCTGGAATATCGTGGCTTACAGCGGGCTGGAGATGACGAAGAAACTGGAGCTTGAGCCCTATCCCTCCGTTTACGAGCCGTTGCCGAAGAACTTCTGGTACCGGCCGGCCCTGGAGTAGGAGGGGCCCCGCGCTTCCCGCCTCGCTGCCATGGGGCGCGCCGCTTGAGGCGCCGGGCTGTCACTGGGGAATGTTGTCATGAAGAGGCAAGGCATGATCAAGCCTGGACGCTTAAGGGAAGCCGCCCCCGCCGCGGCGCCTGTGGCCGCACTTCCCTCCGGGGAGGACAAGGCGCCTCAGGGAGCAGGCCTTGCGGGAGTGGGCCCCGCGTTTCTCGCGGCGGCCATGCTTGCGGCAAGCTTGCTTGCGCCGGCCTTGTCGCAAGCCGATAGCCCGGGGGCGGCCGCCCCGTCTCCCGCAGGGGAAGCGGCCCCCGCAGGTTCGGCCCCCGCCGGGGAGGCCCCGCCGGGGGAGGCCTCCGGCGGCCTTGAGGCCCTGCGTTCAGAGGCCGCCCGCCTGTCCGCGGCGGGGGACTTCGAGCAGGCGAAAGACGCTTACATGCTCCTCCTTGCCGCGGAGGAAAAGGAGGGCGGGGGGGAGAGCCGGGGAGCCTTGGACGCCTTGGCCGGGCTGGCGGATGTCCAGGGGGCCCTGGGGGATCTCGCAGGCCGCAGGGATTCGCTTGAGCGGGCGGCGCGGGGGTGGGCCGCCGTCTCCGGAGCCGAGGCCCCGGCCGCCCTGGAGGCCCAGGATGCTTTGGCGGGAGTAAGGCGCGCCCTGGGGGATCTCGCCGGGGCCAGGGAGATCCACGAGAGGATCCTCGCCGCGCGGGCAGCGGCGGCGGCCCAGGGCTCCCCTGAGGCCGCACGGGCCATGACCGAGCTGGCCAGGGACCTCCACGCGCAGGGGGATCTCGCCGGGGCCAAGGCCCTTCTGGAGCGGGCGCTTTCCTCGCTCGGGGAGGCGGAGGAGTCCGCCGCCGGCGGTCTTTTAAGCCTCGAGGCCGCCTATGCCGCGTCAGAGCTGTCTTCCGTGGAGGAGGACATGGGGGCCCTGGCGCAGGCCAGGGCCCTGGGCTCGCGCGCCTTGGCGGCCTTGGAGGCCCTCGGCCTGGAGAGCCCCGCCGCCTGCAACAACCAGGCCGACGTGCTCCTGGAGCTGGGAGACCTGGAAGGGGCCTTCGGGCTTACGGCCAAAGCCCTGGCCGGCGCGGCGACCGTCCGCGGCGGCAATGACCCGGAGACCTTCCGGGCCATGAACCGCATGGGCACGATCCTGCGGGAGGCCGGGGATCTCATGGGCGGCCTGGAGTATTCCGCGCGGGCCTTCGAGGAGAGGGCGCGGGTGCTCGGGCCGGAACATCCCGACACGCTCCAGTCCGAGGCCAACATGGCGGTGGCCCTGCGCGACGTGGGAGATCTCGGGGGGGCGCGCGAGGCCCAGCTCAAAAACCACGATGTCCTCTCGCGGGCTTTAGGCCCGGGCCATCCCTTGACGGTGATGGCCGCCATCCAGCTGGCCGTCACGGATCTCGCCTACGGGGAGACCGAAGCGGCCAGGGAAGCCCTTACGGAGACCTTGGAGACTGCCGTGCGGCTCCACGGGGCGGATCACCCTCTGGCCGCCACCTGCGAGGCTCTTCTGGGCAAGGCCTACGATCTGCTGGGAGACCCGGAGGCCTCCATCCGCTACCTGACGATGTCGGTGAACGCCACCCAGAGGGCCCGCGCGGCCCTCTCCAGCCTCCCGCGGGAACTGAGGCGCAGCCATCTCGAGACCGTGAAGTACCGCTACCAGAGCCTAGTGGACGTCCTCATGAAGGCCGGAAGGGTGCCGGAGGCCCTGGCGGTGACAGACCTCATGAAGGACGACGAACTCAGGGAACTGGGCGCGGGCGGGGCCGGCCGGGCTCCTTCGGCAATGGGTCCCTCCGCCGCGGCTCCGGCTGAGTGGCTTCGCTCAGGGGCGTCAAGGGCGGGCGCTTTCGCCGGGACTTCCGGGGAGGCCGCTTCCATCGGCGCGCCCGGGCCTGAACCGGCATCTGCCGAAGCCAAAGGGGCGGGGGCAGCCGAGGCGGTCTCCTGGAAAGGAGCCGCGGCGGGCGCGGCGGCACCTGAACCGGCATCTGCCGAAGTCCCGGGAGAGGGGGCGGCCGTTGCGGTTTCCTGGAAAGGGGCTGCGGCAGGCGCGGCAGGGAGCGGGGCGGCTCTCGCCGAGGCGGCAGGCGAAGGAGCAGCGGCGGCCGCGGCAGAGGGCGAGGCTTCCGGCGAAGGCGCAACGGCAGGCAAAGGAGCCGCGGCAGGTGCTGCAGGCGAAGGCGCCTCGGCAGGCGCGGCAGGCGAAGGCGCGGCGGCAGGGAGCGAGGCTTCCGGCGAAGGCGCGGCGGCGGTTTCGTCAGGGGGCGAGGCGGCTCCCGCCGACGCGGCCGGCGGGGGCGCCGGGGCCGAGACCGAGGCGGCGATGGGGGCCGAGCTGGCCGCGCTTTTGGAAAAGCTCGGCCGGGATGAGATTAGCGATGCCGAACTGGACCGCATGGATGAACTCAGGGAGAAGGTCGAGGTCTCGCAGCGGGAGTTCCACAGGATAGCCGAGAGCTTCCGGGAGGTGCTGGGCGGCGAGGAGGGCGAGGCGGCCGCCCAGGCCGCAAAGCTTCTGCAGTCCAAGCAGGAGACCCTGCTCGCGATGGGCGGCGGCACCGTGCTGGTGCACGCGGTCTCGGCGGAGGAGACGCTGTACCTCATGCTGGTGACCCCCAACGCGCTTGTCGCCAGGTCCGCCCAGATCAGGCGGGAGGATCTCGAGCGGCTCGCCCAGGAGTTCAGGGGGATCCTGACGAGTCCCCACAAGGACCCCAGGCAGGCCGGGAAGCTGCTCTGGGACGCCGTGATGGCCCCGCTGACGGACCAGCTGGAGGGCGCGGGGGCCAAGACCCTCATGTTCTCGCTTGACGGGGCCTTGAGATACGTGCCCATGGCGGCGCTCTGGGACGGCGAGAGGTACCTCGCCGAGAGATGGCCCTCGGCGCTCTTCACCCTGTCCACGGTCGACAAGCTGCGCGACGGCCCGCCCGAGGGCCCGGCGGAGGCGCGCGCCCTGGGAGTGACCCAGGGTTTTCCGGAGTTCCCGCCGCTTTCCGGGGTGGCCGAGGAGATAGCCTCAATACTGGGGAAAGAGGGGGAGGCCGGGGCGGTCCTCGCGGGAGAGGCGCGGCTGGATGCCGACTTCACCCGCCGCGCGCTGATGCGGAGCCTGGCCTCGCCCGCGCCTGTGGTGCACGTGGCGAGCCACTTCAAGCTGGATCCCGCGAGCCACGACAACACGGTCCTGCTTCTGGGCGACGGCAACACCCTGAGCCTGAGAGCCATCAGCGAAGATCCCACGCTGGACTTCAAGGGGCTTGATCTGCTGACCCTGTCCGCATGCGACACCGGTTCCGGCGCCCGGAGGAGCAGCGGCAAGGAGGTGGAAAGCTTCGGCGAGGTGGTGCAGGACCGCGGGGCGGCGGCGGTCCTGGCCTCCCTGTGGCAGGTGCACGATCTCTCCACCGCGGAGCTGATGCGGGAGTTTTACCGCCTGCGTTACCTGGAAGGCCTGGACAAGGCCAGGGCCCTTCAGGGCGCCCAGCTCAAGGTCATGCGGGACGTCGAGGCCGCGGCGGCCCCCGGCCGCGGCGTCTTGTCGGCGATGGGCGGGGCCGCCGCCGCGGCCGCGGAGGCCGCGCCCGCCTGGGCCGGGAAGGGCTACTCCCATCCGTACTACTGGTCGAGCTTCATCGTCATGGGCAATTGGAGGTGATCTTCTTTGGCCAGGGGTTCCGGGGAGGCCCTCCCGTGGCCGCGCGATTTCGGTTAAGTACGCGGGCGAGCCTTGATTTTGGGCGGCCCGGCGGCGGCCGAGGACGGAAATGAAGAGGGCCCTGCGGCGGCCGAGGACGGAAATTAAGAGGGCCTGCCTGCGGCTCTTGAAGAACCTGAGTAACCTGATGATGAAGAATTTTAAGACGGTGAAACAGAAAAAAAATTCGGAATTCTTTCAGGCGATGAAGCCCGCGGACGGCAGGGCGCGCCGCCCTCTCCATGAACTGAGCCTGAGGCAGGGGGTCGCGGCATGTAATGCGCGGAGGCGGGCGGCGGCCGCAAACGATCCGGCCGTTGCGAAGCCCGTGCCCTGCAAGGCTGATGCCTTCCCGGCCGGCCGGCCTTTTCCGGGAAAGGGCGCGAAGGCGCCGCCCGCGCCGGCCGAATCTTCGCCATGTGACGGAAGCAAGGGCGACCCGCGCGGCGCTTGGGTTTTGGGCGCGGCTTGCCGATGAAGGCTTCGTCAGGGCGCCTGAGAGCCGCATGCGGGCTCAGGCAGAGGCCCGTAAGGGCTCCCGAGCTGACGGCGGGCCTGAGGCAAGGGCGGCTTCAGAGGGTTTCAGAAAGTTTTCAGAGGGTCTTGCGGGCGCCTGCCGCCTGCGGTGCCGGCCGCCAAAATGACACGCTCAAGGGCCGCCGCGGCGGCCGCAGAGGCTGGAAGCCTTGGCTTCCGCAGGGGGTGGACAGGTGATTTTCGTTCTCACCGGAGCCGGCATCAGCCGCGAAAGCGGCATCGACACTTTCCGGGACAAGGGCGGGCTGTGGGAACAGGTCCGGGTGGAGGATGTCGCCACCCCGGAAGGCTTCGCGCGCGATCCGGCCCGCGTCTACGAATTCTACGACAAGAGGCGCCGGGAGCTGCAGTCGGGCGCCATCCGGCCCAACCCGGCCCACGCGGCCCTGGCGAGGCTGGCCAGGTCACGCGAGGTCTTCCTCGTCACCCAGAACGTGGACGATCTCCACGAGCGGGGCGGGAGCCCCGCGGTCATGCACATGCACGGGGAACTCCTGTCCGCGCTCTGCTCCAAGTGCGGGGCGCGCTCCCGCTGGACGGGGGACCTGGGGGCGAAGGACGCGTGCCCCGCCTGCGGCGCCGCCGGGGGGCTCAGGCCGGATGTGGTGTGGTTCGGGGAGACGCCCTATTTCATGGAGGAGATCGCCCGGGCCGCGGAGCGCTGCGATCTTTTCGTCTCCATCGGCACCTCGGGGGCGGTCTACCCCGCGGCGGGGCTGGTCAAGATCGCCCGAGCCAACGGGGCGGGAACGCTGGAGATCAACCTCGAGCCTTCGCAGAACGCGGCCTTCTTCGACGGCGGTCTTTACGGCCCCGCCTCGGCGAAGGTCCCGGAGTGGGCGGACCGGGTCCTTCGCGAAAGCGGGGCTTCCGGGGATCAGTGAAGGGCCTCCCCTCCCGCCGGATTGCCGCAGGCGCCCAGCCCGGGGGCCGCGACCGCGCCTCCGGGGCCTTCCGGCGCGCCGCCGGAAAGCGGGCGGGAAACCCGCAAGCGGGTTGCCCGGGCCCGGGCGCGTTTAACGGAAATGCCTGCCGCGCGGGACTTTCCGGCCTTCAGCCGGAAAACCCTCAGGCGAAAACCTGATCCATGATCGACGCGGCGAAGACGCGGGCCAGGGAGACCGGAACCGCGTTGCCGATCACCTTGTACATGGCGGTCACGTCCTTGGGGGTATCGTCTATGAACCTGAAGCTGTCCGGGAAGGTCTGGAGGCGGGCTATCTCGCGGATGGTGAAGCGGCGGTCCTGCGTGGGATGAATGATGCCGCAGTTCTCCGGCTGCGCCGAGGCGGTGATGGTGCCGCAGATCTCGCTTAGGGAAAACCTGCGGTAAAACTTCGGGGAGTGGTACTTTTTCATCTGGCTCTTGATTTTCCTGAAACGCGGGGCCAGGCTCTCGTCAGGGACGTCTTTCCACGAGCCGCCTTCCGGTATGCGCCTTACCATGTCCAAGGCCTGAGGCGAAAGGGGCCAATGGACCTGGTTGGGCGCGCCGTCGGGGATGTCCAGGATATGATGCCGCAGCAGGAGGTTTCTCTTCATCTGCCGGTAAGGGAACCTGAAGCTTACACCCAGGTCTTTGCGGACCCCCACGAAAAAGACCCTTTGCCTGTTTTGCGGGACCCCGTGGTCGGCGGCGTTGACGAGTTCGTAACCGGCGGCGTACCCGATGCCGCTTATGCCGCTCAAGTCGTCGATTATGGCGTCGGCCAGGCTTTTGCCGTCCGGAGATTTCGAGGAAAGCAGGCCTTTCACGTTCTCGAACAGGACGGCTTTCGGCATTTTCGCCGCGATGATCCGCAGGCACTCCTTGTACAGCATTCCCCGCGGGTCATTTACGCCCTTGCGGCTGCCGGCGTTGGAGAAAGGCTGGCAGGGAAAGCCGGCGGCGAGGACGTCCCCGTCAGGTATCTCGCCGTCGCGGATCTCCAGTATGTCCCTCGGGTCAATTTCGCCTAAATTGAGGGAATACACGGCCCGGGCGGCGGCATCGTGGTCGTTCGCCCAGGCCAGGCGGAAACCCGCCTGCTCAAAGCCCAGGTCCAGCCCGCCGCATCCTGAAAACAGGGAGAGCAGCCGCGGCCTGCCGTCAGCCTCTCGGGTTGTAAGGTCCATGATCAGACGCAGCCGTCGCCATGCCGGGGCAGGTTACCATGCGCCGCCATGCAAGCGGTCACGCTCAGGGCAGCGGCTCAGCTCAGATATACTCCATCAGCTCTTCCGGAGGAAGCGGCTTGGGGGAGAGGGGCAGATCATCCGGCACCAGGCCCAGGTCCCGGGCCAGGGAGAAGCGTTTGAGCACGCTCAGGCCGTACAGGAGGTTCATGGCGATCTCGGCCACCTTGCGGTTGGCCGGATCCTCGTAGTGCGAGCCCTGCGCCCACTCGTTGAAGGCCCCGATGGCCGGGCCGGTGAACACGGACCAGTCGGTCTGCCGCTCGGCGATGCCCTGGATGGCCCAGCGGGAGGCCTGGCCGAGGTACCAGCGGAAGACGAGGGCCATCTTGTGTTTCGGGTTTTCGGCCTTTTTGAGCTGGGCGGGGTCGCGTTCCCGGAAGAAGGCCTCGGTCTCCTCCCATACCGTCTCGAGGGGCTTGAGGAAGATCTTCTTTTCCAGGGACTCCCGTTCCGCGGCGGGGATCTCGTCGATCGACCCGTGCTGGCGGTAGAGATCGGCCAGGCGCTGGGACCGGGCCGCGAACAGGGTCCCGTACTTGAGGACCTGCACCCGCGCCCCCAGCTCGAACATGTCCGCGGCGGGCGCGGGCGAGACGTCGGTCTGGGAGGCCTTGGCCAGGAGGGCCCTGGCGGCGGGGGAAAGCCCGGACTCCACGCAGGCCTGGTTGACGGAGCCGGTCACGAAATACGAGCAGCCCAGGTCCTGGGCGACCAGGAAAGCCGAGGGGGTCCCCAGGCCGCCCGCGGCCCCCACGCGCAGGGGCTGGTGGTAGTTGAAGCGGCGGGAGAGCTCGTCCGCGAGCAGCAACATGCTGGGCCACAGGGAGAGGGCGGGCCGGAAGTCGGTGTGGCCGCCCGAGTCGGCCTCGGCGGTGAGGTCCTGGGCCATGGGGATGAAGCGGGCGAGTTCCGCCTCCTGGCGGGTGATCTCCCCCTTCGCCAGGAGGGCGTCCAGGATCTTCTGGGGAGGCGGGCTGAAGAACCGCTTGGCGAGCTCGAGGCGGGAGACCTTGGCCATCACGCGGTTGGGGCAGGCGATGTCCCCTTCCGGGGTCTCCCTCAGGCCGGTCACCCGGTACTTGACCAGCGAGGGGGAGAGCTGCAGGAAGGCCGAGGCCTCGACAAGGCTCACCCCGCGCGCCAGGTAGATCCCGGTGACTTTCTCCTCCCAGGCGGGGTCGTGGGGGGTGTGGATCAGGCAGGAGCCGAAATGCCGCTGCCCCAGGGAGCCCTTGAGGCGCGCGACCGCGTCCTCGACGGCCTCGGGCCTCAGGCCTGAAGCCCCGAAGATCCCGAGCAGGCCGGCCTCGGCTAAGGCCTCCACCATGGCCGTGCTGGAGATGCCGGCCACCATCGCCCCGCCCACGTAGGCGAAGCGCAGGTCGAACTCCTTGCGGAAGGCCTTGGAGCCGAAGTTGCCGGGGGCGATGGGGGGGATGATCCCCGTGACGCCCGGGTCGCCGGGAGAGGCGATCTCGCCCCCCGACTTGATGAAGATGGGCTCCAGAGGGTCGTATACGGCAGTGAGCAGGTTATTGAGGGAAAGCGAATTCATGGCAGGCGGATCTCCCGGAGCGGTGCCGGGGGCGGAAGGGGGCTTTTGGATTGCTGGCGAGGCGGAACGGGGAGGGCGGCCCGGACAAGCAAGCGAAGAGGCGCCCGCTGGGAACGAGGCTGGCGGTCCGGGGGCGCTCGCCGGAAGGCCGCGGCTCAAGCCGGCGCGGGGGGCCGGAAGGCCGCGCCTCAAGGCATCGGGCAAGGGCCGTGAGGGCGCGGTTTTCGGGCGGAAGGCCCTTCATCGGCGCAAGGGGCGGGAATCCGTCATGGCGGCGCGAACGAGGGGCCCGGCGCGGGGGAACGGGGCTTTGGGGAGCGGAGAGGCCCTGCCGGCAGAGGACGCCGTCGCGCGGCCCGGTTTTCCCCGTGTCCGGCCGCAGGGACAGGGGAGGACAGAGATCTTCCGGAAACATAAGGCGGCGGACATAAAATGACAAGCTCCGTGAAGAATAGAACAACGGCGGCCATTTCGCAATAGTTTGGCGCTTTCCTGCCTCTCGGCTTCCCCTGGAGACCGGTTCCCCGCCTTGTCCGCGGCCGCGGGAGCTTCTCCTGAACCCGAACGGGCCCCCGTGCGGGAAGGAGCCGGCCCTTCCGGCGGCTCAAGGGAAGGCGCCGCCGGAATAGCCCTCAGCCGGGGGGAAGGCGTATTCCGGCGCGGCAGCCCTCCTCGGCCTCCCTCTTGCAGGGAGTCCTTCCGGTCCCGGCAGGCCGCGGATCGGGAAGCTCCTGGACCCGCAGGCGCGGGGATGTCCCTGAAGGGCTTCGGCGCAGGGAGGTTTCGGGAGGCTGTCGGCCCGCGAAGGCCCGGGAGCCGGGAACCCGGTAACGATCGCCGCAATGCCCGCCCGCCGGGCCTGGGGGCCGGCCGCAGCGGCGGCCGGGAGGCCTCGCCTCCTTGACAGTTTCAGTCGGGATGTTTATGGTTTGGGGGCGGAACCCGCTGCAGGGCGGCCTTTTTCCCGGGGCGGCGCCCCGCCGTTCCGGCGAGGGGCCGGCGCCTTGCCCTCGCGCAACCGCAAATTCGCTGAACCTCGCGGAGGCCGGATGACCGCAGACAGGACACCGGGCGTCGCCGCGGACGCCTTCAGGAACGACCGCCAGAAGAGGATCTTCGCGGCGGCGGTCCAGGACTATATCCGCACTGGGGAGCCCGTGGCTTCGGGCAGCCTCGCGGAGCGGCATTTCCGGGATCTTTCCCCCGCCTCCATCCGCAAGGTCCTCCACGAGCTCGAGGAGCTGGGACTCCTGGCGCAGGCGCACCCGTCCGCGGGCCGCACTCCCACCGAGGAGGGCTTACGGGTTTACGCGGACGACGTGCTCGAGGTGAAAAGCCTCCCTGCGGGCGTGCGCTCCCAGATCCAGCTGGAACTCTCCAAGGCCGGCTTCTCCGCCGAGTCCATGTTCACCCTCTGTTCCAGGGTGCTCTCCAACCTCACCAGCCACATGGGGCTGGTGATGGCCCCGGGCCTGGGGACCCTGAGCCTCCGGAAGCTCTATTTCGTGAGGCTGGGTCCGGGCCAGGCCCTGGCGGTGATCCTCACCCGCAACGGCATAGTCCAGAACAGGATCCTGGCGACCCCCGAGGACTTCTCTCAGGAGGAGCTCAACGAGGTCAACGTCTTTCTGGAGGGAGTCGAGAGCCCCTTCACCCTCGAGGAGTTGCGCGCCCGCATCCTCAAGGACATGGCCGAGTGCCGCAGCGAGTTCGAGCGGATCTTCCGCCGGGCGTTTCTCCTGGCCTCCGGAGCCTCGGAGGCGGCCCCGGCTTCCGAGGGCGACTTGAGTGAGCGTGACATTTACATGGACGGGGAGGGGCGCGCCCGCCTCATCGACCACCCCGACTTCAGGGACGCCGAGGCCATGCGGGCGCTCTTCAAGGCTTTCGAGAACAAGAGGCGCCTGGCGGAGCTCCTCAACGACGTGACCGGCGGCAACCGCGTGCGCGTGGTCATAGGCCCCTCAGGCGAGGGGGCCGACGGGCTGGCCCTGGTGGCCTCCCCTTACCGCGCGGGCGGGGGCGAGTCGGGCGCCCTGGGGGTCCTGGGGCCCCGGAGGCTCAACTACGCGGAGATAGTCCCCGTGGTGGACTACGCGGCCCGGGTGCTTTCCGGGATTTTCCACAAGTAGCCTCCGAAACGCCCCTGAAGCTTGCCTCTCCAGGCCGGCGGCGGGCGGCCGGGCCCCGCCCCTCCCCGCCGGCGCGGCCTCGCCGCCAGTCTGGCTTCATGCTCCGGGCAGGCCTGTCGCCCCCGGAGGGCCGCGGCAGGCCAACTCACGGCCGGTCGCCTCCGGCTGGCCTGGACGGGCCGCGCCGCGCCGATGGCCTTCCGGGCGCCTGCCGCCTCCGGTCCAGGGTTTTACCGGCTCCGGGCAAGGGTTTTGGTGCCTCCGGGCAAGGGTTTTCGCCTCCGGGCAAGGGTTTTTCCGCTTCCATGGAGGCTTTTGGCGCTTTCTCGAGGGGTTTTGCCGCGTTCCGAGGGTTACGCTGTCTCCAGGATTGTCAGTGAGGCTTCCGGGAGGGTTCGTGAGGCTTCCGGAGTCAGACGGGCCCGGCGCAAGGCAAGCCTCCGGCGCCAGGGCGGCTTTCGGCCTTGCGGCTTTTGGGGGTTTAAGGGCAGCGGCCCGCTTGCGCCCGGGGTCTTGTCCGCCTGAAAGCCGTAGCCGTTGAGGCGCGGCCGCCTTTGGCGGCCGGAATCGAGGGGCCGCCGAGGCCCTTTGAGGACCTTTGAGGCTCATGGCCCTCCGGGGCGCCTGCCGGCCCTCAGCGGCCTGCTGGACTATAGGGAGCCGGCGACCGCCGGAAATTCTGTCTGTCACCAGGAAGGACATATTATGGACGAGCGCGATTGGAAAGACGGGGCGTTCCCGGAGGCTGAGGGCCAAGGGGGCGCTGAAGGCCAGGGCGGCCCCGGGGAAGCGGCGGAGGAGCCCCTGGAGCCCCTGGATACCGGAGAGCCGCAAGAGGTTCAGGATTCCGAGGACGGCGACGAGGCCGACGAGATCGACTGGGAAGCGGAGGCCGCCCTGTACAAGGAGAACTTCCTGAGAGCCCTGGCCGACAACGAGAACGCCAGGAGGCGGCATGAGAAGGAACTCTCGCTGGCCAGGAAGTACTCGTGCGAGCCGATCCTGCGGGACCTCATACTGGTCCTGGAGAACCTTCACCTGGCCCTGAGTTACGCCGACGACGGCGATCCTGCGGTCAAGGGCCTGGCTGACGGGGTGAGCCTCACGATCCAGGACTGCCTCAGCAAGCTTTCCGAACACGGCTTCCAGGAGCTCACGTGCCGGCCCGGGGACGCCTTTGACCCCAACTTCCAGGAGGCGGTGGGCTTCGAGCCGTCCGAAGGGCTGGCCGAAGGTTCCGTGGCCCGCATGGTCTCCCGCGGCTACCGGCTCCATGACAGGATCCTGAGGCCCGTCAAGGTGAACCTCGTCAAAAAGGCCTAGCGCGCGGGAGGGCCCCCGATCTCCCGTGAGAGGGGGGCAGGGCCCGGTCCCGCGCCCCGCCCTGTTCGCTGGCCCGCGCCTCGTCCCTTCCGGCGGCCCGCGCGTCGGCTCGTGCGCCAGCCTTGGTCCGCCCGGCAGGGTTCCGCGGTCCCGCCCCCGTTGCCGCAAGGCCGGTCTCCCTGCAGGCCGGGCGCCTCCCCAAGGCAGGCAGATGCCGGGCCAGCAGGTCTTCTCGGCGGGCTCCTGAAGCCTGAACGGCTCCTGAAGCCTCTGGCA
>JAITRL010000159.1 GCA_031288415.1 Deltaproteobacteria bacterium | reverse complement strand
GAGGAGGGGGAGGGGGAGGGGCCGGCGCCTGCGGAAATCAAGGCGGGCTTGCATGCCCTGCCGCGCGCATGCCTCCCCGGCGCAGGCGAAGGAGGGGGCTCTCCCGAGGCATTCCCGGCATGGGCCGGAATATCGCGTTCAGGGTCCCCGGGCGGCTCCCCCGCGTAAGCCGGGTCAGGAGAAGGCTCAGGGCTGGCGGCGGCGCCCGGATCGGCCGGCAGTCCCTGAGACTGTCGCGGGAAGGCCCCGGCCCGCAAGGAGAAATGCCCGCAGGGCATCAGGCCCGGCCGGGGGATCCGGCGGTCAAAAGCTGAAGATGCCGGTCAAGGCTCCGGTATGGCTGGAATCATGGGTTGAGACGCTGCCGTCGTAAGAGAACCTGATGTCCACCGATTCCGCGACCGGGAACTTGACATCCAGCCCGTAGACAAGGGCGTTCTTGTCGAACTGGACCGACGAGACGCGGAAAAGCGACGGGCTGGGCTGATCCGACAGGTAATACCCGTCGAACTCCAGCGTGTCGTTGAAGTGCCGGGTCCAGCCCAGGCGGCCAGTGAAGGTGATCCCGTTCTCGGCGGAAAAGATCAGATCGGCCCCCAGTTCCGACTGCCAGAGATCGGAACTGTTCCTGGACATGGCCCTGGCCTGCGGGCCCTGCCCCAGCTCGGTGTACGGCTCGATGTCGTTGTGGATATAGTCCATCCTGGCGTAGGGGCGGACCGCGAACTGCCGGGATAGCTGGAACCGGCGGCCCGCCATCGCGGCGGCGGACACGCCTTTGCCGTGGTACCCGGCGAAATAATGAGACCCTTCGCTGACGCGGTCCTGATCGTACCTGGATACGGAATAACTCACGACCGCGCTCAGGTCGACCTCAAACGGCAGGATCGCCGCGGCGTACGCGGTCGCCGACACGGTGTGCGCCTCGAGGCTTATGTAGTCCCCGTCGACTTCCGGCATGGCCGCGCCGACCGCCACGCCGACCAGGGCCGAGCCGTCTATCAGGCTCCGCTCCACGCCTAATGTCAGTCCAGGCGCCTTGACGGTGTAACCGATCGTCCCCTCCCGCGTCTCATGGCGGTTATAGCTGTACCACGGAGACACCCATAACGACCAGAGCCTGTCGCCGTCCTCGCCGCTGGACGGGGCGGACCTTTCGCCGTTCGGCCTCATGAAGCCGGGGGCCTGCCGGATATGCGGCGGCTGAACGGGCCTGGGGGCCTGCAGCACATGCGAATATGCAGCTTCATTGGGCACCAGGTGCGTGAACACGTTTCCCGACGTCATGTAGCCGCCGATATTGGCTACCTGACGGAGCGACTCCTCCGCCTGCATGCCGCTGTGCTCGACGTTGACGGCCGGCGCGCCCTCGATCTTCAGGAGCAGGGTTTTCCTGTCGTCTGACCACCGGATGCTCGCGGGGTAGTCGTACGCCCCCACGGAAACCGTGCCTTTAGGAGCTGGTATTATTCCGGGAATATCTAAACGGTAGTCCCTTGCAAGTTCAGCGAACGCCGTGCTGTCGTTCACGAACAATGAGGAGCCTCCGGTGTGCTCCAGCCTCAAGACGGTGTATTCGGAGCCGGCGGGCAGATTGTTGCCTCCGAACATGAAACTCTCATCCAACCCGACATGGCTGTGTTCCCTGAAGTCAAAAGCCTTGGCCGTGATGGTAGGATACAGGTTCTTTTCGAGGTTAGCGGTCGTCAGCAGCACGGCGTTCGGCATCATCGTGAAACTGTTGACTTTAACTGACGCCCCATGCAACAGGGTGGTAACGCCCCCGACAAGCTCCATGTCGAACAGGCCCCTGCCGCTGTACCTGCCCAGGTACCCGTCGTCGGTCACGGGTGCGCCGTACCCTAAAATGTCGTCCCGGATAATGAATCGAAATCCATGATCTGCCCTGGGATCAGAACCTGGATATAGAATTATGCCAATAGAATTGGTTGTTGGCAATATTCCAGCACTAGCATACGAATACGCATGGTCTAACCCAAGATCAATCCCAGCTTTATGTCTGATCCCGAATGAAAGCAAAGTTGAGCGCGCTTGGCTTTCATAATAATAATCACTGATTATCCGTCCATAAATGCTCGATCCATAGATTGTCCGTCCATAAATGCCCGGTCCATAGATTACTCCACCGGTTATCGCTATTTGCCCCACATGAGAATTCCCTCCGATATAGATTGCCGCTTTCTCGCCTTTAATACTTCCATTGATTAAATAGAACTCATTGACAAGCGGCCCGTTCAAATACTCGACGGCCTGAGTGAATTCGTCCCTGGCTTCGGCCGGAACACTGTCCCTTACCCTGAAATGCGAAAACTGAGCCAGATCCCCGTAACCGTCAAGGGTGTAATTCATGTCTACAAGGTTAACCCCGATGTCGAAGGCGACGCCAATGCCTTCCGGGCCGGTTGCAGAGATCTCGCTCGAGCCGAGGATATAAAGATTAGAGTCATGGCCATATGCGACTAGAACGCCTGTCCCCCGTTCGCCTCCAGCACTAATACTGCCGAAAATCAAAGTTCTGCTCTGACCGTCAATCCTTAGACCCACAGATCCTGGACCACCCACATAAATATTATCTCTAGAGCTATATGGAATTGTATACTTAAAAACCTCATTAGGTCTTTCATTATAAATATGTAAACCAATAGAGTATGGACTTGCTGAAACATTTGGTATCATGCTATTATAAAAATTTGATATTTCTTGTTTTTTAGTATATCCTATAATTTTTCCAGTAGTATTATTAGTAAAAACTCCTATATCATTTAATATTTGTATTTCTATATCCATTAACCCTGCATAGTTTCTGAAAAACTTATGAGACATCAAAGTATTCATTGTATCTACATGAGTACCACCTTCTTTTGTTCTTACTAAAGGAATAGCACCATATTTTTTCATACTGTTATTTCCATAAAATAATAGATTACCTTCCAAAACAGCTTCTTGAGTATATATATATGCATATTCTTCTATATTAGATCTATATTTTTCCAATTCTTGTGGAAAAAAACTACCAACTTGTTCTCGCCCATATCTATCTAGATATGTATAATTTATCCATTTTATACCCTCTATATCCATTTCTACACCTAATATTTTAATAAAATCTATATCGTATTTTCCTTCATATGCATTTTTAATAACCTCATCTATTATCGTACGTGCTTTAGCTAAATTTTCCCGTCCGACTTTATAATTTCTGTCGAAAACGTCTATTTCTATTTTTTCTACTAAGGGTGTCAACCAAGGGCCTTGTATCAGGTATCCCATGGGATTCGGCCCGTACATTTCCGCGCCAGGATCATTTCCCGAAACCATGCGGAAATATGGCGTCATAGCGTCAAATCCGAACACGTGTGTCATTTCATGAATCAGGATGCTTTCCAGGTTGCCGGGCATTGCGTTCTGATTCCTGTTCGCGACATAAGTGTATCTTTGGGCGGGATTGTGGCTTGTATTGTCCTCAAGCACTATCGTACCATGCGCCGTAAAACAATTTTGATCATCGCCCGCACAAGGACCGCCCAATGAAAATGGGCCCTTTTCCTCATCGATTAGCAGTTGAGAGGTATCCATGCCCCATCTGTCAAGCAAGACATACTGCGTGACGGGATAGGTTATGTACGGATCATCAACATTATGGATAATTCCCGTAGCATTCATAGAATTGCTGTTTATTGCAAAAATATTTATTAAAAATTCACCAGTCTTTTTATCTCTTATATCTATATATTTACTATTATTTAGCAAATCACCCCAATAATATGCCATTTTCCCTATAGCGCTTTTCTCGTTGTCGGTCAGATCCCTTGCCGCTTTAGGGTACGGAGGCATGTTAGTCGCTTCCCCATCTTTTCTAAGCATAAAGTTAAATTTGATTGTATTTTGATTATTTTCTATACGTAAATATTCATATGTAAATGATAATTTACTTATATTTAAAATACATATTAATATTAAACTACTTAATAATATTTTTTTCATAATATCTGATACTCCTCTAATATTAGTTGATACATCATATATTCATTATTTTACTGCCACTTGGTTCACAGTGACTTCTGAAAATGGCCCTCTTTTCCAAACGGTTTTCGTCCGTTTCCCGATGGAAGCGGAGAGGCGTCACCGTTGGAATCGGAGAGCTGACGAATTAAGCTGGACAATTTTTAACATAATTTTTTATTTTCGACCCATAGGTCCTAAAGACATTTCAATTTGAACATAATAGCATGACCAATTTTTTTTGTCCGAAATTTTAATCTGTATAAATTTTTTCACCTCTTTATAATCTAATATATAGTTTTTACAGTTTAATCTTCCCCAACAGTTCGTCAAAATTTTATTTCTTAAAAACAGCGTCTCCATGTAACCTATAGGAAAATCAACTAATGCGATCGCCTGCCCGTGCAGGCATCACCCCGGTGACACCCGGTGACACCGACCTGTCGGCCCTGTTTTCAGGGCATAGCTACAAAAATCATGCATATATAATAAACTCTGTGACATATGGAGGTCACCTGACAGGCCTGGAGCGCCCTGTCCGCTTCCCGCACGGCGTCAACGTTCCTGCCGATGTTGCCGCCAGCGACAAACGCGCCTCTGTCTTCGATGGACCGGCAGCTTTACCGCCTGCCCCCGCCAATTGAGGCTTTCCCGAGTTATCCTGAAGCTGCTGTACCTCAGGTTGGCCTGAGCCGGGGAAGAGGGCCTGCCGCAAGCGGGCCCTGGCTCCATGGCGCAGATTTTCCGGGCGGTTTTCTCCTGTCGCCTTTGCCGGGCCCGCATGCCTTCCTTAGAATACTTTCTGTTACCCGGCGCAAGCCGCGGCGCGGCCTGCCTCGATCAGGGTCATGCCCTAGCCGCGCCAGCGGGCTTCTTTCGCCGGAAGTCCCTCCCGGACTGGGCATTATTGAATACGGCGCCCGTTTTCTACGGCTCGGGAGCCTCGATCTGGTCCGGAAGCTTTTTCTCCGCCCCGCAGGCCTTCCGGCAGCAGCATGCGAGGCAACTGCCGGTGCCGGCCGTCACTTTGACGGCCTCACGGAGGCCCTCGCAGCGGTCCTGCGGCTTGTCCAAGGTGCCCCAGTACGGGGCGCTGTTTCAGGCTGTCCGCGCGGTACTGGGACGCAAGGGCTTTGGACGCCGCTGCGGCTGGGTCAAGACATCAAGCGGCCGGCGACGCGCCGGGCATGAAGCCCTGACGCCTTTCAGGGCGATCTTCTGCCTGCCCCAAAATCACGCGGGCGGCGCTCCCCCGGCTTTCGCGCCGACATCCTGCTTGCGTGAAACCCCATGCGTGCCGAGCCCCCGGGCGCCCGCACATGAGGGACCCCCGGGGGCCGCGGTCACTGCCCGCACAGCATGAAGTTCACCGGGAGCGGCCCTTGCACGCGCATGAGGCTTTCGCCGGCGGTGACGCGCCAGAAGGGATCCGCCTCGTACGCCTCCTCGTCGTCGGCGGTGAACCGGACTGTCCCCCTGACGCTTCCCGCGGCGTCGGTGAGCTGGGTAGCCCCGTTGCCGGAGAAGCCCATCGCGTCGATCAAAAGGGGCGCCTCGGAGAGGATAGCCCCGCGGTAAGAGAACATCAGTATCGCCTGGTATGTCTCGCAGGGCAGCATGGCGTACTCGTGCATCTCCCCGTAGGCGTAGTGGGACCTTTTGGGAGAGAGTTCCCAGGCCATGCTCAGGTGCTCCTGAAGCATCTCCACCCGGAAGGGCACGGCGTTGGAGACGAGATCCCCCACCTGTGCCGCGAGCTCGACAGGCCCCTGGACCGTGAGCGAGGAGAGGGCCGCGGAGTAGGTCCCCCCGGCCTCAAGCTCCGCACCGGCAGGGAGCCCCTCGAGGAGCGCGGGATCGAACAGGAAGCCGGCCTCGGTCCCCTGCGGGAGGGCCCTCCCGTCCAGGGTGAGCGACAGGACGGTCGGCCTGCCGGAATAAAGCTCCAGCGTGTCCCTGGAGGCCGAAAGCCGCAGCTCCCCTGCGATCTCCACCGCGAACTCCACCAGGTTCGACTCCAGGGTCCCCAGGGAGGCCCGCAGACCCAGCGGGCCCGCCGCCTTGAGTGCCTCGAGGCCGGCCGTCACCGCGCCTCCCTCCCCGGCCGCGGCCAGGGCGGCAAGGCCCCCGATCTCGCCGGGCTCGAACAGGAACCCGGCCTCGGTCCCGGCGGGAAGGGCCGTCCCGTCGTAGGTCAGGGTCAGGATGACCTGCCGGGGCCGGAAGAGCCCCAGCGTTTCCCTGGAGGCGGCCAGCGTGAGGCTTCCGGACAGGTTAACCCCGAAGCTGACCGCGTTGGAGCCTAGGCCCCAGGCGCCAGCCCGCACGCTGAGCGGCCCCCGCGCCGCTTTCGCGGTCAGGGCCGGCACGGAGATCTCGCCCGACTCACCCGCATGGTAAGTCCCGGCAAGCCCCTCCAGCGACGCCGGCTCCAGGGCCGCGAGTGTCACCTGAGTCCCCGGCGGCACGGGGGACCCGCCGTAGCTGACGGTGAACGTCACCCGCTCCGGCGTGAGGTATTCCAGAGAATTCCGGTCCGCGGCCAGCGTGAGGCTTCCGGACAGGTTAACCACGAACCTCACCGCGTTGGAATCAAGGCCCCAGGCGCTGGCCCGCGCGGCGAGCGGGCCCTGCGGGGCTTTCGCGGTCAGGGCCGGCACGGAGATCTCGCCCGACTCCCCCGCATGGTAAGTCCCCGCAAGCCCTTCAAGGGAGGCGGGCTCCAGGGCCGCGAGGGTCACCTGAGTCCCCGGCGGCACGGGGGACCCGCCGTAGCTGACGGTGAACGTCACCCGCTCCGGCGCGAGGTATTCCAGAGAATTCCGGTCCGCAGAGAGCGTGAGGCCGCCAGGCAAGTTAACCCCGAAACTCACCGCATTGGAGTCAAGGCCCCAGGCGGCGGCCCTCACTCTGAGCGGCCCCTGCGCGGCTTTCGCAGTCAGGGCCGGCACGGCTATCTCGCCCGACTCCCCCGCGCGGTAAGTCCCTGACAGCCCCTCAAGGGAGGCGGGGTCCAAGGCCTCAAACGTCACCTGGGTCCCCGGCGGCACGGGGGACCCGCCGTAGCTGACGGTGAACGTCACCCGCTCCGGCGCGAGGTATTCCAGCCGATCCCGGTCCGCGGAGAGCGTGAGGCCTCCAGGCAAGTTAACCCCGAAGATGACCTCGTTGGAGTCAAGGCCCCAGGCGGCGGCCCGCACTCTGAGCGGCCCCTGCGCGGCTTTCGCGGTCAGGGCCGGCACGGCTATCTCGCCCGACTCCCCAGCGCGGTAAGTCCCCGCAAGCCCTTCAAGGGAGGCGGGCTCCAGGGCCTCAAGCGTCACCTGGGTCCCCGGCGGCACGGGGGCACCGCCGTAGCTGACGGTGAACGTCACCCGCTCCGGCGCGAGGTATTCCAGGCGGTCCCGGTCCGCAGAGAGCGCGAGGCCGCCGGACAGGTTAACCCCGAAGCTCACCGCGTTGGAGTCAAGGCCCCAGGCGCTGGCCCGCGCGCGAAGAGGCCCCTGCGGGGCTTTCGCGGTGAGGCCCGGCACGGAGATCTCGCCCGACTCCCCCGCGTAATATGTCCCCGCAAGCCCCTCAAGGGAGCCGGGGTCCAAGGCCTCAAGCGTCACCCGGGTCCCCGGCGGCACGGGGGCCCCGCCGTAGCTGACGGTGAACGTCACCCGCTCCGGCGCGAGGTATTCCAGGCTGTCCCGGTCCGCGGCCAGCGCGAGGCCTCCGGACAGGTTAACCTCGAAGCTTACCGCATTGGAGGCGAGGCCCAGGGCGCGCGCGCGCACGGAGAGCGGCCCCTGCGGGACAAGGGCCTCGAGGGCTTCGGCCGCGACTGTCCCTCCGGGGCCGACGGCGGCAGCCTGCGGCGCCCCGCCCAAGGCCCCTTCCTCCAGTGGGACCAGGGCTACGGCTGTCCCCTCCGGAAGCGGCTCGCCCCTGAGGGTGAGGCTGAAGACGACCCGGGCCGGCTCCAGGTAGCCTAGCCAGGAGCGGTCGGCGGAAAGCGCGAGCTCCCCGGAGGGCACGGCGCTGAAGGTCACGCTGTTGGACTGCTCGCCCTGGACGCTCACGCTGACCGGAGCCAGGGCCCCTGTCCTGAGCGCCCGGAACGGGCTGACGGTTATCTCCCCCGCCCCGTCAGCCGCGGCCTCCTCGGGGAGCCCGCTGAAGTCCGTGCCCTCCCCTGCCGTGTGGAAGCGCACGGGGGCGCCGGCCTGGAGCCTCTCCCCGTTCAGGGAGGGGGTGAAGACCACCGCCTCCTCGGCGAGGTATTCAAGTTCCAGGGGGGCGGCGGTCAGGGTCACCAGAAAGCTCAAGGGCACGGTGAAATCCTCCTCCTCCCCGCCTTCCGGCAGGGCCGTCACCTCCGCGGTCTTCCCCTCAGCGCCTGAAGGCTTAAGGCGGATCCGGATAAAGCCCTCCCGGTCGCTCACGAAGGTCCTGCGCGGGAGCCCGGTGCCCGGATCGACGACCGGAACCCCCGAGCCGGTCCAGAAGTCCACGCCGCGGCCGGCCACCCCGGAGCCGTCCTGGTCGATCACCCGGAAGACGAAGACGTTGCCGGGCTCCTCCCCCACATAAATCACCTTGATCCACGCCTCCGGCGCGGCGCCTCCGGCGAAGGCGACCTCGAAGCCTTCAGCGGCGTCGCCGGCCGCCACCGTGACCGTGCCCGCGCGGGTCCCCGGATCGGGCGCGAGCCCCGCCTCGAAGCTTCCGTCCCCTCCCGTGACGAAGGCCGAGGCGGGCTTCCCCTCCAGGTCCGTTACCTGAAAGCCCGGAGTCGCCGCGCTTGCCCTGGCCGGGATCCCCGGCCAGGGGACCCCCAGGGAGTTGGTCACGCGGAAGCGGCAGACGAGGTTGTCCCGGCAGCCGGCGAGGCTTATCACGTAAGCCTTTGAGGCCCGGTACTCCAGGGGCATCCCGTAGCGCCGCTCGACGAAGTCGAAGCGCCGCGAGCGGGGATCGTAGGCTGAGGGGCCAACGGCCGCCGCCGTATCCGCGGCGGCGGCCGAGGCCGCCCTGGACGCCGAGGTTGCCCCAGGCGCCGGGGTTGCCGCGGATGCCGGGGTTGCCGCAGATGCCGGTGATGCCGGTGACGCCGATGATGCCGGTGATGCCGGTGATGCCGGTGATGCAGGTGACGCCGGCGATGCCGGTGACGCCGGCGATGCCGATGACGCCGACGATGCCGGTGATGCCGGCGATGCTGTCATTGCGGCGGATGCCGGCGACGCCGCGGCCGCCCCGGCTGCCGGGCCCGCGCCTGCCGCCGCGGTTTCCGCGGAGGGCCGCGCCGGCCGTTCCCCGCCTGCAGGCGGCGCGGGGACAGGCCGCCGCGCCTCGCCTTCCTCCCCGCGCCCGGCGGCCCCCCTGCCGCCGCCCAGGGCGAGCGTGTACACCAGGGCCCCGGAAAAGCCCTTTTCCGCCCCGTGCCGGTACTCCGATTCAAGCGAGAGGCCCGCCGCCGGCATGATCCGCAGGCCATAGGCCCAGGATCCGTAGGACTTGCGCGGCACGGCGGGATCATGCCTGAGCCCGCGCCCGAAAACCGCTCCCCCCTTCCAGCCCTCATAGCCCACGCTGGCGGAGAGCCTGTCCCCCGGAAGCAGATGGGCCCTCGCCTTGAGATCCCAGCCGGAAGCCGGCCTCTCGTCCGCGCCCGCGTAATCCCGGGAAGGCTTCCAGGAGGTGACGGGCCTGTAGAGGTTGGCGGCCAGGGAGAAGCTTTCGCGCCAGTACTCCGCCCCCGCGCCCAGCCTCCCGTGGCCCCGTCCCAGGTCCCAGTCCAGGAAGGCGTTGATCCCCAGGCCCGACCCGCCCCCGGGAAAGCCCCGCAGCCCCAGCCCCAGGTTGAAGAGCGACCTGCCGTCGGCGGAGGCGCGCACGCCGGCCTGCCCGAAAGCCGTAACCCTCTCCGTGTCCAGGAAGGGGTACAGGAAATCCAGCGCGCCGGTCACCCTGCCCCCTCCCGCCAGCCCCAGCTCCATCCTGGCGTTGCCGCGGCGGGACAGAAGCCCCAGGGCCGCTGTCCTGGCCGCCTGAGCGCCCATGGAGGCCGCCAGAGCGGAAAGCCTCTCCGCGCCCTCCTCCGGAGGCCTTCCGGCCCCCAGGGTATGCCTGGAAGCCCCTTGCGCGCCCCGCGCGCCCGCACCGCCCGGGTAGCCCGGCGCGGCCCCCCGGCCTCGGCTCCCGCGGCCGCGGCCAGGGCCGTAAGCGGCCAAGGCTTCCCGCCGGGCATCTCTCACATCCTCCCGCGCGGTCCCGACGGCAGGGAGGTCCCCTTCGACGACGCCCTGGCCGGCGGCGCCTCCGGAACGGCCTGAATTGCCGTCGCCTCCGGGGTAGCCTGATGCTCCCTCCCCTCCGGGGTAGCCTGAAGCTCCTTCCCCTCCGGGGTGGCCTGAAGCTCCTTCCCCTCCGGGGTAGCCTGAAGCTCTCTCCCCTCCGGGGTGGCCTGAAGCTCCCTCCCCTCCGGGGTGGCCTGAAGCTCCTTCGCTTCCTGCGGCTTGCCCGAAGAGCCCGTTTGCCCCCTCCTCTGAGAAGCGATCCGCAGCCTCCCCGGGGAAGAGCCTCGCCTCCACTAAAGCGCTTTCCCCCACGATGGCCCGGAGCGGTGCCGACCTGTCCAGGATCCTAAGGCCCTTGAGCCTGAGTTCCCCCGCGCTGCCGGCCCGCCTGAGGACCGTCCTGAGGTTCGGGAAGACGGAGTGCGGCAGAAACCGCGCTTCGGCCCCTCCCTGTGGCCTTCCCTCCTTGAGCAGGAAGGCGTCCACGTCCCAGTCCCCGGAGGGCGAAGGCTTCGCGGCGGCCCGCATGGACCAGCCTTCGGCAAGCGCTCCCGCCTCGGCTCCCGTGAATCCTTCCGGAGACGCG
>JAITRL010000154.1 GCA_031288415.1 Deltaproteobacteria bacterium | reverse complement strand
TGTCGGCTTGCAGGCTTTGCCGCCTTGCGAGCCTTATTGCCTTTTGGCCTTGCGGCCGCAGGGGCATGAAATCCTGCTTCCGGCCGGCCCCCAGGCGACCACGGACGAAGCCTGCCTGCGCGGGAAGCGCCGGCCTTGCGCGCCTGCCGACGGACAGGAGGAGCCCTTCTTCCCGAAGCCGACCGCTGCGGCCGTCGGTAGCGGCGCGCGACCTCGGCCCGCAAAAAACCATGCCCCGCACCGGCGCGCGACCACGGTCCGCGAAAACCATGCCCCGCAACGGCGCGCGACCTCGGCTTGCGGAAGCGGCACTCCGCATCGGCGCGCGAAAATGGCGCGAGAGAGGCGCGCGCGGCAGGGCGGGTCCGTTCCCGCCTCTTGCGGCAACGGCCGTCCCCTAAAGCGGTTTCAGGCAGGCAACGAAAAAAAACCGGCTTCCCGCAGGTCACGGATAACGGCGGGCGAGCATGAGACGGGGCTTCCGTGCAAGGCGCCTGAGTCGCCGGCGCCAAAAGCCGCGCGCCTGAAGGGGCATGCCTTGCCGGCTTGAATTTCCGGCCGGTTCACGAAATTCCCGGCCGCGCCCTCGGGCCCGGCCTTCCGCTTTGCCTGCGGGCCCGGCTCCCTGTCAGCCGAAGAGCGAGCTGATGGAGTCTTCCTGGTGAATGCGGCGGATAGCCTCGGAGAGGAGCTTGGCCACGGAGAGGACCTTGATCTTCTCCATCTCGCGGCCTGCGGGGGAGAGCGGTATGGAGTTGGTGACGGCGATCTGGGACAGGGGGCTCTCCTGGATCCTCCGGAGGGCCTCCCCGGAGAAGACCGGGTGGGTGGCCATGGCCATGACCTCCAGGGCCCCCTTCTCCAGGATGACTTTGGCCGCCTGGGTGAGCGTGCCCGCCGTGTCGATCATGTCGTCTATGATGAGGGCCCTCTTGTCCTTGACGTCCCCTATGATGTTCATGGCCTTCGCCTCGCCGGGGGCGTCGCGGCGCTTGTCCACTATGGCGATGGGGGCCTCGATGCGCTTGGCCAGGTACCTCGTCCTCTCCACCCCTCCCGCGTCGGGGGAGACCAGGACAATGTTCTCGGTGCCGAGGCTCTTGAGGTGCTGCAGGAGGATCGGCGCCGCGAACAGGTGGTCCACTGGTATGTTGAAGAACCCCTGGATCTGGCCCGCGTGGAGATCCATGGCCAGCACACGCGTGGTGCCCGAGGAGGTCAGGAGATCCGCCACCAGCTTGGCCGAGATGGGAACCCTGGGGGCGGCCTTGCGGTCCTGGCGGGCGTAGCCGTAATAGGGGATGACCGCGGTTATCCTCCTGGCGGAGGCCCGCTTCAGGGCGTCGATGATGAGCAAGAGCTCCATGATGTTGTCGTTGACGGGGGCGCAGGTGGACTGGATCACGAAAGTGTCCCTGCCGCGGACGTTCTCGCCCAATTCTATGAAGATCTCCCCGTCAGAAAAGCGGCGGACCTGGGCCTTCCCGAGGGGCTGCCACAGGGCTTCGCAGATCTCGAGGGCAAGGGCCTTGTTGGAGTTTCCGGAAAAGACCACGATGTCGTTGGGCATAAGGCTTGTCCTTGGAGCGGGCGGCGGAAAACCGGGAGGCCGGGAGGGCTTGAGGACTTGCCGCGCAGGGATTGCGGGCCGGAAAAAACGAGGCCGGGGGGCGCCGGGACCTGAAAGCCCCACGGCCCTGCGGGCCCGGGAAGCTGAAATCCGCCCGTCCGGGGGCCGGAAGAGACCGGGGCCTGCAAAGAGGGGCCCAGGGACCCGAAGGCCTTTGGGAACCGGGACAGTCAGGGGCGGAAGCGGACGAGGGGCCGCCGCTGGCAGGATGATTCAGCAGAAACTCGGGCCCAGCGGCAGGGACCGGCCATTCCGCCCGCGCGGCCGGTGCCCCGCGACGGGAGCCGGCCGATACGCGCGCGCGGCCTGGGCCCTGAAAAAGCCGCGGCCCTCTGACAGCGGAGGGCCGAAGGTGCAGGCGTTCAGGAAAGGAAGGGAGAATTTCAGGCAAAAGGCGCAAGGCCGCTGGCGGACAACGGGCGGCCGACTGGCCGGGCCCGCCCGGAGCGACGGAAATTGGCTGGGGCGGAAGGATTCGAACCTTCGAATGCAGGAACCAAAACCCTGTGTCTTACCACTTGACGACGCCCCAGCATCTCATGAGGCCTGATAAAAAAGAGCAAAGTCCGTCACTCGCCTGCAAAATTCCATCCGTGCGCCTGAAAACCCGTTATGCGCGGGCAAAGCCCGCCGTAGCCGGTGGCCGGTGGAGATCGGGCGGCAGTCCGACCTCCCGCAGAAGCGGAAGCCAAGCCCTACCGTAGCCTTCCCCAGGAAGAAAGACCGACCGGCCTGAGGCGGCGAGCGGCCCGCGCGAGGCAACGCCAAGCGGGCCTGAGGCAACTCCCGACCGTACAGATGCGGCGCGGCCGGATAGCCGCAGGCCCTGGCAAACTGCCGCCGGAAGGGCCCGCAAGCGCGGCCGATGCCGACAGGCGAAGCTCCAGGCGAGACCAAGCGAGGCGAGGCGGGAAAGTCAGGCTCCCAGGATCAGGCAGGCCCTGCTCCAGCGACCGCGCCCGGCTAGCTCGCCGGCGGCCGCCTCGGCTTCGGGAAGATCCCGGAAAAGGGCCCAGCAGACCGGGCCGCTCCCGGAGAGCCCGTAGGGTCCTGTGGCCAGGGAGGAGACGTCTCCCAGCAGGCCGGACAGCTCCGGCGACAGGCGCAGGGCCGCCGGCAACAGGTCGTTTTCGCCTTGGGGGGGGAGGTCCGGCCCGGAGGCCGCTTGCATGATAAGCGTATTACCAGGGCGCGGTTTTGTCAACTCATATTCGCGGAATACCGCCCCGGTGGAAAGCGGGAAGCCTGTCCCGGCCAAGGTCGCCGCCGGACAGATCCGGGGCCCCACATAAGGTTCCAGGGCCTCGCCCGCGCCTCGCACGAGCATGGGCCGGAAGCCCGCGAGACTGCCCCCCTGGCCGGCAGGATCCCCTGCGCCAGGGGAGTCTGGCGCTGCGGGGGAGTCTTGCGCGCCTTGGGTGGCTTGTGCGCTTTGAGGGGCGGGGGTGGCTGGGATGCCTTGCGGGTCTCGGACGGATCGCTGGCTTAAGCCTCCAGAAAGGCATGGCGGGTTGCGGCAGCCGGAGGAGCCGATGGCGCCTGAAGAGCCGCTGGCTCCGGAGGGGCCAATGGCGCCGGAAGAGCCGTTGGAGCCGGAGAGGCCAAGGGAGCCGGAGGGGCCGCTGGCGTCTAAGGGGTCATGGGCGCCTGGCCCGCCTGGGGAACGCCCTGGGCCGCAGGCGCCTTCTGAAACGGCCAGGGCCCCCGCAACCTTCCGGCCGGGAGGCCCCTCCAAAAAGAAGGGCATGTCCGCCCCCAGCCTCAGGGCCAGGCTAGCGAGCCTCTCCCGGCTCAGCGGGGCCTCCGCCAAAGGATTGAGGATCCTTAGGACGGCCGCGGCATCCGAGCTGACGCCGCCCAGGCCGGCGCAGTACGGGATCCTTTTGACGATCCTCGCCTTAATCCTCCGGGCAGGGCCGCCGGTCTCCCCCCGGAAAGCGGCGACGGTCCGCAGGACCAGGCTCTCCGGGCCCGTGAGGGCCGAGTCGGTGGGAAGCGAAGGGCTCCCCACGGCATCGGTCACCTCCAGGAGGTCCTGTCCGGGAAGCGGGCCCATATCCTCAATGGTCACCTCGTCCGCAAGGGAGAGGGGGCAGGTGAGGCAAAAAAGCTCGTGAAGGCCGTCCGGCCGCAGCCCCAGGACCTTCAGGAAGAGGTTCACCTTGGCCGGGGCCAGGGCCGTCAGCGGAAACGGGCTTTTTCGGCCCGGGCCGGGCCCGCCCGAGCGGGCAGCCCCCCGCAGGGCCCCATGCCGGCCGGAAGACGGGCCTTCCGGCTTCCGGAAGCTCACTTTCCCGCGCCGGCCGAGATCGTCTCCAGCGGGTCTACCAGGTTGATGACCAAGCCGTTGGAGACTTTCGGGTAGAAATAGGTGGCCTTGCGGGGCATGACATACCCGGATTCGGTCACCTTGAGAATCTCCTCCAGGCTGGTGGGGTTCAGGACAAAGGCCGCCCTCCGGCCCTCAGCCTCAACCAGCCGGAAGGCCTCCCAGGCGTCCGAGATGTAGCTGATGCAGCCGGGATCGTCCATGTTCGCCTCGGTGAGCCCCAGCGCCTCGGTGAGCACCACGTCGGTGAGGATGGAGACATCCAGAAGGGACAGCGAAGCCTTCTCAGGGGCCTTTTCCGCGACGGCCTCCTTGACCTTCTCCCTGATCTTGAGGAAGAAGCAGCAGTCTGCCCCGCCCAGGAACAGCCCGAAGACCGTGAGGCCCTTGCGGCAGTCCTCCTGAAGCTTGTTCGCCAGGGCATCCTGGGCGCCCCGGCTCCCGCACTCGGAATACGACAGGACCCGCGTCTCCGCGTAAGGGGCGAGGCGGGCGAGGAACTCCTCGTTGCTCAGGGGCCAGGACTTCAGGATCCGGTGGGTGGGCAGGACAAGGAGCCCCGGGTCGCCCATGGGGCACAGGTAGATCATGACCCAGTCCAGGGCCGAATCACGGGCCGGGGCCTTCCCTTCGGCCGCCAGGGCCGCGAGCGAGCGCTCGCGGTAGCTCAGGGCGGTCATGTAGCGGTGGTGGCCGTCCGCGATGTAGACGGTGCTGTCCGCGAGGGAGCGGGCGACATCGTGCGTGACGGCCGGGTCGTCAAGGACGAACACCTTGTGGCTTTGGCCGGAGGTGTCCTGGAGGGCGATGTCGGGGCGGCCCTCCGCGCGCCGGGCCAGGGAATCGAGCAGGGCCCCGCCCTCATCGGGAAAGAACCCGAAGATGGGGCTGAGCTGGGCCCGGGTCTTTTCCATGAGGTCCAGCCGCTCCTGCCTGTGGAAGCTGAAAGTCTGCTCGTGGAGCCTGATCCTGGCCTCGCGGGAGGGCTCCTCAAGCCGCATGAGCCCCACGAAGCCCCGCCTCAGGAGCCTCTCCCCCGTCAGGGGGTGCGCGAATTCGGTCTCCATGGCGTAGAAGGCGGGCCGGGGCGACCTCACGAGCACGCCTTCCGCGAGCCACCGGCCGAGTATGGCCGCGGACCTGACGTGCCAGGCCATGGGATCGGCGTCCTCGGGAAGCTGCTTGCCCAGGTCGACGTGCAGGAAGTTATGGGCATGGGAGGCGTAATAGGCCTCCCGCTCCTCCAGCGAAAGCACGTCGTAAGGCGGGGCCGTGAGCAGTCCCCCGTGCCCCTGAATCTCCCCGTCGTTGTAAACGTAGCCCCGGAAGGGCGCGATCAAGACCATGCGGACCCAAGCCTCCTGGCAAAAACTTCGGGCAAGTTACCACAATCCGCACCCTGAGACAAGGAAAACCGCGCCCTTCGTTATGGCCGAAGCGGGAGCTGGCCGGAAGTCCCGGCGGCCCTACCCATCTAAAGGAGACCGCTCCCGCGCAGAGGCCGGCCTCCCGGAGTCGCGAAGGTAATTCGTGAACACGTGGGCGCCCCTTTCTCCCGCTACGGCTCCTGGAGCCCGTCTGGGACAACGGAGGATAAGGGACTTACTCCTTCAAGCCAGTCGACAGGAGCCTTCTGACCGCGGCTTTACTCCTCAGGCCGCCTGCCGAGGCTGTCTTGCCGCTTCCGCTCCCCGTAAGCGAAGCTCGCCTGTCTCCAGGCACGCTTCTCTTGCGCCGGGCACGCGCCTGTTTCGCTCGGCAAGCCTATCCTGAGCTTAGGCCCATGCCTGGTTTGCTGTCCGCGCTTCTCTTGCGCGGAGCCGGAACCTGTATCGCCCCTTGCCTGCCGAATCAGGAAAGACCGATCATGACAGACATCCCGCGGCGCGCTTGAGACGCTCTTTGCCGCATGGAACGTTCCCCGACATGCTTTCGCAAGTCCCCTTCAGTCCGCCCAATCACCCGCTCGCCTGTCCGGCGCCTGGCGAAGGGGAAGCCGGCCGATTCTGAACTCCAGCCCAGGCGGGATGAGGCCTGCCGCTTCCTCGCGCTGTCCTGCGGCCCCGCCCGCATCGCGAGTCAAACGGCCGCGATCCTCCCGCTGCCGCGCCGCCGCAGGCGGAAAGCCAGAACAGCCCAAGTCCCTCGTGGCATTGCGAAATGCCAGCCGGCCAAAGACGCCCAACGCTTCCGACTATCTCAACCCGGCGCCAAGCGGCAAACGCCCGCTTTCGGCGGCGGCGCCGCGAAAAGCCGTGATGCGGCATGCGTTGCAAGGCTCCGGCTCCTGCAGCAACCGCAAGCGTGCCCGCTCAAAGCTCGGCAGGCGCACCGGAACGGCCGGCTTCACGCGGGGAAGCGGAAAAAGCATCGCCCCGAACGGTTACGGCAAGCAGTGCGCGGCGGCCTCCGCCTCAGCGGGATTTTCATCTGCGGGAGAGCCTACAACAACATCATCGGCTACGTTGGCAGTATGGGACAGTTCCCTAATTTCAGAGGCATTACTGCCCGCTACGCCTTCGGGAGCCTGTTGCCGCAAGGCGACAGGCTCCGGGCCTTTCAGCACATCGGCGAAGCCATCGGCGGGGCAGGTGTAGCGGTACGGATATGGTTATACGCCAGGTTTCTTTATTTGAAAAGAGGCGTACGTTTGCCATTCGGGCCTATTGCCATTTCGGGTCCCGCAAGCTTGTATTGGCCAGCACAGTAAATTGACTTGTCGCTAATTTTATTAACATCAAAATTTGATAAAATAAATTGATATAAATTATTAATTTTATTATTACTTAATAAGTGTTGTTTTACATATTTAAAATTATCAGTAAGAGTGAAATCACAATAAATTGCTGTCCCTTCAACTCCTGCCAATGTAAACACACTAGTTGTCGTTAAAATAGGAGTTTGATATTCAATTGATAGTTTATACATAGTATATAAAGTATAATCATTATCAAATTCATCACAAGTTTGAGGTATATAATCTTCAAGCTGAGATCGAACTTCATTTGCACTCGTGAAAAATATTAAAAATAAAGAAAACATAAAAAATTTTAATATTTTAGTCATTTTATATAAATTCATTTATTCATCCCAATTACTAGTCAGGAAAGCAAACGCGCCCGACAGGCAAACTGTTATTCGGTACTATGGCGTGGTCGAAAAGCTCGCGCTGACATCCTTATCCGCCCTTAAGGAGGTGAGGGACTGCAAAGCAGAAAAGCGCCGGGATCCCGGAATGGGAACTCAAGCATGTGCGAACTCCAATTTCATGCCTGGGTTGCGGCGGGCGGCCCGAACAGCTGGCGCGGAAGCTCCCCGGCCAGCTCCCGCCAGTTTGTGGCGCCATCCGGCACGTTGCCGCCCTGCGTCAATGCCTCAGCTATGCCTTACGAACGTTTCGAGCCTTCAGATCCCGCCGCGCGAATCCGAGCGGAAGCCGGCCGCGCCCGTCAATCTCGCACGCGAACAACTCTCCGGCCCTGTAGGGGTTCCGCATCGCTAAAACCGGCGGCAAGCCCGCTCTTCCGCGGCTTGACGGCCGCTATCACGAGGAATTCAGCGTTAGCCATCGGCAAGTCGTGTTTATCGGCGTTCTTATATCCGGGTGCTTTTCACGCTCGCGATGGCGCGGGCGGCCTCTTGCCTGGCACGGATCCATAATACATCGGGTATGGCGCTCGGGCAAGCGCAAGACGGGGCGACAGCGGCGCCTCCGGGGCCTCGCCCGGGGCTTCCATCAGCGGGATAGCCGGCCGTCAATGCGCCCGGTTACTTAGCTTTTGGGAATCCCGGCTTCCCTTGTTTTATTTTGGGTTTCCGGCGTATTACCGGCCGACGAAAGGACTTTCACCACCGGGAGAGTCGGCGCAGGGCGGCCGATCGCATCGCTTGCGCCAAAAGCCGGAGCAAGCAAACGACCGCGCCTCGCCTGCAAGCCAGAGCGGCCGAACAGACGATGAAGGGCTTGCCGCTTCCTTTGCATCGGCTTAAGGCAGCCATAAGGGAAGCCTTGCGGAACCAGGTTCTCTGCCGGAAAGCCTCCTTCAGCCTTCGGCGATATAGGACTCGATCTTATAGCGCACGCACTCGAGGAGCTGCAGGCACATCTCGGCGTTCTCGCGGATGTAGACCGCATCTTCCCTGCGGCCGGCGGCCTCGAGCTTGGCGCCCTCCTCGGAGAGCATCATGGCGCCAACCGTGGCCGAGGCGCTCTTCATGGCGTGGAAGTTGATGGTGTTGTCCTTGAGATCCACTTCGCCGCCGTCGCGGATGCCGCGCACTATGGCGAGCCAGGATTCCAGGTCGGAGAGGTAAAAGCCCAGCAGTTTCTTGTAGCGGTCCTTGGCCCCGCGGCAACGCTCGAGGCCGGTCGCGAAGTCCACTTCTGCCTTGCTGCAGATGACTTCGGAGACGTCGGGAGGGAGCCTGGGCTCGGGACGGGCAACCGTCCCGGGCATGTCATCTTCAAGGCCTGAGGCGGAAGCTTCAGCCTCCCCGGCACCGGGGCCGCTGGAAGCCGCCTCGGGAGAGGCGCTCTCCGGCGAGGCGCCTGCGGCAGCCTCCGTTTCGCCGCCCTCGGGAGCCCCCGCCTCGCCGCCAGGGGGGGCTTCCCGCTCCGCTCCCTGCGGGCCGCTTGGAGGCGCCCCCGGCGCGCCGCTCTGGGGCTCTTCCGGCGAGGCGTCAGGGGTGCCTGGGTGCAGGGGAGGCAAGGACTCCGCCGCGGCTGCGAAGGCCGCAGGGCCGAAGACGGGCGCGTTCCCCCCCTCGGGGGCCGGCTCGCCCGCAGGGAAGGCTGGCGGGGCCAGCACGGAATAAGCCGCGGAACTCCCGGCCAGGTAAGCGTCGACGCGGATGATGACGTTGCGGAGGACGGCCAGGCAACGGTACCGCCCGTCCTCGAGGGTCTGGAGATCCTCGTTGCGGGCGGCGGTCTCCAGGCGTTCCGCGAGGGCGCTGAGCCCGGCCGCCCCGATGATGGAGGCGGAACTCTCCATGTCCTGGAAAATCCGCTGGAGGTCGCGGGGGCCGGCGGGCGGGAAATCCCGCCGCAGGGTTTCCGCCCAGGTTTCCGCCTCCTTCTGGAAAACCCCCAGGATCCGCCGGTAGCCGGCATCGCCCCTGGCCTTGCGCTGTCCCTCGGTGAAGTCCACCATGTCCAGGGGAGGCCCCTGCCGGAAGGCCGCATAGGACGGGGGCGACGTCCCCGCCTCCGGCGGGGCCTGCTGCTCGGGAGGCGAGGGCTGGGGCGCGGAGCCGTCAGGGTAAGCCATCTTGTCCCGGGAGATCCAGCGGCCGAGCACGGCCTCCAGGACGCTGATGTCGATGGGCTTGGCGATGAAGTCATCGAAGCCCGAGCTCAGGAAGGTCTCGCGCACGCCCGGCACGATGTTGGCGGTGAGTGCCACGATGGGCAGGGCCTTGAATCGGGGTTCGGGCAGGGCCCGGATGGCGGAGACCGCCTCGATGCCGTCCATGCCGGGCATCATGTGGTCCATGAAGACCAGATCGTAATTGGTCTCCTGCACCATCTCAAGGCTCTCGGCCCCGCCCCGGGCCGCGTCCACGCGGCAGCCGTACTCAGCCAGCAGGGCCCTGGCCACCTCCACGTTGGTGGGGAGATCGTCCACGACGAGGATCCGGGCGTTGGGGATGGTGAAGCCGCTGGGGGGCTCGGCCTGGGCGGGCACGGCGCGGCCATCGGGGCGCTGGGCATCGCCCTGAGGCGCGCCCGCGGTCGGCACGGCCTTCCTGACCGCCTGGAGTTCCGCCTCCCTGGCCTCCTGGGCCGCCGCCGCCGCGGCCTGGCGGGCCAGCTCCTCCTCGCTCACGAAGGTGAGCTTCTCCGGGGCCACCCATCGGCGGATGGCCTCCTCCAGGGCGTTCAGGTCAATGGGCTTGGAGATGAAGTCGTTGAAGCCGTTGTTGAGGAACATGTCCTTCATGCCCGAGACGGCGTTGGCGGTGAGGGCGATGATGGGGAGATCCCGGTGGCGGCCGTTCTCCATGCTCCGGATGATGCGGGTGGCCTCCACCCCGTCCATGTTGGGCATCATGTGGTCCATGAAGACCACGTCGTAGCGGTGGCGCTTGACGAGTTCCAGCGCCTCGGCCGCGGAGGGGGATGTGTCGATGCGGCAGCCGTACTCGGAGAGCAGGGCCGAGGCCACCTGGAGGTTGGTCTCGAGATCGTCGACCACGAGGATACGCCCCTTGGGGATCAGCATGCGCTCCCTGCGCTCGCGCCCCTGGCCGCGCCCGATGCGGAACGGGGTGTTGTTCAGGAAGTCGGCCACCGCCAGGGAGTAGACAGGGCTCTGGAGGTAGGTGAAGGTCTTGCCGCCCCTGCCGGCGGGGGCATCGGTTATCACCCCCACCCTGGCCGTGGGGAGCCGGCGCTCTATGCGGGCCTGCTCCTTCTGGAAGACCGGGCTCTGGATCAGCACGTGGGTGAAGTCGCAGGGGCCGTCCTCGAGCTCGCGCACGAGCTCGTCTATGGTGCGGCACAGGACGTAGCGGACCTCGAGGTTGTCGATGGTGGCGGCCAGGGACTTGGCGTAGTCGTCGCGGTTGAGGGCCGCCAGCACCTTGCGGGAGGCCGCCTCCAGGACCACGGCGAAGGGCCCGCTCCTTTCGATCTCCTGGGGCACCATGACGTGGAAGGTGGAGCCCAGCCCGTAGGTGCTCTCGAAATCGATGGTGCCGTCCATCATCTGGCACAGGCTCTTGGTGATGGTCAGCCCCAGGCCGGTGCCCTCGACGTTGCGGTTCTGCTGCTGGTCCACCCGCGAGAAGTCAGAGAAGAGCTTGTCCCGGTCCTCGGGCTTGATGCCGATGCCCGTGTCGCGGATGGAGATCTGAAGCTCCAGGATGTTGGTCCCCGTCCGCACCTTGCCCTTGACCAGAAGGTAGACGTAGCCCTCCCGGGTGTACTTGACGGCGTTGGAGAGGATGTTGAGGATTATCTGCCTGACCCGCGTCACGTCGCCCCGCAGGTAGTTCGGGAGCTTGCCGTCCACGAACACCAGGAAGACCAGGGACTTCTCCTGGAGCCGTACCATGATGATGTTGATGGAGTCGTTGATGAGCGAGGAGAGCGTGTAGCTCAGGGGCACGAACTTGAATGACCCCGAGCGGATGGCCGAGAAGTCCAGGATGTCGTTGATGATGGAGAGGAGCAGGTCGCCCGCGTGCTTGATGTTGAGGGCCCAGGCGCGGCACTGGGCGGACATGTCCTTTTCCGAGCGCAGCAGCAGATCGCTCATGCCCACGATGGCGTTCATGGGGGTGCGGATCTCGTGGCTGATGCGGGTAAGAAACGTCGTCTTGGACTTGTTCTCCAGCTCCGCCTCCGCCCGGGCGCGGCTCAGGCGCACGATAATGATTGAGCAGAGGATCGCCAGTGCCGCCGCTACGGGCCCCAGCACGGACACGGCGCGCCTCACGGGCACGGCTCCCGCCCTGTAAGGCAACGCGGCCATGGCCCGCCAGCCGTTGTTCAGCCGCTGGACGTAGACGCGGCTCTCCCCGCCGTCCATGTTCTCCAGCGGCCCGAAAGGCCCCGCGATCCCCGGCCCCGCCTTGTCCAGGACGGCCCGCTCCCCTGGGGACAGGAACGACGTGGACTTGCCGTTCATGGTCCGGTCCGGATGGGAGAGGATGGTCCCGGAATCGTTGACGATGATCCCATAACCGCCGTCGGCCGCGGCCAGGTTGTCGGAGCTCAGGTTCAGCCAGTTGAGGCCGACGTTCAGGCAGAGGATGCCCCGGTACTCACCCTTCTGGTTGTAGAGAATCCTGGCCAGGGACAGCACCAGCTCGCCGGTCTTGCGGTCCTTGTAGGGGCCGGAGTAGTCAAGCTGCTCGCCCTTCTGTGCCGCCTGGTACCAGCCCTTGCCCGCCAGGGCCTCGGGCGGCTCCCGGAAGATGCCGGAGGGGTCGTAGAAGCGGCCCTCGATGGTCCCGTATACCCCGTAGATGCCGGCCTGCCCCGGGGCGGTGTCGCGCAGCCGGGAGTTGGCCGACTCTATATGGGCCTCGATCTCCGTCGGGGAGGCGCCTGAGGAGAGCATGGTCTCCAGGGCGTCATGAATGTTGTTGAAGGCGCTCCTGGGGCCCCTGAGGTTAAGGCGGATGTTCCCGTCGGCCTCCCGAAAGCGGGCCTCCAGGTTGCGGCGCATGTCTCCCCCCACCGCGGATGCCGCGGCCCAGCAGCCCAGGGCCGCCATGGCCGCGAAGGCAACCCAGACGAAGATTATCTTCAGGCGGTCGGAGGCCAGGGCCTCATTCAGGCGCATGGCACGCACCTTGTGATCATGCTGGGCAGGAAGGGGGGGTTCACGAGAGCAGGCCTGGGGGAAGCCGGCCGGAGGCGCGGCCGGGGAGGGAGGGTCCGCAGGCCGAAACCCGGCGGCCCCGGGAGGCCCCAGGCCTCCGGCACGTTGAGGGCCAGGCCCTGGAGGCGGGCGAAAGAGCGATTTCTTTCCGTATTTTACTCTGATATCCGACGTTTTCAACCGCAGGCTGTCCGCCGGCTTGAGGGGTTCCCCTTAGGCGCTGGCGGGAGAGGACACGGGCCGCGGGCTAAACGTCCGCTGCCGCGGACGCGGAAAGCGTCCGAAGGCTCCCCGGACTAAGCCGGAGGCGGCCTCCGGGCCGGCGCGGGCAGCTACCTCACGTTCAGGCGTGTCTTCCCGCCTCCCGGCTCAGGAGGCAGGGAACCCGCAGCAAAAGGTCGCCTTAAGCCTCCCTTCTCTCTCCGCTCCGCCGCAGGGCGGGGAAAAAGCGGGCAAGGCGACCGCGAAGGCTCCGCAGGAGGGCTTTACTGACGGATCCCGGGGCCTTCAGTAATGGGCTCGCTTCCTTAAGGCCACGGCGCTCCCGCGACGGCGAGGGCAAGCCCCGGCCATGGCCCGAGGCCGGGGAGGCCTCTGGCCTTCCCGGAGGGTTCTACGGGCGCGGCATAGCCTGCGCCCGAAGCCGCGGCTCAGAGGGCCATGCGGCCGGGGGGGCCTGTCTTTTCCTTTGTTAATGTCGCCGGCGAGTGCCGTTCGGCCGCCTCATTGACTGTTCGGCGCCGGCGGGGCCGGCACAGCCCGCCCCCTCACCCGGCCCGCCTCGAAACAGGCGCTCCCCGGCTGTCCCGTCAACGCGTCAAGAGCCCGGCGGCTCCCGCGCCGCAAGCCGCAGAGCCGGAGAAAGCCGCTGGCCTAGCCGCGTAAGGCTCGGTTTTTTCAGGGTTCCGCTACAGGCTCCGCTGATCCGCCTCCTTTCACGCGCAACATGCCGTTGACGTAGGAAAAGCTCGTGTTTTTTCCAGATAAGGCGACAGGCTTGCTTCCGAGACAAGCGCCCTGTGTGCAAAGATGCTCTGAACTGTAACAATTTCCAAAATAAAATGATATCAAATTTTTTATTTATGTTATCTATTTTCATATCATATATTATATTAATATATAGATATTAAATTTTTAATATAAAACTATTGCGCATGCTGATTCTGAATTTGTAAGCCTTAAAATGCCAGAGCTAATCCAGGCAGTCAGCCAATGCCTTGCTTTTCCCTTAATCCCTTAATCGAAAGAGTAGAGGCTTTTCAGCGAAGATGCTATACTTGCCAGGCTATGGCCTTCCTAGGGCTGGTGGTAGCCTTGAGATCAAATCTGGCCGGCCCGCGCAGTGTCCGATCGCCAAAAATAATTTCAGCTCTCCCGAAAACGCGAAGCTGCCGCGCAATGTTTGCTGCATATCGCCGCGATTTGCGCGGGAACCCGTTTTCCCCAGGTGAATTTTATTCGGAACTGTTAAAACATTGCCTAAAGTAGTATTATTGGCAGGCCCGAACGGAGCCGGCAAAACCACCTCGGCTAAGTCCCTGCTGAGGGATTCTTTCGCCGTTGACGAGTTCGTGAACGCCGATCCCATAGCTCAGGCTTTGTCGCCCTTCAAGCCGGAAGCCGCGGCTACGGAAGCCGGGCGGATCATGTTAAGGCAGATCCGCAGGTTATTTTCCAGGCGGTCGGATTTCGCGTTTGAGACGACTTTAGCCTCCCGCTCGCCGGCAACCTGGCTGAGAAGAGCGATGGAAGCGGGGTACGAAAGCCGTTTGATTTATTTGTCTCTCCCCAGCGCCGAGATTTCCCTTTCCAGGGTATCCTCCAGGGTACGCTTAGGCGGGCATCATGTACCGGATGCGGATGTCAGAAGGCGGCATAAAGCGGGCCTGGACAATCTTTTCAGGCTTTACATGCCTATTGTCTCAACCTGGCATCTTTATGACAATTCCCGCGCCGACACGCCAGTGAAAATAGCCGAAGGGGGACTGAAGACGCCTTTACGCCTGTATGATGAAAATCAATACTCCTTACTCCTGGAGATGTCCGGCCGTGACAAGCAAGAAACCTTTTGATTTTGATTCGCTGTTCAATGACGAAGACGATGCCGTGATTAACGCTATCCGCAAAGGGACCCGCGAAGCGATGAAAATCCATATCGCGTTCAATGTTCCTATGGCCTCCTGGGAAAACGGGAAATGCGTGGAAATTCCCCCGGAAGAGCTGGCTCAAATGCTTGAAACCTGGGATTCTCCCGGCGGGAAGCGGCCGCCTTCCTGACTCCGGGGCTCTCCTTTGAGGCAATCCCGAAGCGGCGCCCTCGCCCGTTTCGCGGCGGGCAGAGGGGAGACAGGCCCCTCCGCCGCTGTCGCGGCGGAGGCCGCTTCTTCCCCCTGCCTGGCAGGAGGTCTTTTCCCGTCGGCAGCCGTTCACCCGTTCACTTGCGCCTGAAGCTCCGGCGCATTTTTTTTCGGCCGCCTTCATCGACGGCGCTTGTCCCCCGCTTCCAGGCGGGCTTCCGCGTTGAGAGCCTGCAAGACCCGCTCCGGGGCGGCGCAACGGGAAGGCCGCCGCTTGAGGTAACCCGCGGAAGGCGGGCGCTGAACGCCGGCCGTCACATGAGGTGATACGGATCCACGTCCAGGCTGAAGGCCACCGACTTGGGGAGCCCTTTCCGGCACAGCGGGATAAAGGCGCGGAGGATCTCCCCCCTGGCCCTGGCCGTGTCCGCCCGCAGCATCATCTGGAAGCGCCAGCGCTCCTTGAGCCTCCCCACGGGGGAAGGGGCGGGGCCAAAGAGCCTGAACCCCCCCTCCGCCCGCCCCGCCACGAGGGAGCGTAGCGCCGCCGCCGCCTTGCCTGCGGCCGCCTCGGTCCTTGCCTCGTCAGCTCCGGTGAACCTCATGAGGGCCAGCCGCCCGAAGGGCGGGAGCCCCATCTCCCGGCGCAGCGAGGCCTCGCTCCTGTAGAACGCCAGGTAATCGTGGGCCTTCGCGGCCGCGACCGAATAGTGGCCGGGGTTGTGGGTCTGGATAATCACCTTGCCCGGCTTCTCGGCGCGCCCCGCTCGCCCCGCCACTTGGCTCAGGAGCTGGAAAGTCCGCTCCGCCGCCCGGAAGTCAGGCAGGTTAAGGCCGATGTCCGCGTCGACCACCCCCACCAGGGTGAGGTTGGGGAAATCGTGGCCCTTGGCGGCCATCTGGGTGCCCACCAGGAAGCTGGCCTCTCCCTTCCCGAAGCTCTCGAGAACCGACTTGAGGCCGCCTTTTGCGCGGGAGCTGTCGGCGTCAAGGCGCAGGCCCTTGACCTTGAAGTCCTTCTCGGCCCGCTCCAGGAGCCTCTCCGTGCCTGCGCCCAGGTACCTCACCATGCCTGCCCCGCACTGGGGGCAGACGAGGAGCGGGCGCCCTCGCCACCCGCAGCCGTGGCAGACGAGGACCGCGCCTTCGGGGATGCCGCGGATCCTCTCCTCGTCGGCCCCCTCGATCGCCGGGCCCAACGGCCCGTGAAGGGTGAGGTTGAGGCTGCAGCCCGGGCACTTGAGGGCGTGCCCGCAGGCCAGGCACAGGGGAAGCGACGCCCAGCCCCTGCGGTTGACGAACAGCAGGGCCTGCTCCCCCCTGTGGAAGGCCGCGAGCAGCTCGTTGCGCAGGTCAGGGCCCAGGATCCTGCCGCCCTTGGGGGAGTTGCGCCTGTCCGCGATCCTGACCTTGGGAAGGCGCGCCTCCCCGGGCCTCTCGCGCAGCACGAGGAGCCTGAGCCGCCCCTCCTCGGCCGCGCGGTAGCTCTCCAGGGACGGGGTGGCCGACCCCAGGATCAGCACGGCCCCGCACCCTCGCGCCCGGAACGACGCCACGTCGCGGCCGTGGTACCTCAGGCCGTCATCCTGCTTGTAGGCCCAGTCGTGCTCCTCGTCCACGATGACCAGCCTGAGATCCCGCACCGGCGCGAAGACGGCGCTCCGGGCGCCCAAGGCGAGCCTTACCCGCCCCTGCGCGAGGCTCATCCAATGGTCATGGCGCTCGCCCGCAGACAGCTGCGAGTGGAGCACCGCCAGGGGCACGTCGGGCAGCGAGGCCTTGATCCTCGCCTCCAGCCCCAGGGTAAGCGCGATCTCCGGGGCCAGCCACAGCACCCCCCCTCCCCGCTCCAGGGCCCGGCGGGCGGCCCGCAGGTATACCTCCGTCTTCCCGCTGCCGGTCACCCCGAACAGCAGGAACCGGCCCGGCGCCTGCCTTTCCGCGGCGGCTTCGGGCAGGGGGCCCGCAGGGTTTCCGCAGGGCGCCGCCCTCCGCTGCCCTGCGGCCTGTCCCGGAGAGGCCGGGGCCGCGGAAGCGCCGGGGAAGTCCCTGGGTCCTTCCCGGCCCGGATCCGCAGGGGGCTCAAGGACCTTGTCCAGGGCCTCCAGCACTGCCGCGAGCGCCGTCTCCTGCTCGCCGGTGAGGGTCTCGGCCGGCCTGTGGGGCAACTCGGGGGCACGGCCGGGGTCGTCCCGGTTGATCCTGACCCGGTCCAGCCGCACGAGGCCCTTGGCCTCCAGGCTTTTGGCAAGCCGGGCGGGATCCTTGAAGACGGTCCGGAAGTGCTGCATGGGAGTGGGCGGAACGTTCTCCAGCCTCTCCCAGAGCTCGCGCTCCCTTTGCCCCAGCCTGGGCAGGCCCTCAGGGCCCTCGGGGGCGCCCGGCGCGCGGCTCAGGAGGGTCTCGTAAGCGAAGGCCGTGCCCTTTTTGGCGACGCTGTAAAGTATCCGGACTAAACCCTTGGCCGCCAGGGAAGCGACCCTGGCCGCGTCGCCTTTGTTTTTGAAAGAGGAAAGCGGCACCGGGGAAGGGCGGGCGGCCAAAAGCGCGCGGAGCGGATCGGACTCCCCGAGCGCCGTGTCGGCCGCCGCCAGAGCCCCCGCTTCGGTGAGGGCCGCCTCCTTGACCACCTTGGGGGCTATCCCGCCCGGAAGGATCTCCCGCACGCAGAGGCCCAGAGGGTAGTGATAATACTCGGAGACGGCCCGCGCCAGCTCCGGGAAATCCGGCCCGAAAAGAGGATCCGCGCGCGCGACTGCCCTGAGCGGCTTGAGGGTTCCCCGGTAGCCGGAACCCGGCTCCCCGGATTCGACGGCCATCACGTAGCCGACCAGATCCCTCCCAGCGAAGGGCGCGAGCACCGCCTGTCCCAGCCGGACATCCATGCCCGGCGGTATACGGTAAGTGTAGAGGCCGGGGGCCGCCGCCTCCACGGCCACGACGGCGCGGGCCCCTTCCCCTGCCGGCTGAGGGGCCGCAGGCGCGCCCGAGCCTTCCGAAGCATCCAGGCCGCCAGGGTCAGACAGGCTGCGCGTGGCTTCCTGGCCAGCGGGGCCGGAGGGACCTGCCGCCCTTCCCGGTTCAGCGACGCTGCCGGTCCGAGCGGGGTCTGCAGGCCCTCCGGAAGGGGCCTCGCCAGCTGCTGACGGCCGCCCTCCCCCGAGGGCGCGGCCGCCCGCAGGGCGACCGCGACTTTTCCCGGCCGGCGCTCCGGTCGGGGCTTTCGCCCCCCCTCCTGCGGGAAGCTCCGGAAGCCCGGGGCAGCCGCGGCCCTCTAAGCCCTCGAGCAAGGGAGCCTCCGGAAAAGGGTCCCCGTAATCGGGATCTTCAGGGTAGGGCTCATCCGAATCAGGGTCTTCAGGCGACGGGACATCCCTGTCGAACTCCAGGCCGTCCCATGCATCCTCGCCGGAAACCGGCGGCCCGCCCTGCCTTTCCCGCCAGACCAACCGGGCGTATCCCCCGCGGCGGCGTTCTTCATGGCCTGCTTCAAGAGGGTAATCTCCGGAGGCAGGGCTTCCGCGGCGCGCGTGCCCGTAACCGGAAGAGCCTGGAGGCCCTGAGATGCCGGCCGGGTTCGCGGCCGCGTCAGTTCCTGAAGATCCTGCAGGGCCGGAAGATACGGCGGTTCCTGAAGATGCTGCAGGGCTTGGAACTCTTGAGGTTCCTGAAGATGCTGCAGGGCTTGGAACTCTTGAGGTTACTGAAGATGCTGCAGGGCTTGGAACTGTTGGGGTTACTGAAGATGCTGCAGTGCTTGGAACTGTTGGGGTTACTGAAGATGCTGCAGGGCTTGAAACTCTTGAGGTTACTGAAGATTCGGCGACCTTTGAAGCTCCTGCGGCCTCTGAAGATCCTCCGGAGCCTGAAGCTCCAGCGTGTCCTGAAGAGACGGCGTTTCCTGAAGAGCCTGCGCGCCTGGTACATCCTGCATTTCCTGACGAGACTGCAGAGGTTGAAGCTGCGGCGTCTCCTGGAAATCCTGCAGGGCATGCAGAGCTTGAAGAGACTGAAGGGCCGGCAAATGCTGAAGACCCTGAAGAGTCAGCGGCGCCTGAACGTCCTGAAATGCCGGCCGCGAAGGCGCCGGAAATGTTTACGGGGCCGGCCGGATCCGCGACAGCCGTGGCGGAAGAGCCCTGACCCGCCAGGCTGTCGGAGCCGGGCTTGAGCTTGGACTTGGACTTTTGCTGGTCGCGTGAATTTTTCATCTCACCTGATTATACCATAGACCCCGGCTTTCCAGGCTTTCACGCCTTCCTTGGGGCCCGCCAGAAGCCCTTTCCCGCACTCCGAGTTTCCCGGACAAGCCGCGCCTTTCTCGGCTGGCGCCTGCCCCAAAAAATCAGCTTCTGCCTCCGCTGACCCCTGCTTCAGTCTTGCATATTTTTTATCTATATGAGAATGTTCATTTTTCAAAAAATGCCTTTCGCATTTAAGATCATCAATTCACATGAAAATAAACAGCTTATGGCGATTGATTTCAACATTGAAACATTTAATGCTTCAAGTTCCCCTGGCTCGCGCGCGTTTTTCCGTTTTTTTTCTCTCCGTAAGGCTTGTTCCATACACATGTTGCGTTCCGATTAAGGGTCGGGCGCCGTATTTGACCCGTTGGAAATACGCAATTCCGCCACCGTTCCCACAACATGCCGATGCCGTTCCCCCTGCTCACGCCGCGCAGACCTCGCGCAGGCAACATGCAGCCGTTTTCAGCACCTGCCGGCACATTCCTATGCCTATTGCGGAAGTCCGCAGGCAATAAAAAATCAGCTGCCGAAAAGGCGCGCGTCGCAGCGCATGCCGCCGGCACACGTCAGCCGCTCCGTCGGCGCCCCTCAATCTTTCGCCAAAAGGGTCGCCTGGCCTCCTTGCCGCGGAGCGTTCCCTTGCGCCATCGCTCGACAGACCCGTGTCCGCGACTTTCTCAGCCCGAATCCTCATCCCCTTCGACGCAGACAGAGCCGGCGGACTTTCCTGAACAGGGCTTTTCCCGGACTTTTGCTTTAAGTGCGGGCCAGGGCCGAATGACGGCAGCCTGAAAAGCTTCTGAAGATATCGCCGGGGGAATATGACGCGCTGCACGTTTTCACGGGCGCTCAAGCAAAACCATCGAAAGTCATGCGCTTAGGCGATCCGCAAATTGCAGTGACAAAGCCACAATTTCCGATTCCAAATTTAATGTAAATTTATATTTTTGAAAATATAAATATATATTATTATTTAATCAATATTTTTCAGGCATCAGCGAACCCGGCGATCATCCGTTTTCCGAATTTCCCGCCATATATTGTGAGTGCACCGGTGCAGAAACAGCCGGCCCGTCCCTTGTCTTCGAGTTCAGCATCTTCGACCTATCACCCGTTTTCTGCCGACAGTTCGCGGCGGCTGTCAAGTCGCGTATTCTGAAGTCGGCTTTTTGACCGACTGGCCCGACAATGCCGTGACGATGCACCTCACTCTCTTCATGCTGGTCAAGGAGAGTGCCTACCCAAAACATTTTTTATAGCTCCTAAAATCATAAATTTACAATTTTAAATATTTATTATAATATATATAATAGTATTATTAGAAAAAAATATATAAATTTTGACAATATCGTTGCGCAAAACCTGGGCTTTCAATATCGCTCAAAACTGAGTCAGGCCATATTAATCATGCTGGAGGAGGATATTTTAGTCGCGCGGCGACAACCGCTAAACGCCCAAAGCTCAACACGGCGGTTTGCCTTGCTGGCTTGCCTTGGAGTAGAATTTTCTTGTGGCGCATTAGGACAAGCCGACCGAATGCATGTCCCGGACAAAACCCTTATCCCGCGCATTTCCCCGGAAATTTCCTGGCCTGATTTGAGGAACCCATGAGCGACCGCCCTCCCAGACGGTTTAATACCACAGGCCCTTGCGTGCCGGAAGAGCATTACATGCTCCCGGTACTGCCTCGGCTGCCCGCCGCGGAAGACATGATTGAGGGCAAATCTTATTTCATCCTCCATGCGCCCAGACAGTCCGGGAAGACCACTTTTATAAATTTTTTAAAAGACAGAATTAATAATTCCTGTAATATGTATGCTTTAAGTTGCTCTCTAGCTACTTTAAGATCTATTGAGGACAGAGCTGAGGCAGTCACTGCAATTGTATCACAAATTAACAGGGCCATGAAATTATCCAACGTTGACCCCATCAAGGAAAAGGCATATAAATACAACTCATTACCCGGCATGACGGAGCCTGACACTAAAGTAAGCATAATACTCAACCAGTTGTGCCAGGATCTTGACAAAGATCTGGTTGTTTTTTTTGACGAGGCGGACTTGCTTTCCGGTCCGGGGCTTTTGACGTTTTTGGCTCAAATCAGGGACGGGTATAACAATCGTCACAACCCGGGCAATCAGTTTCCGAGGTCGTTAGCCTTGGTCGGCATGCGTGACATCCGGGACTGCATCGCCTCGAAACACCCGGAATCCGCCGGTGGACACCTGGCCAGCCCGTTTAATATCGTGGCGGAAAGAATGACCCTGGCTAATTTCACCCGGGAGGAGACAGGCAGGCTCTACCGTCAGCACACCGAGGCCACCGGGCAGGTTTTTGAGGACGCGGCCGTCGGGCGGGCCTGGCATTGGTCCGAGGGCCAGCCGTGGCTGGTCAACGCCTTAGCCAGGCAAATCGTCGAGGTTAAGCTGAAAAATGATTATTCGGCCTTGGTGACGGCCACGCTTGTCGATGAGGCCGCCGAATCCTTGATTGAAAGGAGGGACACGCATATCGACTCGCTTATTGAACGTCTGACTGAACCCAGGGTCATAAAAGTCATGGACGCCGTATTCGCCGGCACTAAAAGCCCGGTTCCCGTCAATAGCGACGACAGGAGATATTGTCAGGATCTTGGCTTGGTCGTCAAAGAGAAAAATCTGACTCTCAGGCCCGCGAATAAAATCTATAAAGAGGTGATGTCAAGGGTTATAACCGATCAGATACAGTTTCAGCTAAGCGATAATATTTCCGACTTTAAATGGAATAACGGCCGTATAATCCTTATGACAGAGCTTTTGACTGATTTTCAAAAATTTTGGCGGCACGATTCCCGCTCGTTTCCTTTTTTAAAGGCTGATTTCGCGTTACATAAGTTTGACGAGGCCACCTATTCCTTTATCCTTTTGGCATATCTGCAAAAAACAGTCAATGGGGGCGCTGTCGTCGACAGGCAATACGCGGAAGGCCGAGGCGCCGTGGATATTTCAGCGCGATATAAAGGCAGGGAATATTTAATCGAGGTTAAGCTTGAATATTCATATAATCCAAACAGCCTGTCTCAGTTAGCGGGCTATCTTGATAATGCCGGCGAGGAAGAAGGCTGGCTGGTTATTTTCGACAGAAATAAGGCCAAGCCATGGGATGAAAAGATTTTTTTCAAAATCGAACGGTTTCAAGGCAAGACTATTTTTATATTCGGTTGTTGAATTTTTTTTTGCTTAGGCGTATTTTTCGCCTGGATTTTTCAGAAAGCGTTCAGGCGGCGCGCCCAGTGACGCATGGGAAGCCGCCTGCGGCCTCCCTGACCGCAAGACTCAGGGCGCCGGGCGGCCGCGTTCCCTCGCTAAACCGAGAACATATCCGGAAGCAATGGCGAAGGATCATGGCGGAGCCGGCTAAGGGCACGTGAGTATGGCAAATCCCTTTTTTTGGCGTAAATATACAATCCATATCGCCGGAAAATTTTCTCTTCAGGGGCATATGAATCACATTCTTTCCGGAAACCGGCAGCCCCGGGGCTATGTTTTCCATGATCAGGCGCGCATTTTCCGTGATTTCCCGCTTGGAATAAGCTTGGCCATTCAGGCTGACGGCTGTTTCACGGTATCGTAAAGATTCCCCTCTCCGACCGGCAGGTCAACCGGCTGGAACGGTTGCCTTTTCGTTCATGCGCCGCCGCAGCGACACTGACCTCCCAGCCCCGCTTCCGGCAAGGCCGGCCCGCGATGCCATGCCGCAGCCCCGTCTTTTCCTTCCTGACCTCTTCGGCTCAGCTCGCTCACGGAAATCTGACCTGCGGCCAGAACAATAGCGCGGCCTCAAGGCTTAATCCAGGCGCGTTCCGGGAGGGATTCCCGAATCCTCCCGCCTGGTTCCGGCTTACCGGCTCGACGCGTGAATCAGCGCCCTGCCGCTTGCCGTCAAAGGCGCCTTTTTCATTTCGTTGCAGGGAACCTCTGCGCGCGTTCTCAAAATTTCACGGTCCTCCGCGAACGGCCTTCGACGGGCAAACGCGGACTTGTTTTCGCGATGCCGCCGCACCGCTGCCGCCTTGCCCGTACAGGGCGTTCTCGGCGCCCTGCCGCCGGATGATAACGGCATGCAATGCCGCCGCCCCGGTCTGGCGGAAACCGTCAGCCCGGGGCTTAGACATCAGGAATTTCTGATTGCCGCGCCTCATGCCCGCCGCGGCTCAAAAGCATCCTTAAGAGCATCAGCATCGTTTCCGATCCGTCGGGGAACCTTTTCGAATTGCCTCGCTTTCCGCCGAGGCTTTCGGCGGGCAGGCCTGACTTTCCTCCGCCGACTTCCGGAGGGGAGGCGCCCCCTGAGTTCCCCGCTGGCTTCGGATGTCTTGTTTCGCGGCGGTAGATCCCAGAGCATGAGATTCTCCGGCCGACACGCCCGGCCCTGGCGCCGCGCGCATTTGTCGCCCACGCCTTATATCCCTGCCTAAGCGATTTGATCGGCTCCCGGCCCTGGCGCGTGACTGCCTGCCGGCCCGCCCCTTGCCCCCGCCGCGGCGGAAAAGCTCCTCCGCCCTCAGGCGACCGCCGCAGGCAAGCCGCTAGCCCTGAGGTCCCTCAGCCTTGCGCCGTCCGATGCCCGCCTGCGGCCAGGTGCCCTCAGAGTGAAGCACTCAGCCCTTCCGCCTGATCTTACCGAACGTTAACGCTTGCCGGCGCCTGCCCTTCAGGGTATTTCCCGGCTGTCTATCCGTGCTTTTCGCCGTTTCCCCTCAGGCCCATTTCCCGGTTCACTCCCGGCCTTTTCCTGATTTCCCCCCCCTTCCTTTCCCAGGCTCTCCCCGGCCATTTTCCGCCCCTTTCGGCTTTTGCACCATTTTAACTTTGATGAAAGTGCAAAAAGGTGTGAAGCACGGTTTACACCATTGAACAACGACACTACAGTTTTCACCTAAACGTAACATATTGCTTGTTTACATTAATTCAGAGGATTAAGCAGGCATTAGAGGAGGTGCAATCACATTTTTTTTCAAAAAAGGGTTATTTATTCCCGTTTAAAGCTTGACAAGCAGTGTCATTATGGTTATTATACCCACATATCA
>JAITRL010000069.1 GCA_031288415.1 Deltaproteobacteria bacterium | reverse complement strand
CCCGGACGCCCGGCCGGCCGGACGGCCGGACGGCCGGAAGGCCCGGGGAGCCCGGCCGGCCCGGGAGGCCCGGAAGGCCGGAAGGCCGGAAGGCCAGGGTAGCCCGGGAGGCCCGGAAGGCCGGAAGGCCGGAAGGCCAGGGTAGCCCGGGAGGTACGGGAGTCCCGGAAGGCCAGGGTAGCCCGGGAGGTACGGGAGTCCCGGAAGGCCGGAAGGCCGGAAGGCCGGAAGGCCGGAAGGTCGGAAGGCCGGAAGGCCGGAAGGCCGGAAGGCCCGGAAAAAAAGCTTCACAAGCCATGACTCGGCGGAGCGAGATAGTCTTCAGTGGAAGCCGCGCCCGTAGTGACCGCAACTTTCTGTTGCAGGTGCTGAGACAGTCCCTTAGCTGGTTTGGGCAGACTTAAGTCACGTTGCGGAGCTCCTCGGCCAGCATCAGGGGCTTGTGCGGGATTTTGGCGGCTTAAGGGGCAGGAGGACCTTTGCAGGGGCTCTTGGAAGGAGGCGGAAGGGTTTGCGAGGCATTTTGAAAGCTTTGGGAGGATTGTCAGGATTTTTTGGGGTCATGGGCGGCTTTAGGCAAGGCTTGTCCGGAATTTTTTCGGGAAACCGTCGATCTTGCCGCTTTAGAAGGCTTTAGTGGGGCCGGCAGGTTCAGGCGCTATTTAGGGATGGGTTGCGGCTTGGACATTTCCCCTCCCATGTTAAATGTTTGTGCGGGAGTGATAAAAATTTATTGAAGCCCAGATGAGACGCGGAAGGCTGCCAGCTGCTACGAAAGCTCAGAAGGCGCGTCTTTGAGGCATTCAGGGCCATGCAGGGGGCGCCTTTTTCCAGCGGGCGGGCCCTCCAGGTCGACCTGAGGCTGTTTTGGGAAATGTCGGCATTCGGCGGGCTTCAGACGCGAAAGGCGATGCCGCCTGAGGAGGGGCAAGCCTCTCTTTCCTCCTGTGCCAGCCTGAAGGAGGGGGCTGACAGGTCACGGCCGGAGCGAGATGCCGCCTGAAACGCCTTGTCCGGGGACACGCCGAGGCGGCGTGATCTTCTGTGATTTCCTAGGCTTGCGGGAGGCAGAGGGGCCAATAATTTATTGACCCGCCAAGCCTGTTGGGGATATAATTGACATTGCTTTCAGCCGTGACGACCGCGGACGGCCCCCCGCCACTTCCGAGCGACCCCTGTGGACAGAGGGCGGCCGTTCCGAAACCCAATATATACGCCGACCTACCCGCGCAAGTGACATATCCGGGGAATATGTCCGCCCTTTCCCCTTTCCGCGCAACGGAGGACCATGATGGACCCTATCATACTATCCAGGCTCCAGTTCGCCCTGGCCACGATCGTCCATTTCCTTTACGTTCCCCTCACTATAGGCCTGAGCTTCTTCATCGCCGTCCTGGAGACCCGGTACGTCAGGACGGGTGACGAGAGCTATAAGCTGCAGGCCAAATTCTGGGGCAAGATTTTCCTCATCAATTTCGTGCTGGGCGTCGTGACCGGAATTGCCCTTGAGTTCCAGTTCGGCACCAACTGGGCCATATATTCCAAGTACGTGGGCGACATCTTCGGTTCCCTCCTGGCCATCGAGGCCACCCTGGCCTTCTTCCTCGAGTCCACGTTCATCGCGGTATGGGCCTTCGGCTGGGACAGGGTATCCAAGAAGGTGCACCTGGTTTCCATCTGGCTTGTGGCCTTCGCCGGGACCATCTCCGCCCTGTGGATCCTGCTTGCCAACGGCTTCATGCAGCATCCGGTGGGCTACGAGATCCAGGAAGGCGTGGCGCGCCTGACCTCGTTCACCGACGTGCTGACCAATCCCTACGGCTGGCTCATGTTCCTGCACACCGTGTGCGGCGCCTTCATTCTCATGAGCTTCCTCGTGATGGGCGTGTCAGCCTGGCACCTGTACTTCAACCAGAACAAGGAGTTTTTCCTCACCTCCTTCAAGCTGGCCTCCACCTTCGCGCTGATCTTCACCATCGCCTCCTTCGTCTTCGGCCACCAGCTGGGGCAGGCCACCTACAAGTACCAGCCGGCCAAGCTGGCCGCCATGGAGGCGGTCTGGGACACCGAGCCTGACACCCCCATGTACCTCCTGGCCCTGCCCAAGTTCACCAACGAGCCGGGCAACCTCGTCCAGGCGCTGCCGGTGCCGGGGGCCCTCAGCTTCCTGGCCACCAATTCCTTCCATAACACCGTCCAGGGCCTCAACGACTTCCCCGCCGACGAGCGCCCCCTGGTCTGGCCGGTGTTCCTGTCGTTCAGGGTGATGATCACCCTGGGCACCGCCTTCATCGTCATTGCCATAATCACGTTCTTCATCCGAAAGATAGTCCCGTCGCTGGGGTGGGGCCTGTGGGTGTACGTTCTTCTCACGCCCCTCCCCTACCTGACCCTCCAGCTGGGCTGGCTGGTGACGGAGCTGGGCCGCCAGCCGTGGATCGTCTACGGGGTCCTCAAGACGGCCGACGCCGGAAGCCCGCCGGTGGACTGGTACCAGGTGCTCGTCACGCTCCTGGTGATGGCGGCCATCTACGGGCTCATCACGGTGACCGGCTTCGTGCTCATGATCAAGACGGCCATCAAGGGCCCGGACAAGCTCGCTGAGCACTATGCCTAAAGGGCCTACAGGAGGAACTAATCATGGAATACGAATGGCTGCAGGTTGTCTGGTTCATCCTCTGGGGGGTCCTTTGGGGCGTGTATTTCATGCTCGACGGCTTTGACTTCGGCGTCTCCATGTGGATCCCCGTCCTGGGGGCTTCCAGCGAGCGCGAGCGCACGGCCATGTACAAGGCCACCGGCCCCTTCTGGGACGGCAACGAGGTCTGGCTCATAACCGCCGGAGGCGTCACCTTCGCCGCCTTCCCCCTGGCGTACGCCGTGCTCTTCTCGAGCCTCTACACCGCGCTCCTGATCCTGCTGTTCTGCCTGATCCTGCGGGGCGTGGTCTTCGAGCTCAGGTTCCAGTGGACCAACAACTACTACCGCCTGGCCTGCGACGCCGTGGGCGTGACCGCGAGCGTCGTGGCCCCGCTCCTTCTGGGCGTGGCCTTCTCCAACCTCTTCCGCGGCCTGCCTCTCCAGTACGATGCCGCGAAGGACTTCTTCATGTACCAGGGGACCATCCTGAACCTGCTTCACCCGTACTGTCTCCTGGGAGGGGTGCTCTTCGTCGTCATGTTCCTGTACCACGGGGCCCTGTACCTCACGTGGCGGGTCGACGGCGATCTCCGGAAGAAGGCCTCCTACATGGCCAAGCTCACCTACCCCCTGTTCCTTATCCTTTTCCTCGTGTACGTGGCCTTGACCTTCTTCTGGACCGACCACTTCATCGAGCCGTACCTGGCCTCCAAATTCCTGTTCGCGATCCCGCTTCTCTGCGCCGTGCTGTTCCTGAGTTCCGGCTATTACCTGTACGCCAAAAACTCCTCGGGCAGGGCTATCCTGTCTTCCTGCGGCGGGATACTCACCTTCACCCTGTGCGGCGTGATGGGCATGTTCCCGAACCTGATCCCCTCGCGCCTCGACTTCGCCAAGTCCAGCCTCACCATCATGAACGCCTCATCCTCCAACCTCACGCTGGGCATCATGCTGGCAGTGGCGGGCGTCTGCGTGCCCATTGTCATCATTTACCAGATCTGGGTGCACAGGAAGCTGTCCTGGACCGTCAAGGCCGACTTCTAGGCCCCGTTCCGAATCCGGTCGCCGCCGCGCCGGGGAGGGGTAGCCTCCCCGGCGCGGCCTTCCCCAAGGGCCGCAGGTCATGCCTTGCGGCCCTTGGCGCTCCTGCCATGTTTCCTCCGCCTGCAGCCTGCCTTCCGCGGCCGGGCCCCTTCCGGGCGCTTTACTTCGCGGTCAGGCTGTTCCGGCTCCCGCCTCCCGGTTCCTGCCGCCTCCCCCCTCCGATGTCAACCGCCTTCCGTCAGCTATCCTTCCGCATTTAGCCTCTATCATGCCGCTTGCCTCCGCAGTCAAGCCGCTTTGGCCGCAGGCCTCAGCGATGCGCCTTCTTCCGCCTGAATTCCGCGCCGCCATGTGCCTTTAGCCGTCTGCCTTCCGGTGTCAGACGCCTTCCGACGTCAATCCGTTGCTGCCGCTTTCAGCGGATATCCGCCGCCATTCCGGCGTTTCCCCCCTGCGGCCGGTCCCGGCATCCTCTCCCCGAAAGCCTGCGGAGGCGCCTATATTCGCCGGCCGTCTTCGGCACTGCGGCCCGCGAGGCAGGCGGCCCCTGCTGAAGGCTGACCGGCAGCATAGGCCTTTGCGGGAGCCGCCATCCGTAAATTTTTGCCCGGGACAAGCTTCCCCGCAGCAGGCGCGGCGCCTTCAGGGTCCTCACGGAAAGCCGCTTCAAGGGCAAGCACGCCCTGACTCTTGCTCTTCGCGAGGCGGCTTCCCGACGGCTTCTTCGCCCGCGCGTTTTCTCAGGCGTCTTTTCCGCAGGTGTTTCCTGCCATGCGCCGTACCCGCAGGCGCGCTTTGCGGGCCGCGTATACGCAGGCTTTCCAGGCATTTGGCTAGTATCCCGCTGGCTAAAGGGGAGGCCGTCGCAAGGAGGCCGGCCAGGATTCTCGGGGATGGAGCCTTGAGCGGCAGCCCTCTCAGCCCGGACAGGACAGGGCCGGCTCAAACGGCCGGCTTGAGGCTCCGCGCCTTCCGGCAGGCTGAAGCTCTTGTCGGCGTTCCTTTCCGGATTTTCCGCGCCGTCAGGCTGCTGTCGAGATGACGAGGCTGCCGTAATCCGCCGTCCAGGCGTCGGAAGGATTGTCGGATATATGTCCTGATGAAGCTCCCGTCGGCTCAGGGCGCGGCATTTCAGGCTTCCTGCCGTAACGGCCGGGTGACGTGCTTTAGGCGATTTTCCACGGTAAGCCGTTTGGGTTTAGGATTAACGCATTAAGACGGGCTAAAAGTCGTTGTCTTCAAGCCGCGGCATCGCAAGGCCAGCGTAAGCCTTTAAGCGGCACGGCCTTCCAGGCTTGGCGCCTGTGGCCAGAGGCCGCTGACGCGCCGCCGGCACGGGAGCGCGGGCCGCCCGGATAATTTTTCCCCAAGGCGGATGTAAGGCCTTGCTCCCGTTGACTGCAGGCGCCGTTTGATCCCGTCTGACATCTCATCCGGGAGGCGTTAGTGACGAATGACACAAAATGTCGCGGCGTTCGGGCGGCATGAAATGATTTGGCTCGACATGTGGCAGCCATTGTCGCGACATGCCACGAGATGCGACCTTCGCACGGCAATGGCGTATGGCAGGGAACATCGCCCGAGCAAGGCGGCTTGCCGATGGATAAGCAATGGCGAGCGGCCGGCAGAGCGGCGAGAGGCGGCGTTCCGCAGCCTGGGCGCAGGCCGTTCGCCTGATACCGCAGGCAGCCGAGAGCCGCCTGCCGCAGGGCCCGCCTCTTTGTCCGGTCAGGGGCAGGGCTGGTTTGCCGCGCCGGTTTCAAGGCGGCGCGGTGGAAGCTCCGGGGCGACGCGGCAAGGCCGTCCAGGCCTTGCCGCTCCAAGGCCTGCGACCCGTGCCCGCCGGCCGTCATTTCGCAAGGGCTACGGCGAAACGCCTTGACGCCGCCCGGAAGGTGTGTATACTAATAGATCGTACGGAACTCCAACCCAACAACCTTGACGTTTCGGTTATTCCGCGCGGCGCCCCTTGCCTGGGGGCCGTCGCGGCGCCCCCGTCTTCCCTGTCCGAGCCCATCAGCCCGGCTTTTGCACGGTACTCCCGCCATGACCCGATTATCCGCGTTCATGCTGGCCGCGCTTGCCGTCTTGACGGCCGCCTACGCCTACGCCCAGTGGCGGGCTGGCGGCCCTGCGGCGGACCTGCGGGCTGAGGGTTCCGTCGTGGCCGGGTCCGCTTCTCTTTTGCCTGACCTTACCCCCGTGTCCGGAAGCCTTGCGGCTACGGCGCAGGGGAACCCCAGCTCCGGGGGCGGCCCGTTTCCTTCCACGCAGATGAGGGGCGGGACCCGTGGCGATCAGCCCGGTAAGCAGCCCGGAGGCGACTGGGCAGAGCCTCCCCGTACCAGGGGCTCAGGCGGCGGCTCGCCGCCGGCCGCCGGGGAGCACATGCCCGAGAGAAGCGAGGTCTTCCGGCTCGTCAACGCGGAACGGGAAAGCAACGGCGTTCCCCTCCTGAACTGGAACGACAGCCTTGCCGAAGCGGCCCAGATCAGGGCCCGTGAGCTTAAAACCTCCTTCTCGCACATGCGCCCTGACGGCACCACCTTCTATACCGCGCTCGCTCAGAGCGGCATCCGCACCAGGGCCTGGGGCGAGAACATCGCCCAGGGCCAGCCCGATGCCGCCAGCGTAATGAACTCCTGGATGAACTCCAGGGGCCACCGCGGGAACATCCTGGACCGGGACTTCCAGCAGATGGCCGTGGGGGCTTTCCCCTGCGACCCTTTCGGCATGTGCTGGGTGCAGCTCTTCATCAAGTGATCTTTCCCGGCAGGCGGGAGCCGGAGCGGAGGCGCCCCGCCGGCGTCTCTTTCCTGCCGGTCCGTTTACGCCCTTGGTCCCTCGCTTCCCGCCCCCTCCAGCGCCATTTCCGCCCGTTCCCTTCCGGACCTGACCTTCCCGCTTCCCCGCTGCCTGCCCCGCCAGCGCCTCTCAGCCTTGACCTTACTGCCACTTTCCAGCAATGACCTGCCAGCCTCTTTCCGGCCCTGACCTGTCGGCCCCGCCGGACCTGCTCGGCGCGGCGCCATGCTTTTTGGGGGAGGGCGGCCCGCAGAACCCTTTAAGGGCAGAAGGCAGGCGAGGCGGATATTATGGCGCGCCCTCGCGCGTTCCCTGGCGGCTTTTCCGCGCTGCGCCGCGAACCCATTCGCTGGGCGGGAAGCCGAAGCATGGCCGCAGCGGAGGCGGCCAGGGCGCGGCCGCGTGATAATCCGTTTCGGCAGGCCCGGGCTCAATAAGGCAAAGGCAAGGAGGGCGCCGGAAAGCCCGGCCCCTTGCGAGGGAAGGTCACCCCGGCGGCAGGGGGAAGGCTTTATGGCAGATGCCGCTTCAGGCATTGCGGTGGCGCCAGAGGCGCCCGCGGGAAAAAGGCCTGGTCTCAAGCGAGGGCCAGGGGGAAACCGGGCTGAAGACGGCACGGCGCCTGCGGCAGGGCCTGGAGGCGGAGGGGAGCCTCACGGCTCTGGCGGGCGAGGCGGGGCAGGCGGCGGCGGGGCCGCCCGTAACCCGCCTGAGGCCGCGACGAGTTCAAGCCGGCACGGCGGTTCACGTTGACCTTAAGTCCGGGGAGTTTCCTCCGGGATAGCGGAAGGGACCGTCAAAGCGGAGCTGTCGCGGCTCAGTCTTTCAGGTCTCCCGTTCCGGCGCGGGCGGCGCAACAGGCGGCCATGTCCGCAAAAGCCCTCAAGGCAGCTTTACGGCGGCCTGAGGGGGGCAAAGGCATGACAATGCCGGCGGAACAGCCTCATCTTGGGGGCCTTGCGGAAACGAGCGGTGACGACAAGACGGCTGGGCACGGATGCCGGGCAATAGGCGCGCAGGCCGGCCCGCTGAGGCAAGGTCAAGACGGGCCCGGATGAGCGCGCTCAGGGAAAGCATGGCGGAGTCGGTCAGAAAGCCAGGCGAAAAGGCCCGGCAGAAGGCCGGGCTGGGAGGGCGGCCCCGAGGCGCGGGCAGGAGAAGCCTGAAGGAGTAAGGCCGGGGCAACGAGGCTTGATGCGGGCCGCGCCGGGAGATGAGGCGCCTGCGGAATCCGGGCCAGGTTGCTTTCAGGAATTTTTGGTCATTATGCAAGCCTTAAGGAAACTGTCTGAGCCTGCCAGCGAGTTTTTTGGAGCACTCGGGGCGCCACTTGAATCCGTAAGGGGAGCCTTGTCGGCCCCGCAGCAAAAAGTGCTGGCTTCCGTCACGGGAAATCCACGGAAATACTTGCTTTCTGAGGAGCATAGGCGTAAATAAGGAAACATTGGTTCGGTTTTCGCAAAATAACTTGAAATCCTGAAGGTCCAGCATGAGTTTTCAGAAGGTAATAAACAAATACAGGAGTTACTCCGGCTCGCAATGGGAAAAAGGCGATCGCTTCGAAAAGCTGATGGCCAACTTTCTCCTCACCTACCAGATCTTCGATTCCAGATTCCGGAAGGTCTGGCAATGGAAAGACTTCCCGTTCAAGTCCTCCATAAGCGGCCACGATGTGGGCATCGATCTGGTGGCACTGACGGCGGAAGACGAGTTCATCGCCGTACAGTGCAAATGCTACAAGGAGGATGCCTACATCCGCAAGCCCGACCTGGACAGCTTCATCGCCTCCTCCGGCAGGTGGTTCACGGGGCCTGAAGGCAAGAAAGTCAAGTTCGCCAGCCGACTCCTGATCTCCACCAGCAACAAGTGGAGCCAGGAGGCGGAGCGTTCCATACAGGGCCAGGACCCGCGCTTCGGCAGGATTTCCCTGACGGACCTCGAAGAGGCCATGGTCAACTGGGAGGAGATGGACAGGGGCAAATACGGGCCCCAGGCCAGGATCCCCCAGCACGAGCCCAAGGAGCACCAGAAGGAGGCCATAGAGGCCTTCCACAGGCACTTCAAGACCGCCGACAGGGGAAGGCTAATCCTGCCCTGCGGCACGGGCAAGACCTTCACGGCGCTCAAGATCGCCGAACGGGAGACCGGGGGGAAGGGGCTCGTGGTCTTCATGGCTCCCTCCATCGCGCTGGTGGGCCAGACCTTGAAGGAGTGGGCGGCCCAGGCCAAGGCGAGACTGTCGCCGGTATGCGTCTGCTCCGATGAGCAGATCTCCACGAAAAAATACAGTTTCGACGAAGACCCCTTGGATGTCTCCGCGGAAAGCCTGCCCACGGGGGCCACGACCTCCCCGCGCGAGATCGCCGACCGGCTGGAAAAGGCCAAGGCGGCCCGGCCGGAAGCCCTGCGCGTCGTCTTCTCCACTTACCAGTCCGCCGAGGCCGTGTCCAAGGCCTTAGGCATGCTGAAGGAAAGAATCGATCTCCTCGTCTGCGACGAGGCCCACCGGACCACGGGGCAGATCTCGGCGGACAAGGGCGAGAGCCAGTTCGTCAAGATCCACGGCCAGGATTTTCTCCCCGCCGAAAAGCGCCTCTACATGACCGCCACGCCGAGGATCTACAGCGACTCCGCTAAAAGGAGCGCCGCGGAAAACTCCATCGTCGTCTGCTCCATGGACAATCCGGAGCTCTACGGCGAGGAGGTCTACCGCATGGGCTTCGGGGACGCCGTAAGGAACGGCCTCCTGAGCGACTACAAGGTGCTCCTCCTGACGATCGGCCTGAGGGAGATCCCGCCGGAGCTCAGGCAGCAGGTGGCCGACGGCAAGACGGAGATAGACACGAGCGACGCCATAAAGCTGATCGGCTGCATCCATGCCCTGTCCAAGCGCATGGACGTGCAGAGCGGCGTGCTTAAGGATGTCGATCCGGAGGTCATGCACAAGGCCGTGGCCTTCTGCGCGAAGATCAAGGACTCGAAAAGGATAACCGACCTCTTCAACGGGTACCAGGAGACCTACCTGAACGGTCTCCCGCCGGCGGAGAGGGAGGAGTTGGTAGCCGTCGGCGCCAAACACATCGACGGCACGATGGGGGCCTCCACGCGCGATGACATGATGTCCTGGCTCAAGAACGCGGACCGTGACTCCAACGACTGCCGTATCCTTTCCAACTGCCGGTGCCTCAGCACCGGCGTGGACGTGCCGAGCCTTGACGCGGTGCTTTTCCTTTCGGCCAAGAACTCCGAGATAGAGGTGGTACAGTCGGTGGGCCGCGTGATGCGCCTCGCGCCCGGCAAGAAGTTCGGCTACGTGATTATACCGATCGTGGTCCATCCCGACGTCAGCCCGGAAAAGGCCTTAAGCGACAACGCCGCCTACAAGGTGGTGTGGGACGTCCTCAACGCCCTCAAGTCCCACGATGACCGCTTCAACGCCAAGATAAACCAGATACGCTTCAACGAGACGAAGCCCGAGGACGGCGGGTCGATCCTGATCGGGGGGCCGTCAGGGGGCGGCGGAAGCGACGAGGACGGCGAAAGCGGGCGGGAGGCGGCCGCGGGGTTCAAGAGGAGCGATATTTTCGCCCCGCTTCTTGACATGGACGGGTACAGGGAAGCCATTTACGCCAAGTTAGTCAGGAAGGTGGGCACCAGGAGCGACCTGCTCAACTGGGCGGGCGAGGTCGGCAAAATCGCCGGGATTTACGCGGAGAGAATCAGGATCGTCACCGAGGCTCCGGGGAGGCACCGGGACGAGTTCGGGAGCTTCCTGAAGAACCTCCAGGAAAACCTCAACCCGTCGGTC
>JAITRL010000067.1 GCA_031288415.1 Deltaproteobacteria bacterium | reverse complement strand
CGCCGGCAAAGCAAGGCGCGCAGGCGCCGGCAAAGCAAGGCGCGCAGGCGCCGGCAAAGCAAGGCGCGCATGCGCCGGCAAAGCAAGGCGCGCATGCGCCGGTCAAGCAAGGAGCGCATGCGCCGGTCAAGCAAGGCGCGCATGCGACGGCCAGGCAAGGCGCGCAGGCGCCGGGAGGGAACCATGCGGAGGGAGGCGGGAGAGGCCGTTCAACCGCGTTCCGTTCACTCCCTTTTCCAGGCTCACGACGGGCACGGCTCAGGAATACGACGCGGAGGCGCGCGGCTTCTGGCCTGCCGCAGAACCTGCCCTGGAGGCCTCGTCGGACGGCGCGCGGGCCCCCCTTCGCAAGGCGGGGAACGGTCGTCTTCACGGCCTGCCGTCTTTTAGATCGCGCCCTCACTCGTAAGGCTCGAACACGGTCTCGTCGAAATCCCTGGTCGGCTCGGGCGCCGGCGCGGGAGGCGGGGCAGGGGCATCCGGAGGGCGCGCCCCCGCCCGGAAGGGGCTCAGGTCAACCATTTCGAAAGGCCAGTAGAGCGGCCACATGGGGTGAGGGGTGATCCCCGAAAGCCTCCGGTCTGCCAGCACGGTCTCGTCTTCCTGGTAAAGGAGCACGTATGGCCGCGCCTGCGAGGCGTACGAGGCGAGGGCCTTGACCCGGCTCTCGCGTTCGGGCCGCGAGAGCGAGGCGTCGAAGCCGTCTATGCGGCCGTCGGCGGCCGGATCCCTGTAGCGGGCGGGGTTGGAGGCCGCCCCCGCCCTGGAGTCCAGAAAGCGCCCCAGCCACATCTCGGGCGAGGGGATCTCGGGATGCCGCGTGCCCAGGTAGAGGTCGTATTCCTCGCGCTCCATGACGCCCCTTCCGGCCGCCCCCTCGAGGGCGATCACGTTCACGGGCACGCCCAGCGCATGGTAACCTGAGGCCAGGAGCCGCCCGTCGGCGCAGGCGCCCTCCCCCGGCGCCTGAGGCTTTCCCGCGGCGGGGGAGGCGCCAGGGCCCTGGCAGGCCAGGGTCAGGGGGACCTGGGGCCTGCCCGCCTTGGAGAGCAGCTCCCGGGCCCTCTCTTCGGCGGTGGCCACTTCCAGGGCCTGGCGGGGGAGCGGCGCGGGCGACCCCGAGAAGCCCCGCGGCAAGAGCCCCTGGGGCCGCGTGGGCATGTGGGCGAAGGCGTGCTCCGCGGCGAGGGCCAGGGCCTCCCTGGCCTCTGGTTTTTCCAGGTACTTTGACCCGAAATTGAAGGCGAGGTACCTCACGGTCCAGGTGGGGTAGCGCCTGACCTCGGAGCCGGCGGGCACCGAGCTTAAGGGCAGCGGGGCCGCCAGCACGGTCAGGTGCGCCTCCGTCTCCCGGTAGAGGGCGAGCCTCCTGTCCGGGTCCGGCTCGTAACGGATCTCGACCCGGTCGGGCGACGAGGACGATGAGAGATCGGGCCGCTTGGTCATGAGGGTCAGCCCCTCGCCGGAAGGCTCCGCGATGTAGCGGCCGGCGCCCAGGGAATGCCCCTTGAGGTAATCCGCAGGCCTTCCCGCGAGTTCCGGGGAGACTATCGAGGCCTGGGGAAGGGCCAGCGAGGCCAGAAACGGCGGCCAGGGCCTGTCCAGGATGAACATGAAGGTGAACGGGCCGTCTATGCGCATGAACTTGAGGCGCGGAAAGAGGGTCTTGCCCGCGTCCGAGGCCATGAGCCTGTCGAACGAGAAGAGCACCGCCTCGGGGGTCACGGGCGTGCCGTCCGCGAAGCTTTCGCCCTCCCGCAGGATAATCGTGTAGCGCAGCCCGTCCTCGGAGATCCGGGCCGTGCGCGCGAGCGAGCCCGTGGAGTCCAGGGCCGAAGAGCCCGCCTGGAGGTCGAAAAGCCTCCGGTAGGCGTTCATGACGACCGGATAGGCCCCGGGATCGGGGGGCCAGGCGTGCGGGTCCAGAGTCCGCGGGGCCTGCGGCAGGATAAGCCGGAGGGTGTCGGCCTCCGCGCTCCAGGGCAGGGCGAGGAGAAAGGCGAAGGCCAGCGCGGCGGCAAGGGCGGGCGCGGCAGGGAAACCTGGCCGGAACGGCTTTTCCAAGAGGCGGGGAAGACCCAAGGCGACTTCGCGGAGGCCGCCTTGCAGGCCGCGCCGGCCTCCCGCCCGCCGGGCGCCGGCGGACGGCCCCTCAGGCCTCTCCCTGCTCCCGGAGACGTCCGGGCCCGGCCCAGGGCGATCATCGCCCTGACCGGGGAGCCCGGTCCCCGCACGGCGCACAGGCGCCTCTGAGCCGGAGAGGCCCGTTGGCGTCGCGGCAGCCGCCGGAGGAGTAGGCGTCGCGGCAACCGCCGAGAATGCAGGCATCGCGGCTGCCGCCGGGGCCGCAGGCATCGGGAGGAGCCGGGGGAGAGGCATTCTGGCAGGTCTCATGGGGCTTCAAAGGGCCGCTGATCGCGGGATTTCCGGAGGCTGGGAGCCGAGAGGGCCGTAAAAAGGGCCGGAAGGGCCGCGCTGGCGGCGCTGAAGGCGGCTCCCGCGCGCCGCGGGTTCCGAGGGCGGCGCGGGTTCCGGGCGGCGCGGGTCCTGGCCGGCCGCAGGGGCCGGGCCGGGGCCAATCCCCGGCCGGAGGCTGCCTACATGTACGCCAAGGACGGCAGGAAGGCCCCCAGCCCCCAGATGAGGACCGAGTAGGTCAGAAACCCGAAGGCCAGGAGAAACGCCGCGAGGGCGCAGAAGATGGCCTGCCCCTCGAGCCTCTGGTACATGCCCGTCACGGCGGCTTTCCAGGCGCCCCGCCAAGGGGAGACGAGCACGAAAACAAGGGTGGCGGCCGGCGCGTACACGAGGAAGATGAACCTCTCGAAGAAAAACACGCTCGACCTGAAAGTCCCGGTGAAGTAGACGACGGAGAAGAAGGCCGCGACCGCCCCTATGTATGCCAGGTGCCAGCGGGCGAAACGGGTGACCTTCCTGAACTCCGCAGGGGTCAATTCGAAAATATGCAAAGCCGTCGCCATTTTTTTGACCCCCCGGGCCCTTAAGAGGGCGGAAGGGGGGAAGGGGTTAAGGGGTCATTAAGGTTGAAGCAGGGCCGGTCCAGGGGAACTCTCCCGCCCGCGCCTTGCCCGGGCTCCAGGTTGCCGGAAGCTCCCTCCGGCCGATGACATCTTACCAAAAATCGTCCGCGGCCTTGCCGGAAAGACTCCTCGCCGCCGCAGCCCCGGCGCCCGAGGCTTCCGCGCGAGTTCCCCCTCAGGCGCCGAAGCCCGCAGGCTCCGGGGCGCCAAGCCTTGGAAGGCGCAAGGCCTGAGGCGTTGCGCGGCCGGCCTGCGGCCACCGGAGGGGCCAATGCCCGAACTTGAGCCCCATAGACGTCAAAGGCCGCTCAAGCCGCCTTACGCCGCGCCGTCTGTTGCCCTGCCGCCTGCGGACCGATATAATCGGGTACGGATCTTCGCGCCCGCCTCGGCCGGCCCGCCCCGGCGGCTTCCTGCCGGGCGGAAGGACTCCTCCCCCCTTCCCCTCAGACGCCCTCCCCCCCCCGTCGCCCGGCCTGGACCGGCCCGCAGGCCCTGACGGCGCTTCCTCCCGGACCGCCGCCAAGCCGCCGGCCGCTAGGCCGGCGCAAGGCAAGCCGCCGGCCGCTTGGCCGGCAACGCCAGGACTTCTGCCGTTTCCCCTGCCCCCGGCCAAGCCTTCCGTGTTTCCCCCTGTCCGGCAAGGCATTCCGCGCGGGATGCCACCCGCCCGCCGGCCCGGGGCCGCCTCCCTTGCCTTACGACGCAAAGGACCTTGAGATGAAAAGCTTCCGCAAGGAGCTCTGGATGGAGACCCAGGCCCGCCGCGCCTACGTGAACATCACCCCGCAGGTGGAAGGCGCCCTCAGGGAATCCGGCATCCTGGAAGGCCTCGCCCTCGTCAACGCGATGCACATCACGGCTTCGGTCTTCGTCAACGACGACGAGCGCGGGCTCCACGCGGACTTCGAGAAGTGGCTCGAGGGCCTGGCCCCGGAAAAGCCCTACTCCCGTTACGCCCACAACACCGCGGAAGACAACGGCGACGCCCACCTGAAGCGCCAGATCATGGGACGCGAGGCGGTGGTGGCCGTGACGGCCGGAAAGCTGGACCTGGGGCCTTGGGAGCAGGTCTTTTACGGGGAGTTCGACGGCAGGCGGCGCAAGAGGGTGCTGATCAAGATCATCGGCGAGTAAGCGCGGGCCCGCTCCGCCGGAGGCGCGCCCCGGGCCGGCCTTGTCCCCCTGCCCGCCGGGGCGCGGGCTTTCCGTGACTTTCTCCTGTCCCGCCTTTCCCCTAAGCCCGCCTCCCGCCGCCGCGTCTCCCGGAACGCTCCGGCCGCGGGCGGGCGCGGCCTTCCTTTGGCGTCGGCCGCCCGCAGGGCCTCAGGTTTCCCGTGCCTGCCGCCGGAGGGAAACCTGCAGGGTAACTTGGCCCTTATCTTGCTTCTTTCCTGGCCGGGCTACCCGCGCCCGGCCCGCCTCAGGCCTTCCGCCGTCCCCCGGGCCCTTGAGGCCTGCGGCTTTCAGGCTTCCGCGAGGCCTAGCCCCCCGCGCCCGCGGCGCGGGCGGAAGACATTTCCGGCCCAGGCCGCCGAAAGGCCCTCATGGCAGAAAACACTTCGCAGCCCCCAATACCCCCTCCCGAAGGCGAAGAGGCCCCCCAGGCCGCCCCCGCGAGGATTCCTGAGGAAAAAAGCCCGCCGCTGCCTCACGCGGAGGCGGAGCTGCCTCCGCGCCCTACGCTGGAGGACCGCCCCGCGCCCTCCCCCGCGGCGGCCCCTCTGGCCCACAAGCCACCCACGCCGGAAGAGCTCGGCGAGCTCACGCCCTCCATGGCGGCCAGCTCCGGGCTCAAGACCTTCGCGCGGAAACTCGAGGAGGAGGCCAAGGAAAAGGCCGCCATCGAGGCGGCCACGAAGGCGGAGGCCGAGGAGCAGGCCAGGCACGCCGAAGCCCTCGCCGTAGCCGCCGGCACCGCGGCGGGAACCGCGGCCGGAGTCGCCGCCGCGGCGGCGGCCGCCGCCGCGCCCTTCGGGACCACTGTCCACAGCGGAGCTGACGGCATAGCGGATCTGGCCCTCTCCCCCCCGGGCCCGGCGGAAGGCCAAGAGGCCGCCGCAGCCAAGAGCAACGCCGTCGCGCGGGCCCTGTCCGCCTTCTTTTCCAACCTGTTCGGCCTGTTCAAGCGGATCCCGCCCATCGAGGACATCTTCGACATGGCCCTGGCCGGCCTGGGGTTCCAGCGCAGGCCGGAGAGCATGCTCCGGCGCGCCCATTCGCTGGCGGCCAAAGGGAGGCACGCCGACGCCATCAAGTGGTACCGCGACATCCTCTACCTGAGGCCTTTGACCATCAGCGCCTACGACGGCCTGGGCCGCCTGTACTTCCGGATGGGGCTCACCGAGGAGGCCAACCGGGAGTTCACCATCGCTGACTCCCTCGAGCGCCTCGTCAACAACCGCGACGACCTCGAGGCCGCCTGCTCTCTCGCGGAGGCCCTGATAGAACGCAAGCAGGCCAAGATGGCCTCCTCCCTGCTCGAGCCCGTGCTCATCGCCCACTTTTACGCGCCCAACAACCAGCACCTGCTCAAGAGCATGGGCCTGGTCTACGCCGAGCTCCGCGCCACCAAGAAAATGTATCAGGTCTACGAGGCGGGCCTCCTCCAGCACCCCGACGACCACGAGTTCTACATCCTCAAGGGGAACCTCGAGGTCAAGCTCGGCCACATCGCCGCGGGCGAGAAGCTCATCCGCTGGGGAAGGCTCCAGGGCCGGCTCAAGGAGAACCCCCAGGACGTCAACGCCAACATGGCCATGGGCGAGCTGTGCATCAAGGAGAACAAGACCGAGGATGGCCTCGCGCACCTGCGGGAGGCCGCCCGCCTCTCCCCGGAGAACTCGGGCATCCGCTGGAGGCTCTTCAACCTTTACCAAAAGCAGAACGACTACGCGGAGGCCCTGCGCTACTTCCAGGAGGTCATCGCCATCGAGCCGGACAACGAGGAGCTCCGCTACAAGCTCGCGGAGTTCTACCGCCGCAACCGGCACTTCGAGGAGAGCTTCCACATCTACAAGACCCTCACGGGCAAGCACCCCCGCGATCCCCGGCCCCAGCGCCTCATGGCGCAGGTCCTCAAGGAGATGGGGGACCTGGAGAGCTCCGAGAAGGCCGAGTCCCTGGCCAGGACCCTGGCCATCGGCCTCAAGGAGGAGCCCGACCACAGGGAGACCGTGGAGTTCATGAAGTACCTCTTCTCCATCAACGCCACCAAGGAGGCCCTCGAGTGGCTGGAGAAGGGCCTCGCCCGCTGGCCCTACCACGGGGAGCTCATCATCACCAAGGTGAAGATTCTCTACAACGAGTACCGCTACCGGGAGGCCGTGAACCTGCTCAAGCGCCTCATCTCGGTCAAGCACGACCTGCCCGAGCCGCACATGTGGATAGCCCTCTGCTACCAGAGGCTCGGCAACAACATGGCCGCCCTGGCCGAGGCTCAGCTGGCGACGCGGCTGGCCCCGAAAAGCTTCACCTCCCATAAGGTCCTGGGCGACATCCTCAAGGAGCAGAAGAAGCTCAGCCAGGCCAACGCCGCTTACGAGGTGGCCGACATGATCCGCCTCTCCCAGACAAAGAAGGAGAAGGAGAGGCGGTAGGCGCCTCTCCGCCCCGGCGAGGCCGGGCCCGTGGATACCGCGGCCCGCCCCGAAAGTCTTTCCCGCCGGCAGCGCGGGGCCTACAGGCGACTCTTCCGGGGCCTGGCGGCCGCTTGCCCGGGCGGCCAAGCAGGCTGTCCGAGCGGATGGCCCCTTAAGCGGGCCTTCTCCCTGCAGCCTGAATTCCCAGGGCAAATTACCGTTGAGAGCCGCGCTTCATCGAGGGGCCGCGGCTTTGCGCGTCTCCAGGGAGACCGGCAGGAAGCTTTCCAAGCTCTTTCGGCCTGCGGGGCCGGTTCAGGGCGTCTGAAGCCGCCCCATGCCAGTGCCGGTCAGCGGGCGCGGCACCTCATGACGCCCTCTGTCCGGCCATAACGTATTCCAGGCCATGGGGAGAGGCAAGGAAAGCCGCCGGGCCCCCCTGCGGGGCCGCCCGGAACCCGCCTGAGGCCGCGAAGAGCTCAAGCCGGCACGGCTGTTCTCGTTCGCCTTAAGTCCCTGGCGTTTCCTCCGGGAGAACGGAAGGGCCCGTCAAGGCGATTCTGTCGCGCCTCAGTCTTTCGGCTCTCCCGTTCCGGCGCGCGCGGCGCAAGCGGCGGCTATGTCCGTAAAAGCCCTCTCGGCCGCTTTACGGCGGCCTGGAGGGGGCAAAGCCATGACAACGCCAGGGGAACAGCCTCAGCTTGGGGGGACTTGCGGAAACGCGCGACGACGGCAAGACGGCTTGGCAGGGATGCCGGGCAATCGCCGCGCGGGCCGGCCCGCTGAGTCAAGGTCAAGGCGGGCCCGGATGAGCGCGTTCAGGGAAAGTTTGCTGAGGGCGGCCGGAAAGCCTGGCGAAGAGGGCCGGCGGAAGCCCGGCAGGGAGGGCGCCTGAGGCTCGGGCAAGGGAAGCCTGGAGGAGCAAGGCCGGGGTAACGAGGCTCGATGCAGGCCGCGCCGGGAGATGCGGGCCTTGCGGAATCCAGGCCAGGGCGCTTTCAGGAATTTTCAGGCATTCTGCAAGCCCTCAGAAAACCGTCTGAGCCTGTAAGGGAGTTTCCGGGATCACTCGTGGCCCCCCTTGAATGCGTAAGGGGAGCCTTGTCGGCCCCGCGACAAAAACCGTTGACTTCCGTCACGGGAAATTTCAGGAAAAACTTGCTTTCTGAGGCGCATAGGCGTAAAAAAGGGAAGTTTGGGTTCAGTTTCGGAGAAACAATTTGAAACCTTGAAGGTACCCCATGAGCTTTCAGAAGGTAATAAACAAATACAGGACTTACTCCGGCTCGCAACGGGAAAAAGGCGACCTCTTTGAAAAGCTGATGGTCAACTTTCTCCGCACTTACCAGGTTTTCGATTCCAAATTCCGGAACGTCTGGCAATGGACTGACTTCCCCTACAAGTCTTCCATAAGCGTCCACGACGTGGGCATCGATCTGGTGGCCCTGACGGCGGATGGGGAGTTCATCGCCGTCCAGTGCAAATGCTACAAGGAGGATGCTTACGTCGACAAGGCCGCCCTGGACAGCTTCATCGCCTCCTCCGGCAGATGGCTCACGGTGCAGGAAGGCAAGAAAGTCAAGTTCGCCAGCCGTCTTCTGATCTCCACCAGCAACAAGTGGAGCAAGGAGGCCGAGAGCTCCACGCGGAACCAGGACCCGCCCTTCAGCAGGATTTCCCTGACGGATCTTGAGGAGGCCCAGGTCAACTGGGAGGCGATGGACAGGGGCGAATCCGGGCCCCAGGCCAGGATCCCCCAGCACGAGCCCAAGGAGCACCAGAAGGAGGCCATAGAGGCCTTCCACAGGCACTTCAAGACCGCCGACAGGGGAAGGCTCATCCTGCCCTGCGGCACGGGCAAGACCTTCACCGCCCTCAGGATCGCCGAAAGGGAGACCGGGGGCAAAGGGCTCGTGGTCTTCATGGCCCCTTCCATCGCGCTGGTGGGCCAGACCTTGAAGGAGTGGGCGGCCCAGGCCAAGGCGAGACTGTCGCCGGTATGCGTCTGCTCCGATGCCCAGATTTCCACGAGAAAATACAGTTCCCACGAAGACCCCCTGGATGTCAGCTCGGAGAGCCTGCCTACGAAGGCCACGACCTCGCCGAAGGAGATCGCCGACCGGCTGGAAAAAGCCAAGACGGCCCATCCGGGAGACCTGCGCGTCGTGTTCTCCACATACCAGTCCGCCGGGGCCGTGTCCGAAGCCATAGGCTTGCTCAAGGAGAGAATCGATCTTCTCGTCTGCGACGAGGCCCACCGGACCACGGGGCAGATCGAGGCGGAAAAGGGCGAGAGCCAGTTCGTCAAGGTTCACGACCAGAAAGTTCTCCCCGCCGACAAACGCCTCTACATGACCGCCACGCCGAGGATCTACAGCGAGCCAGCCAAAAGGAGCGCCGCGGAAAACTCCATCCTCGTCTGCTCCATGGACGATCCGGATGTCTACGGCGAGGAGGTCTACCGCATGGGCTTCGGGGACGCCGTCAGGAACGGCCTCCTGAGCGACTACAAGGTGCTCCTCCTGACGATCGGCCTGAGGAAGATCCCCCCCGAGCTCAGCCGGCAGGTGGCCGACGGCAAGACGGAGATAGACGCGACCGACGCCATAAAGCTGATAGGGTGCATCCACGCCCTGTCCAAGCGCATGGACGTGCAGAGCGGCGTGCTTAAGGATGTCGATCCCGAGGTCATGCACAAGGCCGTGGCCTTCTGCGCGAAGATCAAGGACTCCAAAAGCATAACCGACCTCTTCAACGGGTACAGGAAGACCTACCTCAAAGGCCTCCCGCCGGCGGAGAGGGAGGAACTGGTCGCCGTCGCCGCCGACCACATCGACGGCACGATGGGGGCCTCCACGCGCGATGACATGATGTCCTGGCTCAAGAACGCGGACCGGGACTCCAACGACTGCCGTATCCTTTCCAACTGCCGGTGCCTCAGCACCGGCGTGGACGTGCCGAGCCTTGACGCGGTGCTTTTCCTTTCGGCCAAGAACTCCGAGATAGAGGTGGTGCAGTCGGTGGGCCGCGTGATGCGCCTCGCGCCCGGCAAGAAGTTCGGCTACGTGATAATCCCGATCGTGGTCCATCCCGACGTCAGCCCGGAGAAGGCCTTGAGCGACAACGCCGCCTACAAGGTGGTGTGGGAAGTCCTCAACGCCCTCAAGTCCCACGACGACCGCTTCAACGCCAAGATAAACCAGATACGCTTCAACGAGACGAAGCCCGAGGACGGCGGTTCGATCCTGATCGGGGGGCCCTCCGGAGGCGGCGGAGGCGACGGGAACGATGAAAGCGAGCCGGAGGCTCCCGCAGGGTTCAAGAGGAGCGACATCTTCGCGCCGCTTCTTGACCTGGACGGGTACAGGGATGCAATTTACGCCAAGTTAGTCAGGAAGGTGGGCACCAGGAGCGACCTGCTCAACTGGGCGGGCGAGGTCGGCCACATCGCCAGGATTTACGCGGAGAGAATCAGGATCGTCACCGAGGCTCCGGGGAGGCACCGGGACGAGTTCGGGAGCTTCCTGAAGAACCTCCAGGAAAACCTCAACCCGTCGGTC
>JAITRL010000064.1 GCA_031288415.1 Deltaproteobacteria bacterium | reverse complement strand
GCGCGTCAAAAGGCGCCTGCGGAGGCGGCTTCAGGCGGCCGCCGCGCGCGGCGGGATCTTTTGACGGCTTCCGCCTGGCCCGCCGCCGCGCGCCTGAAAACGAGGCCGCTCCCGGCCGGCTCAAGGGGCTTTCCGCAGGAAACCCTGTCTTTCCGCCTCCCGCAGGACCCCTTCCCAGGTCTCCCGGAACAGGTCCAGGCCTGCGCCGCTCAAGGCCTTCCTGCCGATGAAGGACAGGCTCCTCGCGGCCTTCGTCCCGTCAGGGGGCTCCTTGAGGCGGCGGTAGAGCTCCAGCTCCCTGACCGCGGTTTCCATGTCCGCGGGCCGGAAGGAGCGGCCTTCCGCCCCTGGCGGCCCCAGGCCCGCGGCGGCCCGGGCGGCCTCACGGAACATCAGCCCCGCCAGGGCCCTGAGATCCAGAGGGGCGGGAAGCGGGGGGCAGGGGACCAGGGATGAGCCGCAGGGGCCGATCAGGGTCCGCCAGCTCTGCCAGGCCATGCCAGGCGGAGGGGAGAGCTGCGGGCCGGGGACGGGAGGGCCTTCCCCGACGGGGCCGGAAGCGGGGGCTTTCGCGCCTTTCAGGAGTTCCAGGGCCAGGGGGAGCGCGGCTTCCCAAGAGGGGAGCGCCCTGCAGGAGGGCCTGCGGCAGCCTTTCCCTTCCGTGCAGGGGCCGCAGGGGGCAAGGCCCTGGAGCGCGAGGGAGCGCCTCCCGTACGGCCCGGTCTCGTGGGCGTAGGCCGGGCCCGAGAAGACCGCGAGCTGGGGGATGCCCAGCGAGGCGGCCAGGTGCATCACGCCGGTGTCCGAGGACACGAGCAGGGAGGCGCGGGGGAGGGCCCCCCACAGGTCGGCCAGGGAGGTCCTGCCGGAGAGGTCGATGACGGGTGCCTCCGGGGCCTCCTGCCGGTAAAGGCCCGCGAACTTCAGGGCCAGCGCCCGCTCCTGCCTGCTCCCCAGGGTCACGGCCGCGAAAGGCGCCGCCCTGAAGAGGGCTGCGGCCAGGCCCGCATGCTCCTCAGGCGGCCAGCGCCGGAGGGAGGCCTTGGCCCCCAGGTGAAAGAAGACCAGAGGCAGCCCCCCGCTTGCCGCGAGGGCCTCTTCGGCGGCCGGGCCTAAGGGGGGGAGGGAGGGCGGCATGGCGAGGGCGGGGGGGCAGGCCGGCCGAAGGGCCCTCCAGACGTCCACCAGGTTGAGGCGGCCCAGGGCGCGGTCCAGGGACATGGCCGCCAGGGCCAGCCTCTGGGCCTTCGGCACGACGGTCCCGGAAGGCCCCGGCCGGGGCCCCAGGATCTCGCGGGCCCCCAGGCTCCCCGCGAGCTCCACCGCCCTGGGGTCCAGGGAGAGGTTCACGAGCAGGTCCGCCCTGCGGGGCAGCCCTTCCGGGGCCGGTCGGCCCCCGGCGCCTCCCGCGGCCGGGAAATCCCCGTCCAGGAGTATGCCCTCCGCCTCCGGGAAGAGCAGCCTCTGGGCTTCCAGGACCGCCGGGTCGGCCGCCAGGACCGTGAGGCGCGTTCCCGCGTCCGCGGCCAGGGCTCCCAGGAGGGCGGAAGCCTGCAGGAAGTCCCCCAGCTTGGCGGGGGCGAGCGCGAGAGTCTCCCTCACGCCGCGGCCCTGCCCAGGACCGTCCGCGCCAGCTCCGGGAGCCTGTGGCGGTAAAGGTGGCGTTCCGCCACGGCACGGCGGGTGCGCTCGGCCAGCCTCCGGCGGGCATCGGGCCGCGCCAGGTGCCAGAGGGCCAGGTCCCTGGCCTCGGCCGGTTCCGAGTAGACGCAGAGCTCGGAGGCCTCGAAGAGGCCTTCCAGCTGGGCCCTGCGGTCGGTCAGGAGAAAGCCCCCGGCGGCCGGCGCGTCGAAGACGCGCTGGTTCATGCCGGTCTTCATCTGGGCGCTGGTCACGTTGAGGTTGACGCGGCTTGAGCGGTAAAAGTCCCCGAGCGCCCCCTGGCCTGCCACCGCGCCGGGAAGGCTCACCCCGTCCCCGAGCAGGCCCTGCCAGCCAGGGTCGCCCGCCACGGTGAGGAGTCCCGGCGGCATGGCGGACAGGAGCCGCACCCGGGCTATCCGGCTCGCCCTCCAGGTCACCAGGGCCTCCAGGGCAAGGCGCGCCGCAGGACACTCAAGAAACTCGGAGAGCCTTGGCCGGCCCGGCGGGCTCAAGGGGCCGCCGGCCGTCAGGGCCGCGAGATCCGGCAGGAAGCCCGGGCTTTCCAGGAAGGCGGCGGCCAGGGCATCCGTTTCCGGGAGGATGGCCCGTGGCGCCCTGGCGAGGGCCAGGTATTTTTCCGTGGCGGCCTCCAGGCTGTCCCCCACGAAGGCGATGTCGCGGGCGTAGGGGCCTTCGCCGGGGCCCCGGGCGCCGGCCTCCAGGAGGGCCTCGTCCGCCGCCAGCGGGAGATAGGCGGCGCCCGGAAAGCCCAGCTCCCTGAGAGGGGCCAGGTAGTCGGAGTCCCAGGCGAAGGCCCAGAGGTCACTCCAGGCCCCCAGCTCGGCCCCCTTGAGGATGAACCAGGGGCTGTCCACGAACCACGTGGCCGCCGGGATGCCCAGCCTGGCCAGGATCCCCGCGAGCAGGCCCCCCTCGTCGAAGCCCAGGTGGTTGACGGTGAGCACGAAGTCCGGCCGGAAGTCCCTGATGGTGCCCAGAAGCCTCTTGAAGTCTTTTTCCCGGTCCTTTTCCGCGTCGCGGAAATCCGAGATCTCCCACAGGGCGCAGGGCCAACTCAGGCGGGCGACGGCGGATCTTATTTCCCTGTCCAGGAAGTAGCCGCTCCTGAAGAAGAGAACCCGCGGCCTGAGGGGGGAGCGGGAGGGCGCGGGCCGCGCATTTCCGGAAAGGTCCGGGAGGAGGAGCGGCGGGCGCGCCTCCGGCTCCTCGGCGCCGGCCGGCGCTCCCTCGCCGCTGGCGCCTGCGGCAAGGGTCTCGTCTTCGAAGTTCGCGGCGACTGCGGCAAGGGCATTGTCTTTGGAGTTCGCGGCGCCTGCGGCAAGGGCCCCGCCTTTGGAGTTAGCGGCGAGCGAAGGCAGGGCCTCGGCCGCGGCTCCCGCCGCGCGCGGCGCGGCCTTTCCGGGAGGGGAGCCGCGCGCCGGCTCCGGGTACATTCCGGGGAAAAATTTGAGGGCCGCAGGGCGCGCCATGACCGCGGCGGGGGCGCCGCGGGGCAAGGGCGCGCAGGCCCCGCAGAAGAAGCGGGTTTCCGGGCGCCTGAGGATCGCGCCCAGATCCCTCGCGCGGAAGGCCGCGGCCCAGATCTGGGGCGCGGCCTCGAATATCCACAGCGGCGCTCCCGCGATTTTCCCGCTCACGCGCTCTATGTGCCAGCCCAGCCCGAGGCCCAGGGCCGTGACCCCGCCTAGGGCCGAGTCGCCCGCCTCCCTGAGGAACCTCTCCGCCAGGGCCTTGTCCTCCCGTTCGCTGGCGCGGCTGGTAAGCCTTGCCGCGACGGGCGCCCTGAGGGACAGGACGGGGCCCTCCTCGCACTGCTCGAGCGCGACTTCCGCGTCCAGGGGGAGCCGGGCGCCGCGCCAGGCCTCAGGCAGGGACGGGGGCTCCTTCGGTGGGAAAATTATGACGGGCGCGGCGGCAGCCGCGCGCCCTGCGGGCCCGTCATTTCCCGCGCGGGCCGGGTCCCAGGCCTCCACCAAGGAAGCCAGGGACGGGTCCCTTTCCCGCAGCAGGGCGAGGTTGCTGTCAAACCAGGCGCGCATCGGGTCTGGGCGCCGAGGCGCTTTCCAAAAGGACCCTCCTGGTCTCCCGGGCCCTCAGCGAGAGGTCGAAGATCCTCATCCATTCCTTGGCGATCTGATCCCAGGAGTATTTCTCGCGGATCGCGCGGCGGCACTCCCCTGCGGCGCGCCGCGCGCCTTCAGGGTCGCCGAGGAGATTGAGGGCGCGCTCGACGTAGTCCTGGATGTACTGCGGCGAGCCGGGCCGTCCCTTGACGCGGAAGGAGGCGGCCGCGACCGTCTCCGACAGGGCGAACGAGTCCGAGGTGAGGATGGGCGTCCCCAGGGCCTGGGCCTCCAGGGCGACGATGCAGCTGATCTCCGGGAAAACGCAGGGGTAGATCATCATGGCCGACTCGGCCAGGTGCCGGTAGTACTCGAGTTTGGGGAGGGACCCCAGGACGGTCACGTCCGGGCCGCGCCGGCACAGGTAGTCCAGGTACTCGTACAGCGGCGGAAGGGCCGGGTCCAGGGAGCCGGCGGGCACGTCGTAGCCGCACACGCAGAGCCTGAGGGAGGGCCTTGCGGCCTTGAGGCGCGGCCAGATCTCCTCTAAGAGGACCTTGAGGCCGCGTTCGGGGCGCGAGGCGTAGATGAGCTTGTCGGGGTCGCGGGAGGCCCCCAGGCCGGCCATGTCCAGCAGCTCGAAGTTCAGGCCGTTGCGGGTGACCACCATGCGGTCGTCGAGCTGCGGGAGGCGCGTGAGGTAGTTGTCGCGGTGAAAGCGGGAAAGCACCAGGAAAAGGTCTATCTCGTCCTGGATGTTCCTGAGGCTCCCCGGGTTCTCCAGGGTGTCGTGGTTCCACAGGACCTTGAGCTGCGCCCGGATCGGGAGGTTGAAGAAGCCGAAGAAGCGGCTGACCACCATCACGTCGAAGCGCCGCTCGGCCAGCATGGGGAGCGAGTGCCGGAAGGGGTGGTACTCCACCCCCCGGTGGAGGGCGCTCCTCCCGCAGTTGTTGAAGGCCGTCACTTCGCAGCCCAGGCGCGCCATGGCGCGGGTGATCTCCACGAAGGCCGTCTCGCTGCCGCCCCGGGCCCCGCGCTCCACCGAGTCCCCTTCGAAGGGAGGGCCCTCGGTGTAGAAGCCTATGGTCCTGACAGGGCTCACGCCGCGCCTCCGGACAGCTCCCTGGCCAGGTGGCGCGCCTTGCGGTGGAAGGGCGCGAGCTCCAGGGCCTTGCCGATGAGCTCGCGGGCCTGGAGGGTGCGGCCGGCCACCAGGGCCAGCTCCGCCAGGGCGATGCGCGGCTCGGGGTTCTTGGGCGAGAACTCCAGGGCCGCGCGGTAGGCCTTCTCGGCCCCGGCCTCGTCCCCTGCCTCGCCGAGGATCTTGCCCAGGAGCTGCGCGCAGGTGAAGGAGAGCTTTTCCGGGGCGGAGCCCCAGCCCGGATCGGAGAGCCCGTGCATCAGGGCGGCGGAAAGCTCCGGGGCGGCCTCGGCGGCCTTGCCTGCCCCGTAGAGGAACCGCCCCAGGTAGTATCTTCCGGGCCCGTAGCAGGGGCGCATGGAGGCGAGGTTACGCAGCGTGGCCTCGGCCCGGGCCGGGTTGCCCAGGGCCTTCCAGCACTCCGACAGGAGGATCGCCGCGTGGCTCCAGAGGGACAGGTTGGCGGTGGGGCTTTGGGCGGCGAGCTGGAGGTACTCCAAGGCCTCCCTGTGCCTCCTGAGGTTCATGAGGGTTCTGCCGGTCTGGTAGAGGTGGTAGAAGTCGCCCTCCCTGGTTCCCGGCGCCTCCAGCAGGAGCTTCAGGTTCCGTTCGCCTTTCCTTTTGGCCTCGGACGGGTCGGCGTAGCCCCAGTGGAGGATCTCGGCGTCCACGAGCCTTACCGCCATCCATTCCGGGTGGGAGAGCTGCTCGTGCACCACGCCCCGGAAGAAGACCCCGGGCCGGTTGGGGAAGACCCGCTTCTGCCACAGCAGATCCCCCTGGGGGAGGACCTTTTCCGCGCACATGAGCACGGCGGGCGCCGCCCCGAGCGGGGGAAGGGCGCCCCTCAGGGCCTCGAAGTCCTTGGGGGGGATATGGTTGTCGGCATCCAGCCAGAGCACGTAATCGGTCCGCGAGGAGTACAGGGCCTGGTTGCGGGCGGCCGAGAAGTCCCCCCTCCACGGGAAGTCGAAGACCCTGGCCCCGTAGGACCTGGCCAGGGCCCGGGACCCGTCCCTGGAGCCGGTGTCCACCACCACGGCCTCGTCGCAGAGTTCCATGGCCGGGGCGAGGCTCTTGGGGAGGTTCTCGGCCTCGTCCTTTATTATCATGTTCACGCCTAAGGTGGGCTTCCTCATGGCACGATTCTCCTTGGATCCTGACGCCGCCCGCGGCGAGGCGGGCTCGCGCCCCGGAAAGGGCCTTGCGCCCCCGGCGGGCCGCCCGCCTTTGGCATGCTGTCCGCAGTCCCGGGGCTTTCCCGTCGGCCTGAGCCCGGAAGGCTTGCCGGCGGATCAGCGAAAGCCTTAGGCATTCAACTGCCGTGCCAAGATTTCCCCTTCAGCCGGCCCGGCCGCCCCCGGGCCGCAGGAGAAATGTCGCGGGCAAGTTCAGGGAGAACCTGAGGGCAGGAGGGCCTGGGGGCCGGAGAACCGGAGAACCGGGAGACGCCTTAAGTTCCCTCAAGGCGCGCCTTGAAGACGGGCCGGGGGCACGGGGGCACGGGGGCAGGCGGCTTGCCGTCCCCGCCCCAGGCTCCGGGAACCATAGGCGCCCTGGGAGGTTACAGGCGGCTCCGGGGCCAGCCGGCCAGGCGATCGCGGCCTGTCCGCCGGGAGGTCCGCGGCGAAGCCGCCGGCCTGTGCGGCCTGGGCCCCCTGCCTTGCGGGCGGGGGCCGGTTCCCCTGCGGAGCGGGCCGGGGCCCGCGCCCTGGCGGCCCCGGGAAACCCTTGCGCCTCCTGGCGCGGGAAAACGGGCTTGAGGCCGCCTGGCGCGGCCCGGCGCGCTTTGGGGGCAGCCCTGGCGCCTGCGGGACAGGCGGGCGGCGGCGGCGCGGGCTCCGGCCGGGGCCTTGCGGCCCAGGCGTCCCTTGCCGGCGCCGGGAGGCCTTTGAGGCTCAGGTTTCCCGCGCCCTCCGGCCGGCCGGCCCCGACGGGGCCGGCGGCGCCTCGCCCCCCGTGAGGGCGGCCGCCCTTCAGGCCTCCCCGCCCTTCATGCCTCCCCGCCCTTCAGGCCTCCCCGCCCTTCAGGCCTCCCCGCCCTTCTCCAGCGAGGCGAGCATCTTCAGGATCACCCCGTCGGCCCAGGCGATGTTCTTGAGGATGCCCTGCCTGTTCCCTCCCGCGAGGGCCGGGGCCAAAAGCTCCCCCATGAAGGCCGAGACCTTGGAGATGTTCATCATCTCCACCAGGGCCCTCTGGACGTTCCTGTTGACGAGCTGGCGGGTCTGGGAGAGGAGGGAGGACATCTGCTTGAGATCGCCCCTGAGTTCCCTGGCCGACGGCCGGGGCAGGGACCGCATCGCCTCGGAGACCGTCCAGGTCTTGGGCTGGGCCGGGAGATTCGCGACGACGGCCTCCAGGGGGATCTCCTCGAAGCCTTTGACCGCCGCCCCGTGGGCCGAGGAGTTGATGAGCCTGGGGCCTTTGCCTTTGCTGAGGATCAGCGCCGCGGCCTCCGCGAGCCAGTTGACCGAGGCGGCGAGCCCGGTGTTGGACTCGACCGCGGTCCCTCCGATGCCGGGTATGCGGATGCTGTCGAAGCGGTCGGCCTCGAACAGGGAGTCGACCGTGCCCTCGGCGTGGAGCTGGGGGCCCAGGTAGGCCTGGTCCTGCCCCACCAGGACCACTGGCGAAAGCCCCCAGACGTAGGCGAAGGCGAAGCAGGCCGTGCCGGCGTTCCCGCCCTGGGGCAGGAAGTAGCCCTGGCTCAGGAGCTGGGCCTCGCCTCCTGAGAGGTGGAACAGGGCCTTGTCGAAGCCTTCCGCGCGGAAGTGCTCGGGGTGGCTCCCCAAGGCGGCGGCGAGCACCGTGCCGGGCCTGACCTTGGCCTTCTCCTCGGGGGTGAGCCGCAGGAAGCGCGAGGTGTCGGAGGACTCTATCACCACCACCACGTCGGGGCACACCCCCAGCCGCAGGAGCGGCTTGAGGGCGGCTGCCGCGGCGATGACCAGCCCCTTGTCCCCCAGGCCGCGCAGGAGGGCCCCGTTCTGGGTGAGGCTGGGGCCCGCGCCCACCGCGAAGGCGGGCCGCGTCATGAACCTGCCCTTGAGGAGCATGAGGTCCGGCAGCCGGGTCGCCAGCCAGGCGTTCTCGACGAGGTTGTCCATGAAGGCGCTCATGGTGGCCTTTTTGGTCTTGACGATCACCTTGAGGCGGCCGACCGCCTCCCCCACCTTGTCCATGAACCTGGCGGCCTCCCTGGGGAAGGCCAGGTGGTAGCCGGGGGTCACCATGAGCAGCGGGAACACGGCGTCGCTGTAGACCACCTCGGAAGACGTGAAGCGGTCGAACTCCCCCGGGTCGGTGAAGATCCTGAGGGCGTCGCCGCGCCCCAGGACGTTGTACTTCTCGAAGGTCTCCAGGAACCCCTTGTCCGGCTCGAAGACCGCCACCCTGAGCTTCGGGAAGAGCTCCTTGAGCCGCCTGAGGTGCCAGCCCAGCCCAAGCCCGAAGACCAGGGCCAGCTCAGGGGCGCCGCCCGCCCCTTGCCAGCGGCCCACCACCTCCTTGACCCAGGCGGCGGCCTCGGCCGCCGGGTCCTCGCGGGCGTGGACGGCGGCGCCCCTCAGGATGAGCCCGGGGCCGCGGTTTCCGGGCAAGACCTGGATCGGCGGGGCCGCGGCCGCCGCGGCCGTGACCTGGGGGGAATACGCGGTGTCTGTCTCAGGCATGGGTAGCTCCGTCGTGCGGCCCTGAGGCGCCGACATGCGCCGCGGGGCGATTTATGGCTTTTCCGGCGGCGGGCGCGGCAGCGGCCCGATACGGCCTTCTCCCTGCGGCTTCGGCAGGCGCGGCGGCGCGCGGGCCGGGGCATGGCGCGCCCGGCGCGGCGCAAGCCGCGCCGGGGGCAAGGCCGGAGTGAGGGCGCGGGGGCGGGTCTGCCCGCGGCAAGGGAGCGCGGCCGCCCGCGGCCCGCCGCCGTCGCCGCAGGGGAGCGGCAGCCCGCGCGCGGCGGCGGCCGGGAGGCGGGCCCGGCCTCAGTTCACGTTCACGGTCAGGTAGGAGGCGCGGCCGGCCTCCGCGAAGACGGAGCCCAGCACCTCGTCCTCGGGGTGATGCTCCAGGGCCTTCTGGGCGAAGTCCACGGCCTCGGCCGAGGCCCCGCGGTTAAGGAGGATCCCGCACAGGGCGCGGGCGCTCTCCAGATCGGAGGGATCGCTCCGGAAGGCCGTGAGGTAGAACTCGAAGGCGGTCCAGACCGCCGGGTCGTGCTGGCTCCGGGAAAAGCCCGGGCACACGTCCTCGCCGAGTTCCAGGAGCTTTCCGGCGATGCGCTTGACGCACTCGAAGTTGAGCGTGTCGAGGGTCAGGGAGGGGAAGTCGTGCCTTCCGGCGAAGCGGGCTATCCAGTCGAAGGCGCCCTTGGTGTCGCGGGAGGCGAGGCTCAGGATGCCCATGCCCAGCGCGCCGCGCGGCTCGCCGGCCTCCCAGGCGCGGGTGAGGCACTCCTTCGCCTCATGGCTCTTCTTCTTCAGGCGGTAGATGTGCCCCAGCATGAAGAGGCCCTGAGGGGAGAGCTCGCCCCGGGAGTCCGCATCCCTGAAGAGCTTCTCGGCGCGCATAAGGCGCTTCTGGCCCGCCTCCCGCGGCCAGCGCAGCGCGGTGAGGAACAGGAACTTGCCCTCCTCGTCTGCCGCGGCGCTGCCGGAGAGGGCGGCGCCGGGGTTGACTCCGGAGCAGGCGGCCAGGAAGCTCTCCGCCCGGTTCATGATGTCATGGGAGGCCTGGACCTTCTCCGCGGCCCTCTTGGCCGTGCGCCTCCTGAGCTTCTCGTCCCCGAGCCAGAGGTCGGCGGCCTCCAGCAGCTCCTGGGGCTCGAACCACGCGAAGTCCTCTCCGGGAGCGAAGAGCTCGCCCAGGTCGCCGCCGGCCTTCTCGGTGAAGAGCACGGCCCCGGAGGCCATGGCCTCCAGCATGCGCACGGTGACTCCGGGGAAGAGGTTCTCGTTGAGGGCCAGCTTGGACTGCCGGTAGATCTGGCCCGACTCGCCGGGCCCCACCCAGCCGTCCCCGCGGGCGCCCGCCGTCTTGACGGAGTAGCGCTGGGAGATGAGGCTGACGAGGCGGGCGCGCTTGGGCCTGGCGTCATCGTCCAGGACCCCCACGAACCCGAAGTCGTAGATCTTGCCCTCGGCCTCGCCCGAGGCGGGCAGGTAGCTTTTGGCGTCCACGCCCACGGGGAGCCAGCTGGCCTTGATCCCCAGGCCGGAAAGCTCGTCCGCGCAGGGCTTCTGGTCCGCGAACACGCGGTCGAAGAGCCTCGCGAAGTGCCTCTGCCACCAGATGTTTATGGGAGTGTCCACGGCGTAGTACGCCCGGGGCACCCCGTGGAGGGAGGCTATGCCCTCCGGCCAGAGGTGGCTCCCCAGGTGGTCGGTATAGACTATCAGGTCCGGGCGGTCGCGGAGGTTCTCGAAGAGGGAGTCCACGGGGTAGCCCTCCTCGTGGGGCGCCGCCAGGACCGTGTGTCCCAGCCTCTGGAAGGCGTCGTGGAAGTACTCGCTTCCCAGGCACAGAATCAGCTTGTCGTACTCCTTGTCCGCGTTCGCCCGCTGAGGCGGCGCGCTGAGGTACAGGGACTTCCGGGCGCGGCGGCTTACGCCGCCGCGCGCGCCGGATCCCTTACGGCGCGGGATCCGCGAAAAGCCCGGTCAACGGAAGGGCCGCCGCGGGAGGCGGCCCCGGGGACGGGGCCTCAGGCGCGGCGGGCGGGCGGCGCCCGCCGCAGGCGTCTTGAGCCGCGCGATCGTCTTGGCCCGCGCGCGCGCCTTGAGGCTCATGGGCGTGTCGGGGCTCACGCGCGCCTTGAGGCTCATGGGCGTTCGGGACGTCATGTCCCCCGCGATCCTCCGGGCCGCCGCGCCGCGCGGCAGTTTTCTCGCCCTTCCCCGGGACTGCCGGGGGGCGCTTGGGGGAACTCCCCCTCAAGGAAGATCCTGCCGGAACCTCCCCTGCCGCTCGAGGCTTTGCATCTTCCGTGCCGGCCCCTGCCGCGTCGAGACAGCCGCGGCAGAGACGGCAGGCCGGGTGCCTCGGGGCGCCCGGCTCGCGGGCGAGTCCCGCGCCAAGCGAGCGCCAGGCCTCGGCCACGGTCCCGTCGCGGAGGCTCCCTGCGGGATGCAGCCTCCCGTAATCGGAGCAGCAGGGGAAAAGAGAGCCGTCCGCGTAAAGGCATATCCGCGTGAAGGGCTCAGGGCAGAAGGTCAGGCCGGCGGAGGCTCCTGAGGCGCCCCCGGGGGAGCTTCCCTGAAGGCCGGCAGGGGCCGGGGAACCCGCCGCGGAAAGCCTTTGCGCAATGCGGCCCGAAGAGGGCGCGGCGGCCCCGAGGACGGCCAGGACAGAGGCGACGCCGGAGGCGAAGGCCGAGGCGATCCCGGAGGCCAAGGGCGAGGCGATCCCGGAGGCCAAGGGCGAGTCGGGGCCGCCGCGGCCTGAGGAACCGCTAGACGCTGAAGTTCCGGATGGGCCGCCTGATCCCGGACCCTCAGGGGACGCCGGCCGGGCTTCCGCCAGGGCGCCCGAACCGGCGAGGGAGCCGCGCCGTATGATCGGGGCGCACTCCTGGAAGCTCAGGTAATCCGCGAGGGCGGCAAATTTTTCCCGGAAGAGCTTCCGCTCGCCTTCGGAACCCGCGCGCTCCACGAAGCTGAGCCTCAGGACGGGAAGGCCTGTCCCGAAGGCGCGGCGCTCGGCCAGAAAAGCCCTGATGTTCTCCTCCAGCCTCCTGAAGTCCCCGCCGGGGCGAGCCCTCCTGTAGCCCTCCTCGGACCCGGCGTCCACCGAGATCATGAGGCGGGTGAGGCCTGCGCGCATGAGCCTTCTGGAGACGGCAGGCTCGAGCAGCTGGCCGTTGGTGATGAGGGAGAGGTCCAGGATTCCCCTGGCACTGGCCTCCTCCGCCCAGAGATGGATGGAGTCGGCCAGAAGAGGCTCGCCGGTCACGCCCAGCCTCACGGACCTGAGGCCCCTGGCGCGGCCCTCCTCCAGCGCCTTGACGTACAGGGCCGGCTCAAGGTCGATTCCCATGCCGGGGTAGCCGCCGCCGCCCGCGCCGGCGGGGCAGATGGGGCAGCGGAGCTGGCAGCGGGTGGTCACGTCCGCGTCGAGGTGGAGCGGGAAAGGGGGGAGCCGCCCTTCCGCGGCCTTCCGGAAGGCCGCGCGGTATTCCAGGAACCTGGCCCCCGGGCCGGGGCCGAGGCAGGCCGCGATCCTCCCGTCCGGGGAGTCCCGTGCCCATTCCAGCCTGCTTCTGGCGATGCCGGTTCCGGTCTTTTGCATGGGAAGAGCCTGCGGAGGTCACCGGGGCCCGCGGCGTCGGGGAGCCCGGGTAAGACAGAGGGGAAGAGCCGCGCGGGATCGCGGCGGAAAACGCTGATGCGGACCTGTTGCGGATCTGTTGAAGATCCTGATGAGATTCTGTTGAAGATCCTGTTG
>JAITRL010000334.1 GCA_031288415.1 Deltaproteobacteria bacterium | reverse complement strand
AAAGCCGCAGGGAAACCCCGCGGGGCGCGCGGGCGCCCGCCGGAAGGGCTGAGGGGGACCGGAGGCAGGCTCGGCAGGCTATCCGCGCGGCCGCGCGCGCCGCGCGCGACGGACGGCGCTCCCGCGGAACTTGCGGGGCGACGGAGGTTACGGGGCTTCTTCAGGGCGCAAGCCGCATCCATCCTCGCCTGGCCCTAGCCCGCGCCTCTCCCGGCCATCCGCGTAAGGCCGGACAGCGCGCCCGCCTTAGGCGCGGCGCCGCAGCCGATGTTGCCGAAGGCTTCTTCCGAGGGGCTGACGGATGCCTGGCCTTTTCCCAAAGGCTAGGCGGAAGGCGGCGGACACGGCCCGGAACCTGGCGGCCGCGGCAGGGGCCCGCGGCCGAACTCCGGCATCAGCCCGGCTCAGCCCGCCGCCGACAGGTCCTCGCCGCCGGGCTTGCGGCACTGAGGCGGACTTCGCGCCGCGATCATCGGCTCCAGCCGAGAGGCGCCGTACGTGTCCATGTCGGCACCTCTCCCGAACCCCTGCGCCATGACCCGGCTCTTGAACTCCGCGTTACATGATGCGAACCCGCTGTGCCGGGCCTGCAGGCCCCCGCCCCCCGCGCGCCGGCACGAAGCGGACATTCTCCCCTTCCAAAGCCCGGCTGGCGAAGCCGCAGCCCTGACAAGAATCTCTTGTCTCCATGTTTACCTCCTTGGCGGGAAACACGCCTGCCTCCGTCTCCCGGTCCGCCACGAGGGCGCGGAAGCCCGCTTCCCTGATCGGTGCCGTCCTTGAACGCGGCCGCCTGCTCTTGACGCGTCTGGCCGTTAAACCGGGCCTTCACCTTCTTCTTCGGCGCGAGAACCGTCTTCGGCAGAACACTCACGCCAGTCCGGCAGGGGGAACCCCTGATCGGCCGGGAAAGGCGCCTTGCGGACCGTCACCTGGCCGGCCGACGCCTGCTTAGCCGTCATCCGGTCGCCCGGGCGGACAGAAGAGGCGACCCCCGGGCTTTGCGAAGGGCCGGGGCCGAGAGCAAGGGCGTCCAGTCTGGCGCGGCCGCGGCGGCATCCAGGCCGAAGACCGCGCGGGCTCGCATGCAGCGGCAGGAGATGACCCGGCCGGCGCAGGAGGAGCCCGGGAGCTGCCTCAACCCCCTGAAGGCGCGGCGGCGTCATTTTCGTGTTCCGCGCGAAAGAAAAACTTTTGATATGCGGCAACAGTCATGATATTATCCAGTTAGCGGGAATAGAATCCCGCCGGAAGGAGGCCCGCGATGGCCGACGAGAGAGACTTTCTGGACGAGAACGGCAACGACCAGCGGTACGGGCATTACTTTGATAATGTCTGGCTACAGGACCCCCCAGAAATCGTTGAAATGAAAAAATCTGGTGACTGGTACAAGATGTCACCTATCCAGCAGCGGTGGAAAATGCGATCTTACTGCAAACTTGATCATGACGCCCTCCAGGAGCTTTTTGACAGTATGCGCGCGATCGATCGTAGGTACGATGAATATCACCAGGCAAACATGATGTCCGGCTCGTCAGCCTCCAAAGCCACGATCACGCTCAAATACCCAACCCCCCTCTGAACATCCAGAACACGGAACACCGTGCCAGCCATAAACAAATGTTCCTTTTCCTTCGAATAGGCACTTAGGGCTTGTAAATATATAAGTGTATAAACTACTTTTTAAATATTATGTGCTGGGAGAAATGGTATAGTTTAATTTGCCTAAAACCTTGTTGCGAGTTATATTTATCTCATCAAAGTCTTTATCTGAAATTTTTATTCCAACGGGGTATTTTTTGCTGTCTAAGCATGCCTTGACAGTGAGACCGGTAGTCGTTGTAGTGCCTCTGACAAGCTTGAGAACCGTTTTGCGGCAGATGTCCATGATCAAGCGAAGATCCTGATTCACACGGCGCTCGCGAATCGCGAATGATTTTTTCATGAACCGGAGGAACCCTGTCCTTCTCAACCTCACCCGGAAAGAAGTAAGGGCATGTCCGCTTTTCGTCCCAAGCCGCGGACGGGATAAGAGTTCCGTGACGGACGTATGCGCTGCCGCACCCCTGCGCTGTCTTCAGCCGGAAGTCCGCATATCCCTGTGGAACGCTCAAGAGCCTGCAAGCTTGGCTTCCAGTCCAGGCTCATGAGATCGCATCCTCGGGCGGGGCCAAGCGTAATCCTGCGGCATAGGAAGCATTTTCCGCAAAATCGGGCCCTTTGCTTACGCGTCGGCTCCGTCGCTTCCGGCGGCATGTTCCTTCGGCCCTCAGGACACGAAAAGCATTGCCGTCAGATATGTCCAGCCTCGGACTACACGCCATTTCGGTCCCATGGCTTCTGGCCAGCGGACGGACCCTCTTCCGGCTTGGACAAGGAAGGCGTTCCTTGTTTCGGCGGGGTTCATGCTTCGGGGGCTTGCCGGAGCGCGGGCGGTCCTTGAGGCCTACAAACGCCTTACCTCAAAGAACCGCCCCCTTAATTTTGGGCGGCGGTTGCGGTATTCCCCAGCTTGCGGGCTACGGCAATGGGTGGTTTCGGCCGTCCGCGGCGCAGGTGACCTTCATATTCCGTTGGGTTTTTAACAAGCTACGAATTATTTCAGCTATGCGACAGCTAATGAGCATGGGAATGGTTACAACTGATCGGCGTTCATTGTTTTAAACATATCATCCACGCAGCGGACTGTCTCCATGATGGCGTCGACATAAATCTTAGCCAAAGGCGGCGTCTTATCAGGATATGTCCTGTAAGTCGCCAAATCAGCGATTACAGCTTCAGCTCCTTCTCTGGATTGCAGGTTTCTTGTAAAATTTTCATT
>JAITRL010000315.1 GCA_031288415.1 Deltaproteobacteria bacterium | reverse complement strand
AGGCTTCGGGAAAAAGGGATAACGGTGGATATCGACCTAAACGAGGGGCTCTTCCGCTTCCCGGAGCACGTGCTGTTCGCCTCGGGCGAGTACAACTTGAACGCTAACGGAATCAGGGCCATTACCGACCTGGGGACAATAATGTCCAAACGGCTCCCTTGCTATTCCGGGCCAAGGGGGGCCGGGCCGCCTGCGGCTTGCGACAGGCCGGAACTGCACAAGCCGGGCAAGTTCGACGTCATCCTTATCGAGGGGCACACCGACGCCATGCGGGTCTTGCCAGGGCACAGGCTTGACGACAACCTCCAGCTCTCTGTTTTCAGGAGTTGGGAGACCTACAATACGCTGGTGAAAAGCTGGTCAGACAATGGGTCAGACATTACCGGCCTTAAGAACGCCGACGGACAGTATCTGATCGGGGTGAGCGGCTACGGCGAGAATAGGGCGATCCCTGACAAAGAAAACAAGATGAACATGGCGGAGGTCATGGCGCGCAACCGGCGAATCGACTTCAGGATTGTCCTGGCGGCCCCTGAACCGTCTGCGGGCCTTATCGTTCGTCAGGAGGCCCAGGCTCCTCGCTGACTGCGACTGGCCGACGGCCGGGCATCGGGCGCGCGCAGGTTGTCGGTTCCCGCGAGCGGGGGGGCATTGAGGAGATCCAAAATGAGGCCCCGGCGCGGGTACAGCCGCGGCTGAGCGCGCGAGCCGTGTATCCGCTCGCCTGGTTCGCGGAGAATGAGCGCGGCCGGCATATGCGGAGGCCGCGATTCGTCCAAACTGATAATTTTATAAAATAAATATATATTTTTATTTTAAATAATAATATATCATATAATCTGATAAACTATGGCGTTGCGTGAATTTCGGCCCTGACATTTGCCTTCGCCGCAGCATTGGCGCGCCGCCAGCGCCTGGAGCCTCGGCCGTTCAGGTCTTGCTTCCCAAGTGGGCCACGCCCATCGGTCAGGGAGCCTGTCCGCAATCGTTTGAGCCTGCCGGGACACGTTTTACGCGTATCGAAGCTTTCGAGACCGCCGGCGGGCATTAGCCGGTGCCCGCAGTCAGCCTGCCTTTGCCCGGACTTGCCGCATGAGCCCCCCGGCGTTTGCCTTGCGGGGCGCCCCCCCCAAAGCTCAAGGGCCTCCCGTTATCTCGCCGTCAGGACCGCGCCTTCCGCCTGGCTTGCCGGCGGCTCTCAGGACACCGTCGGCCTCGACGGTTCGGCAGGGTTGTCTTTTGCGGATGCGCCGGAAAATCCGGTCGTACCCGGACTGTCCGGCAGGGCGGCGGCGGTTTCCCGCGGCGCCGCAGGCGCCTTGCGGCGCGCGACTCGTAACCATGAATCACATGCAGGGCCGCGGAATACGTCATGGCGGTATTTTGCCGCGACGCCGGGGGCTGCGACGCAACATCCGCCCGCGCCGCGGCATGCCCCTGCCAAAGGGAAAATTCCGGCAATCCTTGCGGCAACCGGGAATCAGCGCCGCCGGTTCAATACGCCGTAACGGCTCAATGACGCTTCATCAGGCATTGACGTCGGCCGCGGCAGGCCGCCCCGCGTCTCGCGCAGGGCGCTCCTGAAGCGTCATCACGCTCTTGAACCGTAAAAGCCGGCATGCATGGCCTGTTGAACATGCGTATGCAGGCATTCCCCTTCTTTCAGCCCAGCTGACCCGGAACCGTTTTAGCGGCCGGGATTCACTCGCCCTTGTAGCCTATGATAATCCTGTTACCCGGCGGAAACTCCCCCTTGAGCTCCTCAATTTTTCCTATCCCCGCCTCATTGAGCATTTCCTCTATCTCGGAATAGGAATAGGCGGCCCCGCCGGGAGTCTGAACCAGCATGTTGAGGCTGAAAAGGGCCGGCCCCAACGGGCCGCGCCTGTCGTTGTCCAGGACAAACTCCTGAATGACCACCCGCCCTCCGGGCCTGGCGGAGTCAAACGCCTTTTTTACCAGAAGGGCGGCGCCGTCCCGGCTCTCGCCGTGCAGCACCTGACTGAGCCACACGACGTCAAAGCCTCCCGGAAGCCTGGAGCGCAAGAAGTCGCCTCCCTGAAAGCTCACCCGCTCCCTTACCCCCAGTTTCCCGATGATATCCAGGGCGATTTCCTCGCTTACAGGCCGGTCGAAGACCACCGCGCGCAGCCGGGGATTCCTGGCGCAGAAATACGCCGCGTAAGTCCCCGGGCCTCCCCCGAGATCCAACAGCCTTTCGGCGCGGGACAGATCCAGGGCGGCGGCCACGCTGTCAGCCTGCAGGGCGGCAACATTGTACATGGCCAGGATAAAATGCCTGTGCCTGGCCTCCTCCAGCTTCTTTTCCTCCTCTTCGCTCAGGGGAGGGAGAGATGCCGCGTCGGTTCCCTGCCGTACGCATCTCGCGAGCTGAATCCAGTTCGGGCTGATCTGCGCCATATGAGACAGCGCGCTCCCGAAGTACCCGGGACTGTCCTCGGAGAGATATTCTCCGGAAAACGCGGTAAGCGAAACATCGTCTCCCTCCCGGATGACGAGACCCAGGGCCGCCAGGGCCGTCAGCAGCCTGTCCAGGGCGCGTTTGTCCGCCTTGAGATCCTCAGCCAGCGATTCCGCCGTGGCTTTCTTTTCCGCTCTGCCGACAGCCGTAAAGACCCCAAGGGTCACCGCGGCCTGAACCGTCCAGGCCTTCCAGGCGTCGTAGTTCATCGCCATCAGGGCCTGGGGGCTCCACTCCGTGCTCATGGGACATCTCCGTTTCTTTCC
>JAITRL010000245.1 GCA_031288415.1 Deltaproteobacteria bacterium | reverse complement strand
CCGTCCGGACCCCCAAGGCCCCCCGGCGGCGCAGGGCGGCACGGGCCCGCAAACGGCCCGGCGCCCCCGCGGGTCTCATGGGGCCCAAGACCTTCAGGCGCCTCAAGACGCCCGCTTCTCCGGCCCCCTCTCCCCCGGAAACCTCTCGGCCGGCCCGGCAGGAGTTTCCGGCCCGGCCGGCCGGTCGCCGGACCTGGCCCAGGGCCAGGCCGCAGGCCGGGCCTCAGCCTGGCCCGCAGGGCAGGGCGAAGCCGCGGAAGGCCTCTTAACCCTCCAGGCTCCCCCTGCGGAAGCGGAACAGCGGACAGAGGCCGTTGATCTCCTGGCGGCGGAAAACCCCTCCAGGGCCAGATCCGGGAACCTCAGAGGGACATTACGGAGAGGGCCCGGAGTCAGGGGCGGAGCCGCCGGGACAGGACCCGCGGCAGCCCAGGCCGGCGGGGCCCCTCCGGAAGGCCCGGCCGTGACCGCCGCGGCCGGGAGCCAAGCCGGGCAGGCGGCGCCGGGCGCGCGCGCCCGGACAGGCTCCTCGGACGGCGAAGCCGCCGCCGACCCGGCCCCTGCTGATTCCCCCCTGACGGGCAGGGCCGCCGCCGCGGCCTGGGCCCGGCTGGCCTTCAGGCCTGAGAGGGCGAAGGCCTCAGGCGGCGGGGAGGGGCTTCGGTCCGATGCCGGGCCCGCCGCGAGGGAAGGCGAGTCCGCGGGCGACGCCGCCCGCTCCCTCTACGACGGGCCGTTTTAGCCGCCGCCTCAGGCTCCCGTCCGGCAAGCTTCAGGGGCTTCAGGCTTCACGGGACCCCCAATGACTTCACGGCCCATGAAGGCCGTCAGGGCCCCCAAAGGGCCTCCCGAAGGCCTGAGGGCCTTCCCAGGTTCCACCCTCCCGCGGCAGCCGCGGAAAAGCTGCCAATACAGAAAGCGGTGACCCATGGACATCTCAGTAGTGCGCGACCTCGACGAAGAGCTCACGGGGCACCTCTCCCGTTACCGGGAGCTCATAGACTTCCTGGAGCAGGAGAAGAAGCACCTCCTGGACCTGGACCTGGACGGCCTCCTGGTGACCAGCAAAGCCAAGGAGAGGCTCGCCAAAAACATCATCGAGGGATCGGAAGGCCTCAGGGAATCCATAGCCCGGACGGCCCTCATGCTGGGCCTCGGGGACGACCCCCTCCCCACCCTGGCCGAGATAGCGGCCCGGACCCCCGCCCCGTACGGGGGCAGGCTGTCCGAGCACGCGGGGAGCCTCGCCAGGCTCAAGAACCTGATCCTGCGCGAGAACGACACCGCCAGGCGGTTCGTGGAGCAGTCCCTGGATCTGGTGACGGGGTCCATCAACATCCTCTCCGGGGCCGACCAGATCAAAGGCACCGGCTACGGGAGCGACGGCAAGAAGGAGAAGGGGGTGAAGAAGGCCCTCCCTTCCAAGCTCTCGCGCGAGGTCTAGGCCATGGGCGTCTCATCCTCCCTCTACACCGCCCTCACCGGCATGCGCATGAGCCAGGCCGCCATGGAGGTGGCCTCGCACAACATCGCCAACGTGAACACCGCCGGCTACTCCCGCCAGAGGATCAACCTCGCCACCCTGCCCTCCCAGAATTACTCCTTCGGGCAGGTGGGCATGGGGGTGACCGCCAACAACGTCATCCGCTACCACGACGAGTTCCTCACGCGGAGCCTCATCATGACCGGCTCCGGCCTGGGCCGCGACGTGGCCCTCAAGAACCAGACCGACACCCTGGAAGCCTTCTACAACGAGTCGGCGGGGGGCGGGATCAACCAGGCGATGAACGACTTCTTCGCCTCCTTCGACCAGCTGGCCGACGAGGCCTCCAACAAGCCCTACCGCGAGGAGCTGGTTGAGTACTCCCAGACCCTGGCCGCCCAGCTGCAGTTCCGGCACGAGGAGATGGGAGAGCTCAGGCGCGACACCAACAAGAGGATCGACGACGCCGCCAAGGCCGTCAACACGCTGATCAACGAGATCGCCGCCCTCAACAAGGAGATCACGGCCGAGGAGGATCCCGCGCTCAACCGCCAGGCCAACGATCTCAGGGACGCCAGGGACGAGAAGACCAGGCAGCTGGCAGAGTACATGGACATCCAGTACTACGAGGACCCCCAGGACGGCCAGTGGACCGTCACCAGCTCGGCCGGGGTGCCGCTGGTCCTCAAGGACCGGGCCTTCGAGCTGAGGACCGGCACCAGGTCCAACGGGGACGTGAGCCTCCACACCACCCACAACGACTACTGGATGGAGGAGATCTCCGGCCAGATCAAGGGCGGGGCCATCGGCGGCTACCTGGAGTTCCGGGACGAGGTCCTGGAGGAGACCTGGCGCCAGTACGACTCCTTCGTGGACGGCCTCATCTTCAGCCTCAACGACCAGCACGCCCAGGGGGCCTCCACCTCGCTCTTCACGGAGCTCCAGGCGGCCACGCTGATCTCCAACAGGGCCAGCCTGGTCGTCGAGTTCCCCGGGGACGACAACGACCTCAAGATCAGCTCCCTGGTCCCGCACGTGCCCTCCCGCGAGCCCTACGACCCTTACAGCGACCCCGAGAACATCGAGGTGAAGTTCGTGAAAAGCACGAAGGCCACCTCCGAGATCACCTCCCAGGTGGTCTTCAACAATGACCCGGCCCGCATGAAGTGGGAGATCACCGTCACCCTCCCCGTGGACAGCCTGGGCAACGTCGCCGTCACCGCGAGGGAGCTGGCCGACTACATCAACTCCGAGCGCTCGGCCAGCCCCACGGAGGGAAACGACTACCTCCCCCCGCGCACCTCCGGCTGGAAGGTGGGGGACTTCATCTCGGCCGAGGGCGCGGTCAACCAGGGGGACTCCGGCCGCGTCGACTTCGCCGGCCCGACCTTCCCCCAGGGCCACGAGCTCACGGAATTCTATACCCTGGACCGCAGCCTCAAATACACGGCCCCCCAGGGGCACCACCTCTCTTACGGGTCCGAGTACGCCGCCTTCACCACGCGCCAGATCCACACGGACAACGACTTAATCTTCACCGCGGTCGCCAAGGGCGAGGCCGGCGACAAGGTGGCGATAGAGTACGCGGCCGCAGGGGCCAGCCAGCCCCTGAGGGTGAGCGTGGCGGAGGAAGAGGACGGGACCAGGAGGATCACGGTGCTCCTCGCGACCGACGCGAACGGCACGGTCACGACCACCGCGGGCGACATAGCCACCGCGATCAACACCCACAGCGTCGCCCGCACCCTGGTCACGGCGGAGACCCCGGCCGGCGAGACCGGCCACGGCCTGGTCGACCCCATGGAGAAGACTTACCTGGACCGGAGCGGGTACTTCGAGCTCGTGACCTACCCCGCCGACGGCGAGGCCTATTTCCACAAGGTGACGGTCACCCCCGACGACACCCTCCAGGACGTGATCGACCAGCTGCAGGACATCCCGGGCCTGAGGGTGGAGAACATCACCGACCGCAACGGCCTCGACAGCCTGCGGATCATCGCCGACGACGGCGTGGGCTTCACCTTCGCGGGGGACTCCTCCGGGGCCCTGGCCGTGCTGGGAATCAACACGCTCTTCACCGGCTCCTCCGGAAACGACGTGGCCGTCAACCAGACGGTGATCAACAACCGCGACCTCATCAACGCCGGGAAGACGGACTCCAACGGCAAGCGCGCCCCGGGCGACAACACCAACGCCCTGGACATGGCCGACGTCAAGGGCAGGATCCTCTCCTTCTACCGTCAGCCGGCCGCCACCCTGGGAAGCATGTTCAACGCCATCTACGCGGACCTGGGGGCCACCGCCCAGGGCATCACGCGGGACTACGAGTTCGACGAGGGCGTCTACACCCAGCTCCAG
>JAITRL010000237.1 GCA_031288415.1 Deltaproteobacteria bacterium | reverse complement strand
CTTTCTCTGACTTCCGGGCTTTCGCCAGGATTGCCGTTCCCTCTTGGAGGGGTTTTTACGATTTTTCTGGCCTCAGGCCTCTATCGCCCGTCAGAGCGAGCTCCAGGCCCGACCTGAATTTGTTGGCGGACACCGGGATAGGCGGGTATTGTCCGACGCCCAGGAAAATCCCGAGTCAGGCCGGAAAATCACCCGCCTTGCGCTCTGCAGGCTTTTTTCGGCCCCCGGAACCGGCGAAACCCTGGACCCGGAGCCGCTTTAGGCTTTGACCGCTTTACGCCTCCGATCCCCGCCTGAGCGGCGGGCGCCTGGCCCGCCCCGTCTGGGGTTAAGGCCGCCAAGCCGTATTCCCGGGGCTTTGCCCCGGAAGCCCGGGAAAAGGCGATTAAGAGCGCGCGCATGGAAGAGCGCGTGGAGGGCATGGCCTTAGGATCATCGAGGAGACCACACGGAAGAATCAGGCTGACATAGCCCTGAACCTCTTGAAGGCCGGCATCCCGCGCCGGCTCATAATCAAAACCTGCGGCGTCACCGAGCGGCGGCTGCGGGAGGCGGAAGAGAGCCGGAAAGCGGGTCTTCGCGACGGCGGAAGCGGCGCTGTTCCGGACAGGCCTCCGCTCCGGCGATGTCCTGGAGCCGTCCCTGAGGGACTCGCTCACGGGCGTGATCTCCCGCGCCCGCTGCCGCGTGTACGAGAAGCGGGCGAGGGAGCATCCCGGCCGGGAGCCCCGGCGCCGCCGCGCGCGCCTTGACTGCGGGTTCAGGCGCCGCGCCGATCGCCTTGACCAGGAGATCGGCAGGTTCGGGAAGGCCGCCCATGTCAAGCCCGCAGTCGTTTTTCGGCGTCACCGGAAGCTTAAGGGGCTCGGGGCCCCGGGCTGCCCGGATAGCGCGGGGCTCAAGGCCCTCATGAGGGAGGCCTGCAAGAGGGCGGTCAGGCGCGGCGCGGGCGCCCCGAGGCTAAAGAACACCAAGGTTCGGGCGCTTGCGAAGAGGTTCGGGCAGGGGTTCGGGAGCTGCAGGCGTTTCATCGGCATGCCCGGCGCGGGGCCGACGGACAACGCCGCGGAACGCGAGCTCAGGCACGCGGCGCCGGACAGGAAGAACAGCCGCGGGGCCCGGAGCGGGGAGGGGCCCTCTTCCGCTAGATCATGCGGACCGCCTTCGCCGTGACAAGGATGCGGGGCGAGGCCTTTTCCCATATCGCGGCTGAAACATTCGACGCCTTTTCCGGCGGCAGGCAGAACCCCCTCCCTCCGGCACCCGACGGATCCTGTCCCCGTAAAGTACAGGTAGGCGGGCGAGGACATGCGCCGGAGGCTCAGGAAGACGAAGAAAGCCGATGACGGCGGTGACGGCGGCGCTGTCACCGCCGTCGTCCTGGTCTGCGGGATGCGAAAAATCCGCAGGAGAGTGCCGGCCCGCCCGTCAGTAGCGGGAGGCCGGGGCCGGAAGGCTCTCCGCCTTCCCGGAAGGCCCGGAGCCGGTCACGGCGCCCGTTCCGCCTGAAAGCGGGCCCGGCGCCCCTCCTGACGGCCATGACGGCAGAGAGGGGAACCGGTGGCCCCGGAACCCCGCCTGCGAGGCCCCCCGGACCCTCAGGGCGACCCGGACCGGCGGGAGTGAAGGCCGGGCTTCCGGCGCCCTGGCGCCGTAACTCCGGAAGCGGCGCGAACGCAGGACAGGCGGTACTGGAAGCCGGGATCTCGGGGCGACTGCTCAGCGGAGCCGTCGCCCCGAGCCTGACCGGCGGGACTGGAGGCCCGGGGCTCGATGCCCCGCCGATGAGCCAGAGGCGGGCGGGAGAGGTCCGGAAGGCCAGGAGCCGAACCCGGCAGCCGGGGCTGCAGGCGGCCGGGCCGCCCGGCAGGTGAACGTCCTCCGGCGTTCTGAGGGCCCTGCGGGCCGGACAAGGCGGGCAGCCTCTCGCGGTCGCGGGATCGCCGCAGCGAAGAACCCGGCGGGCAGGCCTGGCGAGCTCGGGCCTGAAGCCCGCTGAGGGTGTCCCGGGCGCGCCGGGCCGCTCTCCGGCGAAGCCTGCGGCCAGGGCCGCGTGCGGCGGCGGGAAAGCCCGTGAGCCTGCAGCCGCCCGCAGGGGCAACGCCTCCCGAGGCTGCGCCCGGGCGAAAGCCGCGGCGGAGGGCTGCCGCCTTGAAATCTCCCCGGCCGCTCCGAAGGGAACAGAGCTCAGGCGGCAGGTGCCGTCTTCGGTGGACATGGGATGAATCCCCGGGGCCAAGGGACGGATATGCCCAAGGCTGTCGAGCAGAAAGAAGAGAAGCCAGGCAACGGCCCTTGGCCCGAGACCGGTCCGGCAGGCCGGAGGACCTGCGGCATCGTCCGTGACTTGGCATAGCCCTGTCGTCTCGCCCGGTCGGCCTCAGGCAGTCCGGGCGGAAAGCGGTTTGAGCCGTCCTCGTCCCGTGGCAGGGCCGGCTTGCGGGGCGGCGCGACCTGAGTAAGTCCGCTCCGGCCAGGCAAACTTCCGGGTCTGGCCAGGATGGCGGAGTTCTGGGGTGGGTGAACGGATACGTATAAGATATATGGTGGCGAAAGCTTAGTTGGGAGGTCAGCATGAATGGCTGGATGTAGACTTTAGCGGCGAAAAAAGATATGGTGATTAAAATTTGAATCGGGAATCCAATTAGAGGGTAATCAATATTATATTTCTTAAGAAAAGCCTATCATCCTGTGGTTTCAAATTTGTTGATACCAGATACGGGTAATGATTTTATCAACTCATGCTATATATGGTATGCGATGGATACCGAATATTTCATGTAAAGCTTTTTGCGTGGGAATCAAAGCTATAATCCGCAATATGCCGGGAAAGGGGTTAAGCGCGCC
>JAITRL010000217.1 GCA_031288415.1 Deltaproteobacteria bacterium | reverse complement strand
CGGTGAGGCGGTGAGGCGGGCCGGGATGCCGGCCGCGGGAGGGGAGGCTCGGGCGGGGCGGGGAGGCGATGAAGCGTTGAGGCGGGCCGGGACGCGGGTTGCGGCGGGGCGGGCTCGGGCGGGGGTCAGGGAGGCTGCAGGGCGTAGGGTCACTGGGGTCAGGCGGGACCGGGGCGACTGGCGGGCGGAAAAAAGAGGCGGGCCGCGCCAGAAAAAGCGCGGCCCGCCTCGAGAAACCAGTAAAGGGGAGGAAGCTACACGAAGCAGCCGCTACAGCCGTCGCAGTCGGTGTCCTGGACCGGGAGGATATTCTGGGTCTCCACCACGAAGCCGGAGTAGCCGTCGACGGTCTTGTAATCTATCGTAACGTCCCCGGTCGCCTCCAGAAGCTTCTTGGCGATGACGAGGGTGAGATCCCCGGCCTGAGTCGAAAAATCGGCATCCCCCGCCTTGTCGACAGAGAGGGCGAGGAAACCGTCACCGCCGCCTCCGCCGCAGCCGGCGGGGGTCTGGTGGACACGGACGGAGGGCGTGGCTTTGCGGTCGGTCAGGAACTCAGTCAGGGTGGACAAAGCCAATGGCGTTATGTGGATCATGAGAGTTGTCCTCCAGGGGGAGGCCGGGCCCTGGACCGGGCCGAAGGAGCCCGGGCCCGGGGCGGGGCCGTGCGGCCCGGGGAGGCGCCTCACATGAGGAAGGCGAGCCGCAGGCCTTGTTTAAACATAAGTCCTGGAGTGGTTCAGGTCAAGCCGAATTGAAGGTTTGCCGGCAAAGCGGCCGTTAAGGGCGGGAGAGGGGTGTCCAGGCAGGGGAAGCGACGTCATGGCTTGGCATGTACGGCGAAAGCGCGCTTCGCCTCCGGCCCTCCGGCGCGGGCGTCTGCCGAGGCGGCCTTGAAGCCTCCCGGCAGCCGCGGAAACCGCGGCAGGCCCCTTGCAGGCAGCGACAGTACAACAGAAAGGCCGAAAAGCCGCTAAGACCGGCGAAGGCGGCATAGGCAAACAAAACCACAAAGCCACGAAGGCAACGATGGCAGAGAGGCAGCTGAAGATCGCGGCGGCACCCTGAAGGCCGGAAAAGGCCCCGAATAACCGGAAGCCCGCTGATTCCCGCGGCCCTTGAAGCCCGCCGGAAAAACTCAGGCGCCTTTGAGGGCGATCAGGCGTTCAGCCAGGAGGAGCGTGAGGTAGAAGATCATGTCGAAGGTCAGGTAGTAGCGGATGTTGGAGTCGAAGTTGTAGCGGGCTTCGGCGGGGAACTCGTCGTCCGCCGGTTCGATGTACCAGTACACTTCAACGTTGGGCAGGACCCTGGCCTTCCAGGAGAGGGGCCCGCGCCGTTCGGCCCCGATCGCGGCCGAGGCCCTGGCGAGCGCCTCAGGGTCATCCCCGAAGGCCGCGGCGAGCGGGGCCTTGGGAAGCTCGTGGGGACCCTTGAAGAACAGATCTCCGCTGGGGAGGCTGTGGGGACCGATCTCGCGGCCCGAGAGCCCGGGGGACGGGCCGGAAGCGGCCTTCGCGAGGTAGGCCAGGAGCAGAGTCTTCGTCTCGTAAGCGGGCTCAGGCCTTCCGGGAGGAGGGAAGGCGGCCCTCCCGGCGCTCTTCAGGATGTATGTCCCCCCCAGGAACGTCAAGGAATATACGAGTCCCTCGGCCTCCCTGCGGAAATCGGCCCCGGACTTTTCGGAGGCGGTTTCAGGGGCGACTGCCAGGAGATCGTCCCATAACGGGTGCGAGGCGAAGTCCAGGAAGCGGCCAGTGCCGTCGGGCGGCCTGTCTTTAGGCATTTCCGGGGTTGTCATGGGAAGGTTAGGCGCCTCACCGTGCAGGGGGCGGGCCGGGAGATCCCCCGGCGCCCAGGGGAAGCTTCAAAGGCAAGATCGTCCGCGCCTCAGGGAAGCCTCAAAGGCGCGGATCTTTCGAGCCGCATGGGGGAGTGCGCCAGAGTCTGCCGGGCGCCTTCGCAGGGATTGTAGGCGCCTGCGGCACGGAAAGCAAGGCTCCCGGTGGAGGGGGCATCGCGGGAACTCAAAGGCGAGCCTGCCGCTTGGGAGGAAGCTGCGGACCGTCGGCAAGAAGCGGGGCCGGTTGCGGAAGTTTTCCGTGAGGGAGCGGACAAGGCGACCGTCAAGGAAAAGAGGAAAGCTCCGACGGTTCCCCAAGCGCCACTGAGGCCGGAGAGGCGGAGCGTGAGTTTGTAACCGTTCAGGTGCCTCCCCCCATAAAAAAGGGGGGCATGGTTTTGAAAACTAAGCCGTCAGGTTATGTCGCGCGAATCGCTTGAGGCTTCCCTGGCAAAGTTCTTTAGTTTTCATTCGGAAAAGGCGTGCCAGCGCCTTTAAGCGGCTTTCCTGCTCGCCTGAGGCTTCGCCTTTCCCGACAGGGCCTCCGTGACTAACGCGGGAATCTTTCCTTCAACGCACATCTTGATCGCCTCGTAATGACCGATGCCGTGCTTGCGGCAAGTGTCATGGAAGCTTCTCATCCTCAAAAAGCCGACAGCGTGTTCCCTGGACCGGAAGCGCCCGGATATCTTGGCGCGGACCTTTATCATCCTGACGGGCCGTTCGGCAAGATTGTTCGTGAACGGAATTCCGGCGTCGGTCGTGAAGCGCAGAACGGCGTCTTCCTGCACGTCAAGAG
>JAITRL010000142.1 GCA_031288415.1 Deltaproteobacteria bacterium | reverse complement strand
CCCTTCCCGCCCCGCTCCCGGCCGCTCCCCTTCGCCGCCTTTTTCTCCCTGCCGCGCGGCCCCGCGTTAACGGTCCCGGCCGGCGCCCTTGCCTGGCCTTGCCTTCGCCCGGCCTGCGCCGGGCCCGAAAGCGGCGTCCTCAGGCGCCGCGAGCGCCTATGGAAACGACTTTCCCCAGACAGGCCCCGCCCTTCCAGTTCAGGCTGGCGGGCCCGGCCATCCTCTGCCTCCTGGCCTTCACCGGTGTCTTCGCCCGGGGGCTCGCCAACGGCGCCTACGCCTTCCTGCTGGCCTGGGCGATCGCGAACCTCGTGATGCGCCGCAGGGCGGGGCTGCCGGGGCTCTCCCAGATCCCCGTCCATTACTGGGCAGGCGCCGGGGCCTTCATGGCCGCCTACGCCCTGGCCGCCGCCTTCAGCGGGGAGCCCCTCCTGAGCCTCAGGCGCCTGGGGCTGCTCGTCTACCTCCTGAGCGCCCTGCCGGCGGTATGGCTGGCCGCGGCCGAGCTGCCGCAGCTGCTCGAGTCGCACCTCCCGCTGTGCTACGGGGCCGGCCTTATGGCGGCCGGCGTCTGGGCCTGCCTGGAGATCGGCTTATACGGCGGGGAGTACGGAAGGGCCAAGGCCGCGCTGGGGGTGATCGAGCTCGCGGCGGTGCTGGGCCAGCTCATACCCCTCATGGTGGCGGCCCTGGCCCTGAGCCGCGCCAGCGCCCGGAAGACCGTCTTCTACCTCGCCGCCATAGCGCTGGGACTGGTCGCGGTCGCCCTCAACAACTCGCGCATAGCCATGATCTGCGTGCCCGTCCTGAGCCTCATGACCCTCTTGGCCTTCCGCAGGCAGATGGGATTCAGGCTGACCCTGGCCCTGGTCCTCCTGGCCGCGCTGGCGGCGGGCGCCGCGGTCATCGACGGGAGGGCGGCCGAGAGGTTCGCGGCCATGACCGATCTCTCCGGCGCCAACGTGCCCAACACGGAGCGCCTCGCGCGCTGGAGGCAGGGCCTCTCGGTCTTCGCGGAACATCCTGTCCTGGGCGCCGGGCCAGGCGCGGTGCCCAACGTGCCTGCGGAGGACTTGCCGGAAGTGTTCCGGATCCTCCCCCGGACCGAGTACTACCACTCCCACCAGATCTTCATCACGGCCCTGGCCGAGGCCGGGATCGTGGGACTCGCGGGCTTTCTGGCCCTTCACCTGCTGCCGCTCCTCTACGTGCTCCCGGCCCTGCGGAGCGAAAGGCCCTGGACCCGGTTCTGGGCCTGGGGCGCCCTGACGGTGTTCCTCCAGCTGGGCCTCAACGGCCTGGTGGACAACGTCTTCACCCTTAAGCCACTCATGTACGTCTACTGGACCGCCACGGGCATGGCGGTCTTCCTGGCGGGCCGCGAGCGCCGCGGCCCCTCCTTCAAGGGCCGCGCCTCCCCGCTCCGGGCCGCCTCTCCCCGAGGCTGAAGGCCAGCCCGGCGAACGCCTGGCCGTCCCCCGGCGGGGCCTCGCCGGGCGCGCGGCGGGACTTCCTGAAAACTCCGCGCCGCTTAAGGCGGCGCCCCGCGCGGCTTCAGGCCATGCCCGCGCGGCTTCTGGCTACGCCCCGCGCGGCGTACGGCACCGTCACCATGAACTACCTGATCCACGCCCTCAAAAACCCCTTCACCTACACCGGCCGGGCCTCCCGCGCCGAGTTCTGGGTGTTCTTCCTTTTCTCCGCCCTGACCGCCGGGATACTGTTCGTGCTCGTTCTGGTCGCGGGCTACCTGAGCCACGCCGCAGGCGTGGCCGCCTTGCTGGTGTTCTTCGCGGCGGCCTGCGCCCTGGCCGTCGTGCAGGTTTCCGTGGCCATCAGGAGGTGCCACGACATCGGGGTCTCCGGCTGGCTCGCGGCCCTGATGCTCCTCATGCCGCCCGCGTTCATCGTCTGCGGGCTCCTGGACGGGCACTACCGGACCAACAGCTACGGGCCCAAGCCCCCGGCCCTGGACTTTTAGGGCGGCGGGGCCAGGCGCGCCTCCGCGGCGGAGGGGGGCGCAAGGCCCCGCAAGGGGCGCGGGCGGCGAGGCGGCCGGATGCGCGCCGATCCCCGCCTGGGGCGCCCTGTTGCTGCGAAACGAAGCCCCCGCCGGGACGGCCTTGCGGCCGCCCCGGCGGGGGCTTGCGCTTCGGGCAGGTTTTCGGGCGACGCCCCCGCGGGCCGGCGCCTCCCGGCCCGCGGGCGGGAGAGTCAGCCGGGGAGGGAGTCGAGCCTTTTGAAGTCGAAGCCGGGCCGCGCGAGGCTCTCGAGCATGTCCTCGGGCACGGCCTTCCGGTTCACGGCGCGGGTGAGCTCGGGCACGCCTTCCCGCGAGCCCAGGACCGTGAAGCCGGCCAAAAGGCCAGCCGGGCTGAGCACGGCCTTGCGGTAGACGCCGCCCTCCTCGGATTCCGCCGACCGGAGCTTGCCTTCGGGGTCGATGTTGCCGACCGAGGTGAGGTCGATGCCCGCGACCTTGAGCACCGCCGGGGGAGGGGAGGGCGCGTAGGGGGCCCTGGCCGCCCGGTCGGCCCGGGCCATGTTGCTGCCGGCGGCAAGGCCCTCGGCCCTGGCTATCGACCACATGCCGCCGCGCCGGTCCGGCGTCTGGGCGCAGTCCCCCGCGGCGTAGACGCCCTCGGAGGTGGTCTCCATGTACTGGTCCACCACGATGCCGTTTTCGGTCCTGAGGCCCAAGGGCCCGGCCAGGGAGATCTCAGGCCTTACCCCGGCCGAGACGGCCATGAGGTCGCAGTTGATGCCTGCCCCTGACTTCAGGACCACGCGCTCGAGCCTCTCCGCGCCTTCGGCGCGCTCCGCCTCGGACTCCAGGTGGAAGACGAAGCTCTTGGCCTCCAGGGCCCTGCGGAGGATGTCCGCGCTCCGGGGCGTGGTCTGGAACGGCAGGATGCGGCCGGCCCTTTCGAGCACGTGCACCGTGAGCCCCAGCCGCGTGAGGGCGAACCCCGCCTCGAGCCCCAGAAGCCCCGATCCCAGGAGGACCGCCGTGCGGGCCTTGAGGGCGGCGTGGCGCATGTCCTGGGCGTCCAAAAGCGTCCTTAGCGGGTAGACCCCGGGGAGGGTGAAGCTTTTCGCCGCTTCCGGGAGGAAGGGGGCCGCGCCGGTGGCGATGAGGAGCCGGTCGCAGAGGAGCCTGCTCCCCAGGGAGCCGCGGGCCAGGCGGCTTTCCGGGATGTACTCCACCAGGCTCTCTCCCAGCCTGAACTCCAGGCGCCTGTCCCTGAACCACTGCTCGGGATGCACGTAGATCCCGTCCGGTTCCGCAGTCCCGGCCACCACCTCCGGGAGCCGCGGCCGGAAGTAAGGCCTCTGGCGCTCCGCCGAGAAGAGGTAGATCTCGGCCTTGGGGTCCTCTTTCCGCGCGGCCTCGGCGGCGGAAAGGCCCGCGATGCCCGCTCCCGCTATCACTATGTTCATGGTACTCCTCGCGCCCGCGCGGGCCAGGTTTTCTTCACCCGGCAGGCCCCGGGCGCCGCCCGCCGGGGGCCGGGCCGGCCCGCGCCGAATGCCGCCGGGCCCGCCGCGAGGCCGCCGGCCCGCGGCCTCACTCCACGGACACTATCCGGAACTCCGCCTCCACCCCGGACTGCTTCAGGAGGAAGGCGTCGCCTTCCCTGAGCCCCAGTATGGCCTTGCCGATGGGGGCGGCGATGGACAGGAGCCCGTTCTCCGGGTCGGACTCGTGGGGCCCGACCAGCGTGTACGTCAGCTGCTCATCCGTGTCGACGTTTTCCATCGTCACCGTGGCGCCGAAGACGCATTTGGTGTACGGGCCGGCGGCCTCCACCACCTGGGAGCTCCCTATTTTCATCTGCAGCTCGTCTATGCGCCCGAGAATTATGGCCTGCCTTTCCTTGGCGGCGTGGTATTCGGCGTTCTCGGACAGGTCCCCGTGGGCCCTGGCCTCCGCTATGGCCTTGATGACGTCGGGGCGCTCCACGGTCTGGAGCCTTTCGAGCTCCTCCTTGAGCCGGGCCATGCCCTTTCTCGTGATGGGGCTGTAGCTCATCGCTATTGTCTCGCTTTCGTGGATTTGGATCAAGGGCCGGCCGCGCCGGACCTTCTTGGGCGCCGCTTCCGGGGGGCCTTAACGGTTCGACCCCGCCCGGCACGAGGCGGGGCGGGGTCTTTCCGGCCTGAAGGGGGCGCCTTCTTTTATGGCCGCGGCATTATAGCAAGGGGCCCCGGGGGAGTCAAACCGCGCCCGCCCGCGGGGAGGCCGGGGAGCGCCCGCGCGCGGCGGCTCCGCGGGCCGCCGCGGGGAAGCCCGCATGGCCCGGGAGGCGCCTCCCGCGGGCTTGAGGGACTCGTGAGGGCAGGAAGCGCATGGAGGCGCGGAGCCATGCGGGCCGGAGCCCCGGCGCCTCTCAGGGGGCGCCGGGGCTCCGGCTGCCGAAGGCCAGGCCTGTCCGCCTGCGGGAGCAGGGCGCGCGCGCCCCGTGAGGCCCCGGCCCTGCGCAAGGGGAAGGCCCGGCCGATGCGGCCCCGAGGCTTGCCCGCCCCCGCCCCCGGCCGCCCGCAGGCGGGCCCGGCGCTTCCGGACGGCCCTGCGGCGCGGCCTCAGCAAAAGCCGCGCGGCCGCAGGAAAGCCCGGGCCGGAGAGGAGGACCGGAACTTAGGCCCGCGGCCCCAGTCACGGACTTGCGGCGGCTTTCCCCATGCCGCCCGCCTCCGGGCGCGGATGCCGGCGGGAGCAAAAAAACCGGGGCCCGGAATCCGCGGCCCGAGACACGTGGCCGGAAGCCTAAGGCCCGGCGCGCGGGATCCGCCGCAGCCGCAGCCGGGAAAGGGAACGGGAAAACGACGCACGAGAAAGCCTCCAGCCGGCATTGGGAGCTTCAGGGAGATCGCCTGCGGCGGCCGCGCCGCAGGGACAAGGCTAAGCACGGGCATGAGCCTGTCAGGGCCGGAAAGCCCATTTCCCCGCAGGGCCCGGCAGGTCCGGCAAATCCCTTGCCCTTGGCGCGGAAGAGGCGCTTTTCTCCGGCGCTTCCCTGACCGCGCACGCGGAGGGGCCTTCCGCCGTCCCGGAGATCGACAGGGCAGGCTGCGGTTTCAAGGGGAGATGCACCTTCCTTGACATGACAAGCGGCTGTCGCGGCCCAGAAGGCCTCAGCGAAGCTGAGGCCCGCTTCCTGGAAGGGGAACTCAAGCCCAAGGCCAGCCGGGAGAAAAGCCGGGTTGGCTCCCATCTGAAGCTTAAGTTCCTGGGCTTCTTCCTGCGGAAAGCAATGACAAGACCGGGATATGGCTTCACGAGAAAAGCCTCAAGCGGTTCAAGGACTATGTGAGACGGATCTGCAAGAGGAACCGGGGGCGGCCTGCGACGTCCATATTAATTCAGTTGAAGCGGTACGCCAGCGGGCGGCCCGGGCGCTGCCGGCCGGCCCCCCTGACCGCCAGGCTCAGGGGCCTGGACGGCCGGATTCGCCCGCGAATCCGCATATGTACATCTGGAAGCCTGGAAGCAGCGGAAACGGGCCGAAGCGAGGTTCGCTAACATCCGGAGACTCGCTCAGGACAAGGAACAGGCTTTGGGGCGGGACAATACCCGCAAGGGATACCGGCACACGGCCCATAGCCAGATGCTGTCCATGACGCTGACCGGCCGGCGCCTGGAAAGATTGGGACTTGTGAACATGTCCAGGCTCTACCGGGGGTTGTCGTCACAGTTAGAGGCGGGTTGACGAAGCGCCGTATGGCGAAAGGCGCAAACGGCGCGTGCGGCGGTGTGGCAGGGGGCGGGGTGAGCTTGCCCCCTGCCCGTTAGTCAGCCATAGAAGACGGGGCATTTTAATTTTTCAAGAGGAGGACATTTTAATTTCGCGGTGACACGAAGGCAAGGGGGCGGGCCGGCTATTTCTGCACCGGCGCGCTCACCAAATCCTGCAGCGCTCGCCGAATCCTACAACAAGAAGATCGGAAAATACGTGATCGGCCGGTTTCGCCGGTGGCTGAAGAGAAAGCACAAGTGGAGCGCCTTGCGTTATAATTGGCAAAATGACCAGGGCATGTATGCAGAATACCACGTGGTGGATATACTTTCGCTGCAGCCGCGATACTCGTGAGCGAATTCGCGAAGTCCGGGAGGAGAGCCGGATGCCTTGAAAGGGCATGTCCGGTTCGAAGAGGGCCGACTAGAAACGGGGCACCCAAAGGAGCTACCGCGCTAGTCGGCTACCCTGCAGCTACGCGCTAGCCTGGCTTTCAATGCAACATATGCAAGTCGCTAAGCAAGGTAAACGCCGATTGTCGTGTTGACGCGGGCTCATTTTGAAGAAACGGGGGTTTTCCGCCCGCGAGACGCTTTTTGAAAATCTAAAAGCCCGTCAGTAGATGGAAAAGAGCGCGGGGATAGCGCCCGTCTCGCCGAGCTCCTCAAAGATTTCGAACAGTATGATTATCCACACGAACAGCATGGCCTCTACGCCCGCCCTTCTGTAAGTCTTGGTCTTTATGACGTATTCCTCGGGCTCGCGAAAGAGGGACAGTTTGGGAAAGAAACGGGGGACCGAGGCCGCGTAGGCGCGGTAGGCGTCTCCGAACATGAGGGATAATTTTTTCTCTTCGGCGCGGATAGTGGCGGGATAAATCATGAGGAAGCCCGCGAATATGACCGCGGGCAACAAAATGGTTTCGGTCGCGAAGCCGGCCCCCATGCCGCCCATGAAGCTGAAAAAGTACAAAGGGTTTCGAGTGACGGAATAGGGGCCCTCGGTCACGAGGACCCCGTCCTTGTAGCCCGCTATGTACTGGGCGCACCAGAGCCTTCCGACGGTGGCTAGAACCGCGAGAAAACATCCCAGGTAAAACTCACATTCGGAAAGGATATAAAAGTCCTTCTCCATCGTTTTCTCAGGAAATATGAACGCCAAAATGAAAATGGCCCCCGCGAGCTGTGAGAGGCGGAGCCTCTTTTTTAATATGATTTGATGCAACATAGACTGGACTTTCTTTTTTTTAGGCTCTTACGTTTTTCAAGAGAGCCGCAATTTTAAACTTAAAGTGGGGAAAACCACGAGTTCGACATCCTCCATCTTCCCGAACATGTTGATTCCTAGTTTAGTTGATCCACCGTGATTACCGGATTTTGTTTTCCCTCCGGTGCGTTTCCCTTTATTATCTCCTCTTTGAGCATCTGAAGGATTCCCGCAAGGGGATACCGTGCCTGTTCGGTGACAATCCTGGTCTCGCCCTTTACGTAACGGCTGTTCAGTTCTTCTTCCGGCGCGGTGGCTTCGGTCGCTCCTTCATCGAACCTGATTTTTTCAGGTTCTATCAGATTAGGCTCCGAAATTTCATTGGCGACAGCGTCTGCAGCCGGATTTTGTTTGTCATCTTCCGTCACAGGCATTTCTCTCCCTCAGGCGCGATGGCAGTATACGTCGTATTCCACGATGGCCTTCTTCGGCTTGGGCCGGAACTGTCTCGCCTGCCGGCGCCCTCTGCCGGAATCGGGCGCCTCCCTGGCGGTAACCATTCTCCAGCCGGAGTCTTTCAACGACTTTTCCAGGATATCCTTCGGTTCGAAGACGCGGGTGTTAATCCCGCCGTATCTGATTATCAGGCGCGCGCCTGCGGCGGCGCGCGATGCCACGTTCTTCCATACGCAGGACAATTCGGCCGCGAAGCGGACCGCGCTCAAGTGTTCCAGCTGCATCTCGGACTGGCCGTACTTGACGTGGTCCGGGCCGCCGAGGAACCAGAGCCGCAGCCACTGGTCCGGAAGGTATGTCCGCATTCCGTAGTACGGCGGCGAAGTGACGATAAAGCGGGCCTTCGGCATGCCGCTGAACGTGTCCGCCGACCGGCTGTCGCCGAGCACCGCCCTGCCTTCACTGTTCGGCGGGAGTTCGGCGAGGTAGCGGTCCGCACGCGTCTTGACGATCGACAGCACGTCGACGTCGTCAGGGCGCATGCCGCGCGAGGTCCAAAACTTCACGGCGTAATCCGGCTTCGGCGCGTATGTCCTCGGCGACTGGTTCGAGAAATACGACGGCGCCGCCTTCGGGCGCGGGCCGTGCAGGGCTCCGAGAATGATCGCCCTCAACAGGATTCGCGCCGGGGAAGAGCAATCCCTAAGGAATGTTTCGCGGAGCTGACAGATCCGCGCAAGCGTGCGCTCGTGGTACAGGAGCCTCCAAAACTCACCGGAAGGGATTGAAGACGGTTCCTTTGCCGTATCCAGAATGTCCTTGGCAGCCGACACGACTTGACTTTGGCCGGCGCTGGCGAGCTTTGCCTGAGAGATGGCGACCGCCACCGGACTGCTGTCAACGCCCACTGACGGCATCCCTAGCAGGCGGGCTGCAAAGTTCGTGGTTCCGCGGCCACAGAAAGGATCGAGCACCCAGTCTCCTCGTTTTCCGTGACTTTTCAGCACTCGCAATGGGAAGTCGAGAGGGTACATCGTGTAGTATGGGCATAGCCCGTTTAAAGCGTCAAGTTTCATGGTGTCGTTCGAGGTATCCGACGTTCATATAAATTTTTGAATAAGGTTTCTGTTCAAAAAACCTGGAATCCGCACCCTCCGGATTGATTTGGCATTCGAGCGGAAAGAGAAGGTTCCGATATGCTTAAGATTGTGCGGCTTCTTGCTTGATTAAAGTTTTAAAAGAACGCCTGTTCCCTCTTGACGTCCACATTGTCTCAATATTGCCGTCTGTTACGTTATCTCTTCAAATTTCGTATTCTGCCGGGGCATACAGCC
>JAITRL010000116.1 GCA_031288415.1 Deltaproteobacteria bacterium | reverse complement strand
TCCGGCCGCGGCCCCGGCCCTCAGGGCCGAGATTTCCCGGAGGGCCGTGACCTGCAGCGTCAGGGCCTCACGGGCCTCCCCGAAGCCGCGCACCGTGTCCTCCAGGGCGGCGAGGCGCTCCCGGCGGCCCGTCCTGGCCGCCTCCGCGAGCATGGCCCGGAGGGCGGCGGCGCGCGCCGCCTCGGCCTTGGGAGGGGAAGACTCCATCCGGAAGTAGACCGCCATGCTCCGGCTCAGCAGACCCTTGGCCTCGAGGGCGAGGATCAGGTCGAGGGCTGACTTGGCCCTTAAGGCCGCCGTGTCAGGGAACCTTCCCAGGCTCTCGAGGCAACGGCACATCCACTCGGCCAGATCCAGGTCATCGTGCAGGAGCAGCGACCGGACGGTCCTGGCCGCCGCCTCGCGCAGGGAGGGGTCTAGCGCCTCCTGCGGGCCTTCCGGGGGGAGCCCCAGAAAGCACCAGGCCGCGGAGCGCGGGGAGCCGGCGGCCAGGGCGGCGTTCATGAACGCGAGCGCCGACGGCTGGAGGAGCTGGGGGTGAAGCCGCGCGCCCGCGGACAGCCCCGTCGCCTTGTATAGGGCCTCCGCGGCCGCCAGTTCACCCGCCCGGGCGAAAAAGTCTATGGTCAAGGCCGCGGCGCGGAGGCGCGCCGCGGCCGCCTCGCGGGAGGGAGGAAGGGCGTCGAAGCAGGAAAGCACCCGGGCGGCGGCCAGCGGCGCGCGGCGCCGGAGCAGGGCCCCCACCCGGTTTTCGAGAACTGACGCCGCCTTGGCGGCCGTCCCTGGCGCAAGGTCGGTGAAGACTCCCGCCGCCGCGGCCGCGGGGGAGGCGCCCCGCGCCTTGGGGGAGCGGGAGTGGGCCGGGGCCTTCAGGGGCCGCGGCGAAACCGGCGGCCCCGCGGCAGGGAAGGGAGCGGGCGGGCCGGCGGCCCGGAGGGGAGCGGACGGCTTTGCGGCGGCATAGAAACTGATCGGCCTCGCCGGGGCCTGGGAGGCGGCAGGCGCCCCTGCGGCAGGGCAGGGCGCAGGGGGCGCCGCGGCAGGGGAAGGGTTCAGGTTATTCCGGCCTTGCGGCCCGGCGGCAGAGGCCACCCCGGTGAAGCCCGGCCAGGACTGGTCCTCATAGCAGAAATCCGTAACCGCGAGGCCGGCGGCCGGCCTCGCGAGATCCGCCGTGACGGCCCAGGGAAGGCTTCCCTTGGCCGAGAGGCGGGCGATCAGGAGATATCCCGCGTTTCTCTGTATCCTTTCGAGCTCGCGGCCGAAAAGGCTCCACGCGTAGGAATGCTCGGAGTCCTCTCCCGCCATGCTCACGATCCTGCGGCAGATGGTCGAGGCCTTCCTGAAGCGGCCCTTGGCGGCCAGGCTGTCCATGACCCCGAGCGCGGCCTCGGCCCTGGAGGCCTCGAGAGCGAGATTCCCCCCCAGCCCGCTCAGGCCCCTGGCCAGCCTCCTCGCCTCGCCGACGGCCCCGGCCCGGCACATGGAGCCTATCAGGCGCGCGGTCGAAAGGGCGAACGGCACGGAGCGCAGGTCCCTCAGGTCCTGAGTGGGCCAGGAGCGGTACAGGCCCACTGCCGCGTCGAGATCCCCCGAGTTTCGGTAGGACTCGATGACGCAGAGCCGGGAGAGCTCGCTGGCGTTGGAGAGGGAGGGCCAAGGCTGCGGGGGCAGGCGCGAGAGGGAGTCGATCGTGCGTTCGCTGTCCCCGGCGCGGGCCCAGGCGGAGGCGGCGGCGCAACAGGCCGGCAACATGAAGCCCGGGCGGTCCCGGTTGTCCGGAAGGCAGATCTGGGAGTCGCACAGGGACCCTGCCTTGGCCGGCTCCCCCAGCGTGGCGAGGTGCCGGATGCGGTTGACGCTCGCCTCCGCCAGCACCCCCGAGTAGCCCTCGAGGCCGGTGAGGTGCTGGAAAGGGAACACGTCCGCCGGGGCCGCGCCCTCGCTCAGGAGGTAGGCCCTCATCAGGTAGGGGGGGGAGGGCAAGATGAGTTCCGGCCTGTCGGAGGCCCCGGGCCGGTAAGAGCCGTTGAAGACCGAGATGTGGGGCCGCTCCAGGTTGAGCCTGTCCTGGTGCTCGGGAGGGATGCCCGTCACCTTTTGGAGGGAGTCGTAGGCCCGCTGGGCGGCATCATGGTGGCCCGTGCGCAGGGAGAAGTGCATGAGGAAGAAGCTCGTGAAGGCGCGCCTGAGGGGGTTGCCCGCCTTGTCGCCCAAAGCCTCCATGAGACAGCGCACCGCCTCGGCCCTCCAGATGGAGCCAAGGTACAGGGCGCAGTGGAAGAGCCTCATGCCGGCCCTCGCGAAACCGCCCGCAGGGTCATGAGGGGAGGCGCGCCGCGCGAAGAGCTCTATGCCGTCGTCCAGGGCCGCCAAGGCGCCCGCCGCGGCGGGCGGCCCCCCGGCGGCCTCAGGGCCTGCGGCCTGAGGGGCCTCCGGGCCTCCCGCCGCCTGCGCGAACGTTTCGGGGCGGGTACGCAGGGCGTACATGACGGCCTCTATGCTTGCCTCTATGCGTTTGAGAGCTTCCTGATCATGCATGGGAAGGTGCCTGTGTAGGTTGCCCGGCTTTATGGCAGGACTTGGGGGGGGGCCGCGGCGCCGCTGGCGGGCCTGGAGACGGCCGCGGCAGGGCAGGGGAAGTCCTGGAGAGGTCTTGAAAGGGGTTGGGGGGGTCCTGCGGGAAAGCCTGAAGACACCAAAGTGAGTTTCCGGCGAAGGGAAGGGTCCCCGCCTGAAGGCCGGATAGACGGGGGGATTCAGCAAGCGGCCGCGCCGGCGGGGCCCGGGAAGTCAAAAGACGTGGCGAAGGGCCGGAAAACGTCTGCCGGCGGCCGAAGGGATAGAGAGGCCGCGGTTCCGGCCGCGGGCGCCGGGAGCCGGGAGCCGGATCCGTGAAGCAGGCCGCCCGCTTCCGGGGCCGTGCCGGGGCGAAAACGGCGGGCGCGCGCTGGCGGGCCCGCGCGGGAGGCTCGGGAGGCGCGGGAGTTCCCGGCGGGGGTCAGGCGGGGAATCGGCGGTTCGGCCAATGGCCGCCGGCCGGGGCGCGTAATAAATTGACGGTTCGGCCAATGGCCGTCGGCCGGGGCGGGAGAGGCGGTTTGTTGCCGGCCGGGAGCGTGAAATAAATTGACGGATCCGGGTTTTTCCCGCAGGCATGAGCGGCAACGGGGAAATCCGCAGGCCGGCAGGCGCCGGGGAAATTTGAGGGCAGGAAAATTTTCCCAGGGGCATGCGCTGAACAAGGATAACGGAACGATATCGGGCGGGGGGCGGGTCACCGGGAAATTGACGGATCGTTCAAGTCATGGCGGCATGAGACGGAACGCGGGCAAAGGGCGGGACAGGCGGCAAAGGGAAATTGACGGATCGTTCATTATCCCGCAGGAACGGGGCGGAACGCGGGCAAAGGGCGGGGCAGGCCGCCAAAGGGAAATTGACGGATCGTTCAGATCCTGCCGGCATGAGACGTAACGCGGGGAACGGGCCATGACAAGGAATAAGGGGGAAATTGACGCTTCGTTCGTTTTCCCGCGCGCAATGAGACGGAACGCGGGAAATGGGCCATGACAAGGAATAAGGGGGAAATTGACGCTTCGTTCGTTTTCCCGCGGGCAATCGGGCGGAACGCGGGAAAAGAAACGGCACAGGCCGTCAAGGGGAAATTGACGGCTCGTTCATTTTCCCGCGGGAATCGGGCGGAACGCCGGATGATGACCGGGCGAGGCGGCAAGGCGCAAACGGGCCGCTCGTGCTGTTTCCGGCCCGGCATGATCCGGAGGGCGGGAAACGGGGCGGCTCAGAAGGCCGAGGGCAAACCGGCGGTCCGGTCAATTTTCCGCCTGAGGTCGTCGGAAATGAGGGCTTAGGGCTCGGGCAGGGTCTTCCGGGGCAACTGGCCGAAACGTCAATTTTCCCCGGACGGGAACGTGAAGAGGGAGAAGGGCGAGGGAGGGAGGACGGAGGAAATCGAATGAACGGGAATTCGCCCCTGCCGCATTTGGCGGATGCGGACGAAGGGCGCGGAAAAGGCTACTCGCGGAAATTTACATGTCCGTCGATTTCGGTTTCGGGAGCCCGGATATTCCGCATGAACGCGGAAGAGGGCCCAGGGATGCAGGCGTGGCTCCGGACAGGGATCCAGGAGGACAGCGAAGGCGAGGAAGGGCGCCGGCGGCGCCGCGGTATATTAACGGAGCCGTCACGGGCTTTCGCCGTTTTTTGCCGGAAAACTGGTTGTTTGGGCGGCTGGGGAATCCCGGAAAAATTGACGGAACCGTTAATTTTCCCGGGGGAGCGTTGAGGCCGGCGCGCGCGTGGCGCGAAGGGGACGCTCAGGGAAATTGACGGCACCGGCAATTTAAGCATTGGGAAGGCGTTGAAACTCTAGAGGGGTGCGGGCGGAGGGGCGAGGGAAAACTTCGGATCCCGACGGTCTCCTGCGGGCTTCATGATTCAGGAGGCATCGGCAAGGGACGCGCGGCCTGGCGGCGCCGGGGGTCGGAGCGGCCCGGTAAGCAGGGCACGGGCCGGGCCGCCAGAGGCGCCTGGGAGATCCTGTATCGCGGAATTTCCGCTGTCTAACCGTCGAGCTCTGACGCGCGGGCTGATGGGGTCAATCCGCCTCCGGCCGGGGGCAGTTCCCAAACCTTCGCCGGCTTCAAGCTGCGGCCAGCGTGATCAGGCGCGCCGCGACGGCCGTCGCCCCGGGGAAATGGCCTTCCGCGGCGCCCGGTCCTCAACCGGCCTGGAAGGGCAGGGATAAGCCAACGATGCCGGCCTCGGCTCGCATGGCCGCCGCTTCAGCGATCGGGACGTCCGGGTGACCCTGTAATTGACTGGGGGCGAGGCGGGCGGAGGCGGCGTGACAACATGGAGGATGAGCTGGAAAGGCTTTCCCGGTCCGTGCCGATTCAGGTTCCCGCGCCGTTGCGCGGCGCAAGAGTAACGGCGGCCTGTCAGGTCTGAAATGATAATACGCCCGACCGATCTGTTTTGCAAGGGTTTTAGAAAGACCCGGTCATTTTTTTTCGCGGATTTTTCGCGTGAGGGGAGATCCGGCCCCGGCGCAAGCCGCCGCCGCCTGCCGGCAAGGAAGGCCTTTTCTCCCGCCAGGCCTGAAATCGGCTGTTTTACGCCGTTTTCGGCGGCTCGTTCCGCCGCGGCTTCCGGCGGCGGAGGGCGCTTCACGCCAGGGTCTGGCCGCGCTTCGCTCTTCGCCGGGCATTTTGCTGATCAGCTCCCTGCCTATGCGCGCCTCGGCGGCCTGTCGCGGCGTCGGCGCGCGTGCCCAGGGATCGGCCGCCGCTTTGGGATCGGCGAATCGCCGGTTGCCTCCGGTGATTTGGCGGCGGCTTTTTTTCCGGCTTTTCTTCGGCGCCGGAAGCTGTCCATGATTCCGGCGCGGAATGCGGCATTCCGCGCGCCTTCCGGCTTCGTCTCGCACCGCTTTCGTGCAGTTTTGCAAAAATTTTCCGAATCCTGCTTGAACAGCGGCAATTCGCGGCTGCCGCGGAATTCGCGCCCCGCAGGCCCGTTCGCCGCGCCCGGCCCCCCGGCCGCCTCCGGAGCCGAAAGCCTGCGGCAAGACAGGCGGCTGTCTCAGGCGAAAGCGTTTTCGCGCCGCCCGCCGCGTGATTTTCCCGGCCGCGGCCCCTGGCTTTCGCGGCAGGCCGTTCCGCTTTCCGGGAGCCTTCCCGCCTTCAGGAACTCTCCCTGTTTCGCCGTTCCGTGTCGGCCTTGACGGATGTCGCCGGAAAGCGGCGGCCCGGGCCAAACGGGATTTTTTTCCGCAGCGCGGCGCGCGCGGCCGTTCGCCTCCTCCTAGATTGCGGGTCGGGGCCGGCCGCTTAGCCGCCCTGTCCTGTCCCGCCGTTGACAACGGCGGGGCAGCCTCCGGCAACGCCGTCGCCGCCTCCGGCCGCGACTTCGCGCGGTCCGCCGCGGCCGGTGGCGCGTTCTTTGGAACCGCCGCCGCGGCCGAGGCGCGATTTTAGGCGCGCATGGCCCTTTTCCTCTCCCGCTGAACCGCGCGCCGCCGCGGTTTATCCTTTCCGTCCGAGCGGGCAAGGCATTCCGACTCGGTCTCCGGATTCCCCTGACCACGCGCCCAGACGCTTGCCGGACAAGGTCTCCCCAAGATTCTCCAAGATCCTCCGAAAATTTTCCTAGATCCTCCAAAGATTTTCCAAGATCTCCATGATCTCCAGGATCTCCAAGATCTCCAGGATCTCCAGGATCTCCAGGATCTCCAAGATCTCCAAGATCTCAAAGATCTCAAAGATCTCAGAGATCTCAGAGATCTCAGAGATCATCCAGGTTCCTCCAAGATCCACAAGCGCCTGGAGCTGACACGCAAGAGCCGCAAGGGGCATGTTATGGGTCACGGCCGGCTCTCCGGACGGTTTCCCGGAGTCAGGGCCGCCTCCCTGGCGGGAGCGCCGGGGCCGGCGCGGCGCCGGCCTGAGCGGCGGCCGGCCCGGAGCGTCTTCGCGCCTCGCGGCTTTTCCTGGGTCCCTTGACGGGGCCTGATGATAGGGATATAAGGTAACGGAGGCGGCAGCATCTTGATTTCCGCCACGGCGCACCGGATCCTGTCCCCAGGCGGGTCCCCGGCTGCCATCAGGAGGCACGATGTACGAGAAGTGCTCCCATGCCCTGGCTTCCCATGCCGCCGCGGTCTTCACCACCATGACCCGCCGCGCCCCGTCCAAGGTGGAGGTGCGCCCGGAGTCCAGCGAGGACCCCAGGCTGCTCTTCACGGTGGGCGAGAGGGTGGACTTCCGGGGGGAGGCGGCCGGCGGTTCCAGGGTAAACGGCTTCTTCATCTGCGCCTTCGAGGCCATGGACGCGGCAGTGCTTTTCGCCGGGGACATCGCCTCCTACCTGGGGCTTCCCGCCTCCTCGTCCAAGGCGGAGACCGACAACTACGTGGGGGAGTTCCTGAACGTGGTGATAGGCCTCACCTGCTCGGCATGGGCCGACCACGGCCTGAGGGTGGACTTCTCCCCCCCCGAGAAGCTTCAGGAGCACACCGTTGACCTTGAGCCCGAGGGCCAGTGCTACCGTGTGGTCATAGAGGCCGAGGGCCTCTACACGGCCACCGTTTTTCTGGATTTCCTGCCCGAGCCCGCCGAGGCCTGAGAGGCCGCCCGCCGCTCCTGCGGCGCCGGTCTTCCGCCCCTGCGGCATCGGGGCCGCGGCCGCGCGTTGACGCGTTCCCCGCCAGGCCATGACCGCGCTTGGCCGCGGACTCGCCCGGACGGGGCCCCGCCATTCCGCGCTTCCTGTTGCCGCTCTTCCCGGCAGCGCATTCGGCCGCGGGAAGGCCCCCCCTCTTGAGGCGGGCGCGCCTCCTGCCCTGGCCGCCCTTCCGGGCTTGCCTCAGAGGCCTTTCCTGCCGCGTGGCGGGTCTTGCGGCCTCTGGGCCTTCGGCCCGGCAGCCGGCTGCAGCCGGCAGGCAGGCAGGCAGGCAAAGGCCGAAACCGTTCCGTTTTCCCGGAGCTGTCCTGTTTCGCTTGCCCGCCGGGAAGGCCTCCTTCCCGGAACGCCCGCGTTGCGTTCGGGGCCCTCCGCAGGCCAAGGCCCCCTTGGGGGCGCGTTTGGCCTTTTGCCGTTGCCGCCTCTCTTTGGCTCCGGCCTCCGTACCAAGCCGGCGGCCTGGGTTTTCCTGCCGCCCGGGACTCCTCCCCTATGGGGAGGCCTTATGCTTTGCGGCCGTCCCTCGGCTATACGGATACCGGGTCCTGGCTTGAGGCGCCGGATCCGGGACCTCCGGCGCCCGGCTCACGGCTTCAGGAGATGTTCCGGCGGGGCCGCGCAAGCCCCTTTCCCTGGTTTTCGGCTCCCGCCCTTCGGCAGTGCGCCCTTGCGGCTCCAGCCTTCAGGCAATGCGCCTGCGGCTCCCGCCTTTCGTTTTTCCGCCGTCAGTTTTCAGGCGTCAACCCTCAACCCTCAACCCTCAACCTTCAATCTTCAATCCTCAACCCGCGATCATGTGACCGGCAGTCCTGGGCCTTCAGCTTCCGGCCTGTCCAAGGCAAGCCCTGCGCCCGGCGGCCCGGCGGGGAAGGGTTTGCCCCCAGGCGCGCAGGCGCGCCTTGGAGGAGCCTTATGGAACTCAGATTCCCGGCAGCCGTCAGCGCCGGCCGCTCCGTCTTCGAGCCGGAAGTCCTCTGCGTGGTCCCCAGCGAGCCCGTGCTTGCCGAGTTCAGGGACTTCGTGCTGCGGGAGACGCAGGCGCTTCTCAGGCCCTCAGTGCGGACCATGAGTTCCCTGGACAGGGCCCTGCGCGACGAGCTGGGAGGGCGGCTCGTCGATCCCTGGGCCTCGGCCTTTTTCATGGAAAGGCTCTCCAGGGAGCTTTGGGAGGTCCTGGGGCTTCCCGAGGAGCCGCCGGCGTCTTTGGCCTCCGAGCTCGCGGCGGGGCTCGGGGACGGCCTGAGGCGCATCAGGCTCGCGGGCATAGGCTGGGACAAGGTGGAAGGGCTCAGCCCCGAGCCCCTCGCCCGCAAGACCGCCGAGCTGGGCCGCCGTTACGAGGGCTGGCTCCTCTCCCAGGGGCTCCAGGACGAGGAGGGCCTGCGCCGGAAAGCCGTGGAGGAGCTCGGGAAAGGGCGGCCGTTCCGGGCCCTCAAGGGCGTGAAAACCGTCAGGTTCCTGCGTTTCCAGAGGCTCCTGCCCTTCGAGGCCGATCTCGTGAAAGCCCTGGCCGCGCGGCATAAGGTGACGGTAAGCCTCACCGGCCCCGGCTGGGTCAGCGACAAGTCGGAGCGCGGCCGCGCCGGGGCCCTCAAGCGCATGCTCATCGAGGACCTGGAGAGCTTCAGGCAGAATGCCGAGGGCTCAAGGCTCCCCGGCCGCGGCCCCGCGCCGGAAGCCCCTGCGCGGGGGGACCTCGAGCTCTGCCTGACCGATGTAGCCACCGGGGAAGGCGACGAGCTCATGCCGGGCCTGCCGCCGGTCGAGGCCCCGGAGGTCCTGAGGTTCGCCGCCGGAAACCTTTTCGGCCCGCCCCCCAAGGGCGGGCCGCCCTCCCTGGCGGGCTCGCCCCTGCGCGTCATCCGGGCCCCCAACCGCTACATGGAGTGCGAGAACGCCGTGCGGCTGGCCAAGTCCCTGGCGGCGGAGGGGACCGATCCCTCCCGGATCGCCATCGTGGTGCCCTCGCTCCAGGAATACCTGCCCATGCTGGATGACTGCGCCCGGCGCTTCGGTACGAGGCTCCTCCACCGGGGAGGGGAGCTTTTGGAGAGATGCGGCCCTGCCCTGGCCGTGCTGGACATCCTGAGCCTTTTGGAGTCGGGGTACGACCGGAGGCGCGTCGCCCGCGCGCTCGCGAGCCCCTATCTGGACTTCGGCTGCGGCAAACGGGAGCTTCTGGAGGGGGTGCGCGGTTCCGGGATCGCCGACGACCGGGCCGGCGCGGGCTTCGGCCGAAGCCCGGCCCTGGACCGGGGCCATCCGGCCGTCCGGGCCGTGGGGCGCCTGAGGCGCCTGCAAAGCGAGCTCCAGGCGGCGGCGAGCTGGGGGGCGTTCCTGGTGGTCTTCCGCCAGGCCCTGGCGGAGCTGTCCTGGGGGGAGGACAGGACCCTGGAGTCCGGGCCGGGCCTGCGCCGCCCCCTTACCGCCGCCCCCGCCGCCTCCGGGGAGGGGGCGGGGGCGGCCGCGCGCCTCTCGGCCCTCGCGGAAGCCCAGCTGGAGCGCGACCGCGAGGCCGCGGACCTGTTCCGCGGGGTCCTGGACAGCCTGGGAACCGCCCTGGAGGCCTCGCCTGAGGCCCCGGAGCCCGGAATCAAGGCCTTCAGGAAATGGCTGGGCGAGGCTATGGCCGACGAGCGCGTCGCGGGCCCGGAGGATGGGCAGGATCCCTCCGGCAGGATCCGGGTCCACAACTATTACAGGATCCACGGGGCCTTCATGGAGGCCCTGTTCCTCCTGGGGCTCAACGAGGGCAGCTTTCCCGCCGCCCGAGCCGAAGGGGCCTTCTGGCCTGCGGAGTTCGCGGACGGCTTCCGCAGGCTCAGGGCGGGCCGCTCGCTGTGGACCAACGCCTCGGAGCGCTGCCGCGAGGACGAGGAGACCGCGGCCGCGGCCCTGGCCCAGGCCAGGCGGGTTTTCGTCATGTTTTCCGCCAGGACCCCGGAGGGCAAGGACGCCTTGCCCGCGGCCCTGGTGACGAGCCTTGCCGGCCTCTTTGAAAGCGACGGGCCTGAGGGCCGGCCTGATCCCAAGACGCCGGAGGGCGGCAAGGCGGAGCGGGCCGGAAAGGCTGAACTGGCAAGAGACGCGGAGCCGGAGGGAAAGCCGGAGGGAAAGCGGAAGCCGAAGCCGCAGGGCCGGCTCGTCATCGAGGACATGGGCCGGGCGGTCCCCCCCGAGCCCCGGCTCCTCGCCTCCCCCGAAGAGCTGCGCCTCCATCTGATCAGGCTCCCCGAGGCCTCCATTCCGGCGGCCCTCAAGGCCGCCGGAGAGGGGCCGGCCTTCTGCCGGCCCCTCTCCCCGCTTCTCCCTCAGGCGCCTTCCAGGCTGAAGTACCCGGAGGAGAGGCTGGAAGCCTGGCTCAGGTCCCTCGCATCCCATGAGGGGCGGCCCGTCGTGTACATAGGCCATCTCACGGACTATGCCGCGTGCCCCCGGAAATTCTGGTACGGGCATATCCTCGGTATCCAGCCCGAGCCTGAGGCCGATGCCCAGTGGAGCTCCCGGGACCAGGGCACGCTGCTTCACTCCGTGCTGGAGGAATTCCTCGCGCCCCTGGCGGGCCTGAAGCCGGGAGAGCGGCCTCCCGGCCTCGTCTCCTCCCGGAGGCTGATCGGGATTTTCCGCGAAAAAGCCAGGGAAGCCGAGAACCTCGCGGAAATGGTGAGCGAAGAGGGCGAGGACCGGGCTCCTGAAAGGCCCGGGAAGGCGGCAAAGGAACGGAAAACCGGCTCCTTGGGCCGGCTGCCGGTTTTCCGGGACTCGTTGGCCAAGCTGGAGCGGGCCCTCTTGCGCTGGCACTTCCGCGAGGACGGCTTTCCCCATGAGATCCTCGCCGTCGAATGGAGGTTCGGGAGAGGGAAAAGCCGGAGAGGCGAAGCGGCAGCGGACGGCGCCCAAGCCCGGGGAGGCGCGCCCTCCGCCCCGCCCCTGAAAGTGGAAAGCGAGTCAGGGGCGTTTTACATGGAAGGGCGCCTCGACCGCGTCGACCGCCTCCCTGACGGGGGCCTGCGCGTCATTGACTACAAGATGCGGCATTCCGGCTATTACGCCGGCAAGCCTAAACCGGAAGCCCTCTCCCCCTCCGCGGGCGGCTTCCCCCTGCGGCCCGTCGGCATAAGGGTCTCTCACTGCCAGCTTCTCGTCTACAGGCTCGCCGCGGAACGGTACCTCCTGGGCCGGGCCTCCGCCAGGTACGAGTTCATGTCCCCCCCTCACGAGAAATCCTTCATCGAGGGCGATCCGGGAGGCCCGGAGGTCCTCTCCGCCCTCTGGGAGAACCTTTTGGAGAGGCACACGGAGCCGGCGGACGGGCTGACCGACGAGGCGACCTGCGCGTACTGCGACTACGCCCGGCTCTGCGGCCGGAGGAGGGCTTAAGGACATGGGCAAGATCGTTTTCAACGAGTCCCAGGAGCGGGTGCTGGCGGCGGACGTCAACCTGTGCGTCACTGCCGGGGCGGGGAGCGGAAAGACCAAAACGCTGGTAGAGTGCATCCTCCGTTTCCTGGAACGCGACCCCGCCAGCCGCAGCGTCGCGGGCGTGCTGGCCCTCACCTACACGGACAAGGCGGCGGGCGAGATGCGCTCCCGCCTTGCGGAAGGCCTCAGGCAGCGGCTCAGGGACGCGCCCGACGACGCCCTCAGGCGCTACTGGTCCGAGGAGATCCGCAACCTGGCCCAAAGCGAGATCGGCACCATCCACGGCTACTCCTACTCCCTCGTGCGCAGGGCGGGCTGGACCCTGAACCTGCCCGCCGGGCTCGCGGTGGACCGGGATGAGGGCGGCGGGGATCTCCTGGAGACGCTCTGCGACCTCCTGCACGAAGAGGACCCGGATCTCATGGCCATCCTCGCCCAGGTGCCCTTCTCGCGGGATTGGGGCACCAGCCTTACGGGCTGGCTCGCCAAGGTGGAGGGCAGGATGAGCGAGTGGGGCCTTGACAGTCTCCTGAGCGGCCCGCGGCCGCCGGAAGACGGCCTCAGGTCCGCGGTCGCGGGGCTGCGGGAAGCGGCCGGCCGCGAGCGCGCGACCGCGGCGGACCAGGCCCTGAACCCCAGGTTCATGATCTCCAACGAGAACGGGCGGGGGGACCTCGTGCGGGAAGGGCTTGACGGGCTGATTCGCCTCCTCTCAGCCCTGGAGGGAGGGGATCCTTCCGCCTGGGAGGGCCTGAGGCCTGTGGCCCCGCTAACAGAAGCCTGGGGGCTTCTTGACGAGAAATTCCGAACGGCGGGTTACCGCAAGTCCAAGTACAACGGCGACATCAAGAACCTGCTCTCGCCCCTGTTTACGGGTGTCCTGGACGCCGCAGGCCACGCCGCGGCGTGGCGGACCGGGAGCCTCCTTGCGGCCCTCTCGGGCAAGCTCAAGGACAGGGCCTTCAGAAAGCGGCGCGACCGCGGGGTCCTGAACTTCAGCGACATGCTGTACCTGGCGCGGAAGATCCTGAGGGAAAGGACGGACGTGAGGCGCGAGGAGCACCGCCGCTGGAAGCTCATAGTCGTGGACGAGTTCCAGGACACCAACCGCCTCCAGGCCGATACCCTGGCCCTTATCCTGCAGGATCCCGACTCCCCGCCCGGGCCCTCCGGCCGGGCCGGAGCGGCGGATCCTGAGCCCTTTTCGTTCTCCAGGCTGGACTGGAAGGAGGCCCCCCTGGCGTTCCGGGCTTTCGGCGACCACAAGCAGTCCATCTACCGCTTCCGCGGGGCCGAGCCGGCGGTGATGGAGGGGCTGGAAAAGAAGCTCCGGGAGGCCGGCGGACGGGGGGCCGCGCTCTCCCTCGACACCAACTACCGCAGCGCCGAGGCCCTGATCGGCTTCTACAACGCCTTCTTCCGTGACCTGATGGGAGACTCCTACGGCCTCCAGAAGGCCTACCGCAAGGACGGGGGATCCGGCCCCGCGGTGACGGCCATCCTGATCCCCAGGCCCGAGAAGAGCCGCGCGCCCGCCGCGGCCGCGGAAGGCCCCCGGAACCCGGCGGCCGCCAAGGACCCGATGAAGGCCAAGGCTTCCAAGGCTTCCAAGGCCGCGGCGGCGTCCAAGGCCTCCGCGGGGGACAGGGGTCCCCAGGCGCGTCGCGGGTCCGGGGCCGCGGACGTCGGGAACGTGACAGGGCCGGCCGGGGAGTCGCCCGCCGAGCCCTTGCCCGATCCGCCGGCAGAAATCGTGATCCAGGCCAGGGCTCTTGCGCTTTACCTTAAACGGCTGTTCGCCGGGGAGATCCAAGGGGCGGGCGGCAAGGCCGGGGCAGGCTGCGCGGAGCGCGGGAAAGCGGACCCCGGCCCCCCCCGGCCGGGGGACTGCGCCATCCTCATCAGGCGCAAGCAGTTTTCGGATGTCTTCGAGGCGGCCCTCCGCGAGGCGGGCATCCCGGCTCACACGGTCAAGGGCGAGGACCTGTTCGCCGACCCGGCCGTCCTGGGCATGGTCTCCTTCTGGCTGGCGCTCTGCGGCGTGGAAAGCGACTTCAACCTCGCGGTCGCCCTGACTTCCCCGCTGGGTCCGGTCTCGGATGCGGCGCTCGAGCTTCTCTGCCTGTCAGGGGGGCCCGGCAGCCGGGAAGAGGGGTTGACCTCCCGCTTCCTGAAAGGGGCCCCTTACCCGGAAGGCATCCCGGCAAGCGAGCTTGCCGCCGCGGGGTCCCTGCGGGAGATCTTCCTCGCCCTGCGCGATCTCGCCCTCCGCAGGCCGCCAGGCGAGATCATGGAGCTGGCGGCGGAAGAGCGCGAGCTCGTGCCCAGGCTGTTCTCCTCGCGGCCCGGCGGTGCCCCGGAGCGGGTCCGCGGCCTGCAGGATGTGCTGGATCTCGTCAAGGGGCTTGCGGTCTTCAACCGGGAGGCTTCCGCGTCCCCGGCCGACCTGGTGGAGGATCTCGCCTTCTCCGGCGCGCGCGCGGGCGAGGGCTCCCCCGAGGGACAGGGCGGCGGGGAAGAGCGGCCCGTCAATGAGGCCGAGGAAAAGGGGGCCCCCGATGAGGGGGCCGTCTCCAAGTCCGCCGTCAACATCATGACCATCCACCGCTCCAAAGGGCTGGAGTTCCCCGTGGTGCTGGTCCCGGAGGCCGACAGCGAAGAGCGCGAGCGGCAACAGGACATACTCATGGACGGCGAGGGCATCGTGGCCGTGAAATACCGCCCGGAGGGCGAAACGCTGACGATCAGGGGGGGGCTGTACGATAAGATCAAGGAAAACGACTACCGGGAGGCCCGGGCCGAGCACCTGAGGGTCCTTTACGTCGCGGCGACCCGCGCCAGGGAAAGGCTGGTCCTCCTGGGGAAGGCCTCCGGCGGCAAGTCCCGGGAAGACCTGGCCGACGGCTGGGATGCCGCGCGGCTGCCGTCCTTCGGCGAAACGGGGAATTCCGGGGAAGCGGGGTCGGCCGGGCGGGAAGAGGCCGCCCCTGAAACGGTCCAGTCCACCCCGGAGGCCGGGGAGGGAGGCAGAGGCGTCAAGTTCGAGAAGGCCGGCTGGCTCCAGTGGCTGGAATCCTGGCCGCGGCGGGAAGGGCGCGTGGAGTTTCTGGAAGGCGGCGCGGAGCTTTTCCCCTCCGCCTGGGACGGTGACAGGTGGGACAGCGAAGCCGCCTCCCTCCTGGCCTTCAGGGAGGCCGAGGAAAAGGCCGGGGCCGCGGACGGGGCAGGGGCGGCGCCCGGAGCCGGGACGGCGGCCTTTGCCGCGCGCGGCTCAGGGGGCAAGGCTGCGGCCGAGGCCGGCCCGCAGGCCTCCCTTGGCCTCCCGCGGCCGGGGATGCTCAGGCCGCTTCCCGAGTCGCGGGCCTGGTCGGGCACGGTGACCCGGTACGCCGCCCTGGTGACGGGAGGCGCGATCGGCCAGCGCGACCTGAGGCGGAAAACCCCCTCCTGGGCTCTTTCCGAAGCCCCGGACCCCTGGGAGGCCGCTGAGGACTCCGCCTCGCCAGACGCCGAGCGCCGCCTCAAGGCCCAAGAGGCCGCGGCGGCTTCCGGCATAGCCGGCGCGGAAGCCGGGAGGGCCGGCCCTTCCGGGACTGCAGGCCTTGATGCGGCGGCGCAGGGCACCCTCGCCCATGCGGTCCTGGAGGTCACGGATTTCGCGACCGATCCGGCCGGATACCGTAAGCTCGCCGGCGAGATCGCCGAACGCCTCGGTCTGGAGGCTTCCCCAGGGGACCTGGACCGCGTGGCCGCCCGGGCGCACAGGTTCCAGGAAGGCAGAATCGGGGCGGAGGTGCGCCTTGCCCTCGCCACCCCCGGCTGCATCGTCTGGAGGGAGTGGCCGTTCTGGCTGCGGCTGGACCAGGATGAGCAGGGCCGGGGCCCCGTTACCCTCACCGGGGTCGTGGATCTTTTCTACACCTTCCCCGGCGGCGGAGGGCGCCTGGTCGATTACAAGCACCGCAGGCCAGCGGATGAGAGAGCCTACCTCAAGCAGATAGAGCTTTATTCCCTGGCCCTCGCGAAGGCCGGTTTTTTCGGGGAAGTCACGGCTGAACTCTGCTACCTGGCCGAAGGCGAGGACTGAGGCCGGAGCCGGGCTGAATTTCGGCGCTTGCCGGGAACGGCCGCCACAGGCCGCTCCTCGGACAGGCCGGTCGGGGCTCTGTCTTCAGAAATGGCCGCCAGCGGACGTAGCCTGGATCCGCCGGGGCCGGGCGCGGAAACCCATGGCCATCGTTTTTCGGGCGCGGAACTGTGGAGTTGCGGAAACAGCTTTTAGATTTGGAGCCATGATCCAGGAGCATTATGCTTGAAAGCCTAGATTTTGAGCCGTGATTGCTCCCCGATGAGACTGAATATCTGGAAATGGCATAGTGATTGTGCCGTATTTTTCTGGATCTTTAGATTTTACACCATGATTCTTGTGACTTTAACCTGAATCTTTATGTTTTAAGCCGTGATTAAGACGCTATCTTCCTTAAACTCCAGCTCTGATGCCGTGATTAAGGGACTGGCATACTGGATTTCTAGATTTTGCGCCGTAAGCCATGCATCGTCAGCCGTCAGCCTTGAACCTGCGGCCTGCCGCTTCGACCTGGAAATCCGGCGCCGAAGCATGCTGGAGGGACAATGATGCGGGCGGGATAATGATGCGGGCGGGAGACGCGGCTCCCTGAACCCGGGCGGTTGGAGGCCAGCCTAAGCCTTGCTCCGGATGGAGCGCCTCAACGCGGCAAAAGGCTGAAGACTCCCTTGCGCTAGTTCAGGGGTCCAGGACGGGCATCTCACCCGCAGGCCTAGCGAGTGAGGGGTACGGGGGGCCTGGGAACAGGCGCCGAGGCAACCGGAGAGGGGTTGTCAAAGGCCCGAATTTTGGAATTTTGCTTGGCTATTTGTCGATCGGGGCGACCGGGAGGGCCGATTGGCGGAGGATATGGCGAGCGGCGGGGAGTGAGCGAAGAAAGCGGGGAAGGGCAGTGAGGCCGGATCGGCAGGGGCGGGGAGTCAAATGCGGCGGGGGGGAAGAATCGGCAGGCTCAGGGAGCCGAATGCGGCAGGAAGGCAGGTTCGGCAGAGGCGGCGGCAAGGAAGGGCTTCGGGGCGGCAGGTTTTTGGGTTACGCGGCGAAAAGAGCCGCTAAGGGAAGCCGGGGAGGGTAATTCCGGCCGGGGACAGGCTTTCCGGGCTTTCCGGGCGAAAGGGCGCCTTGGGCCGACTTGATCCCCCGCCGCAGGGAGCCGGCCACGTGCCGGGCTTTCCGCGGGACGAGCGGGCATGGCGCGCGGCCCCCTCAGGGGCGGGCCCTCCCGCCTCAGGCGGAGACCTTGCGGCTACAGGACCACGTTCAGGGTGGACTTGCGCTCGTTGAGGTATTCCACGTCATCCTCCTGGGGAGCCCTCTCGCGCCTTGCCGTCTTCTGATCCACCGGCGCGGCCTTCTCCTTGCCGCCCGGCGATGACTTGAGGGCGGCTGAGACCAGGGGGGATGAGTTCTTTTCGGCTTCCCGCTTTACCCTGTTCAGGTACCCCAGAAAATCGCTCGACACCAGCATCTCGCACCTCCGTAAGCCGACGGTCCGGGGCGGCCTGCGGCCCCCCCTTTACCTTTCTTTTCGGCTTGGGGAGCGGATGGCTTAAATTTATCTCAAGCCGGTTGTGAGGATCTGATTGCAGGCGGCCTCAACAGGCGCCGCAGGCCTTCCCGGTTTGGCGCCAAGGGGGGTACTCAGGCTTGCGGCCGAGGAAGTTCGCGGCGATTTTTTCAGGATTGCCGAGCGGCCTCAGTCCGGAAAAGAGGATTTGCAGGTTATTTTAGGGGGTATCTGCGGGATTATCAACTGTTTACATCGAAAGTCACTCCAAATTTTCCGAAAATCACCCTAAAGTCCGTGAAATGAACTAATTTTTACCATAATTTGAATATTTCTTTCATTTTCCGGTTAATCAGGCCAATTTAGATCGAAAACATCCACTTCGTTCTAAAATGACCTAATCAAGCTGTCAAAGGTCTCCCGCAACTCCGGCTCCGCCTTGAGGCGTAAAACGTCAAGGCTTTCCCGCCTCTGGCCCGCCGGCCTTCCTTGGCCTGAGGCTTCCTTGCCCCGCCCGTTCGTCTGGAGTGGCCCCGCTTGCGGGGATTAAGGGCCGGGCCTGCGCGTGCCGGGACCCGTCAAAGGTCGCCCTGGAGGCTTCCCGGGGCATTTCCGCGCTTTGAGCTCCTGCGGAAACATGTTGAAGCCGCGGATTTTGTGGTATACTGTCCCTTTGGAAATGCGCGCCCCTTGCGGTCCGGCATGCGCCGCAGGCCCTGACCCTTCCGGCCGGAAGGGCCCGGCCGCATCTCCCGCCTCCCGCCCGGCTCTCCCAGACTGCTGTTGCATGCCCTGACTTGCGGCCGCCTCCCCCTTGTCCCCGGCGGAGGGGCGTCTTCCGGGAAATTATGACGCTGAAGCTCTACAACACCCTCACCCGCTCCCTGTGCGACTTCAGGCCGCTTAAGGATGGGGAGGCGGGGGTATACGTCTGCGGCCCCACGGTCTACGACGACGCCCACATAGGCCATGCCAGGGCCGCGGTGGCCTTCGACATCCTGGTCAGGCACCTGGCGGCATCGGGCCATGACGTGAAGTACGTGCGTAACTTCACGGACGTGGACGACAAGATCATCGCCCGCGCGCGGGAGAAGGGGGTCCACTGGAAAGACCTCGCGGAAGGCTACATCGCGAGCTTCAACGAGGACATGGACGCCCTGGGCTGCCTGAGGCCCACCTTCGCCCCCAGGGCGACCGAGTACATCAGCCAGATGCAGGAAGACATCCAGGGCATCATGGACGCCGGGCACGCCTATGCCCTGGACGGGGACGTCTACTTCGACGTGGACTCCCTGCCGAGCTACGGAACGCTCTCGCGGCGCGAGCCGCAGGACACGGCCCCCGGCGCCCGGGTGGCCGTGGACGGCCGCAAGCGCAACCCCGCCGACTTCGCGCTGTGGAAGGCGGCGGCGGACGGCGATCCCTCGTGGCCCAGCCCGTGGGGCCCCGGCAGGCCCGGCTGGCACATCGAGTGCTCCGCCATGAGCGCCAGGCTCCTGGGGCCGGCCTTCGACATCCACGGCGGCGGCCAGGACCTGGTGTTCCCCCACCACGAGAACGAGATGGCCCAGTCCGCGGCCCTGGGCCGTACCATGGCCGTCGTCTGGCTCCACAACGGCTTCGTGAACGTCAATTCCGAGAAGATGTCCAAGTCCCTGGGCAACGCCCTCGGGGTCAAGGAAATCCTCAGGCGCTTCCCGCCGGAGGCGGTGCGCTTCTTCCTGCTTTCCAGCCACTACCGCGGACCCGTGGACTTCTCCGACGAGGCCGTGGGAGAGGCCCTCCGCGCCCTCGAGCGCCTGTACCGCGCCGTCGAGGCGGCGGATGCCCTCGGGACCCCCTCCGGGGCGGGCGGCTCCTCCGGGCAGTCCGCGGGCGAGGCCCTGGCCGAGGCCGAGGCCCTGCGCTCCCGGTTCAGGGAGGCCTTAAACGATGACCTCAACACCTCCCTGGCCTTGGGGGCGCTCTTCGAGGCGGCCCGCCTGCTCAACCGCCGCGTCGCGGAACTCGACGCGGCCGCCGCGGCCCCCCTCAGGGAGGCGGCGGTCTCCATGGGAGCCTGGCTGGGAATGGATCTCGCGGATCACGCCGGCTTCTTCGGGCGCCTGGCGGCGCTCAAGGAAAGCAAAGGCTCCCTGCCCGCCAGGGAGCTCATAGAGGAGAGGATCGGCCTCCGCAACGAGGCCCGGGCCAGAAAGGACTGGACCGAGGCAGACAGGATCCGCAAGGAGCTCACCGACATGGGCGTTATCCTCGAGGACAAGAGCGGCGGGACCTCCTGGCGCTATGCCTAAGGCGGCGGCGGGCGCCGGGGCCCATAAAAAACGCGGCAGGCCTCCGGCCGGCGGCAGGCCGCCTGCCCCCGGCGCCCGGGCGGACTTTCCGGCGGACCCTGGCGAGGGCCCGGGCGCTTCCGGGCCTGCCGCGCCCGCTTCACCGGCCGACGGCGCCGCGCGCGCGCCTTCCGCCGCGCCCCGCCCGCAGGCCGCGGTCTCCCGCGCCGGGCTCCCGGAGCCCGATCGGCGCCCCTTCAAGCTGGTGAGCGAGTACTCCCCGCAGGGGGATCAGCCCCAAGCCATCGAGCAGCTGGTGTCCAACATCAGGGACGGGGCCAGATCCCAGGTGCTTCTGGGGGTGACGGGCTCCGGGAAGACCTTCACCATGGCCAACGTGGTGGCCCAGGTCGGGCTTCCCACGCTCGTCCTCGCCCCCAACAAGACCCTGGCCGCCCAGCTTTTCGCGGAATTCAAGGGCTTCTTCCCCGAGAACTGCGTCGAGTATTTCGTCTCGTACTATGACTATTACCAGCCCGAGGCTTACATCCCCCAGTCCGACACCTTCATCGAGAAGGAGAGCCAGGTCAACGAGGCCATCGACCGCATGCGCCACTCGGCCACCCGGAGGCTGTGCGACCGCGGCGACGTGGTGATAGTGGCCTCCGTCTCCTGCATCTACGGCCTGGGCTCTCCCGAGGCCTACTACGGGCTCATGCTTCACCTGGAGGCCGGGGTCCCCCGGCCCATCGAGAACGTCATGGCGCGCCTGGTGGAGATGCAGTACGAGCGCAACGAGTACGACTTCCACCGGGGCGTGTTCCGCCTGCGCGGCGACGCCCTCGAGATCTTCCCCGCCTCGGAAGAGGCCGAGGCCGTCAGGGTGGAGTTCTTCGGGGACGTGGTGGAGAGGATCAGCCTCACCGACCCGCTGACCGGCAAGACCCTCCGGAGCCTGTCCGAGGTCATGGTGTACCCGGGCAGCCATTACGTGACCACCCGCGAGAACCTGGACCGCGCCATGGCCGACATAGAGGCCGAGCTGGGGCCCAGGCTCCGGCGGCTGCAGTCCCAAGGCAGGCTGCTGGAGGCCCAGCGGCTCGAGCAGCGCACCCGTTTCGATCTCGAGATGCTCAAGGAGCTGGGCTGGTGCCACGGCATCGAGAACTACTCCCGGCACCTGACGGGGCGCAGCCCGGGGGAGCCGCCCCCGACCCTCCTGGACTACTTTCCCGAGGACTTCCTGCTCATAGTGGACGAGAGCCACATCGCCGTGCCGCAGGTGCGCGCCATGTCCCACGGGGACCGGAGCCGCAAGACGGTCCTGGTGGAGCACGGCTTCCGGCTGCCTTCCGCCATGGACAACCGCCCGCTCACGTTCGAGGAGTTCGACTCCCGCCTCTCCCGGGCCGTCTACGTCTCGGCCACCCCGGCCGAGTACGAGCTCGGGATCTCCGGCGGCCTCGTGGCCGAGCAGGTGATAAGGCCCACCGGCCTCATCGACCCTCCCATGATCTTCCGGCCGGTGAGCGGCCAGGTGGAGGATCTGCACTCCGAGATCGAGGCCAGGGCGAAAAAGGGGGAAAGGACCCTGGTCACCACCCTCACCAAGCGCATGGCCGAGGACCTGACCCTGTACCTCTCGGAGCGCGGGGTGCGCGTGCGTTACCTCCACTCCGACATCAAGACCATCGAGCGCGTGGAGATCCTGCGCGATCTCCGGGCCGGGGAGTTCGACGCCCTGGTGGGCATCAACCTCCTGCGCGAGGGCCTGGATCTGCCGGAAGTGTCCCTGGTGGCTATCCTCGACGCCGACAAGGAGGGATTCCTGCGCTCCGCCCGCTCGCTGATCCAGACCTGCGGCCGCGCCGCCCGCAACGCCGGGGGCGAGGTCATCCTCTACGGGGACTCCATGACCCCGGCCATGACCGAGGCCAGGGACGAGACGGAGAGGAGGCGGCGCAAGCAGATCGAGTACAACCGCCTCCACGGCATCACCCCGGAGACTATCCGCAAGAACGTGGAGTCCATCGCCCTGTCGGTGTGGGAACAGGATTACGCGCCCGTGCCCAAAATCCCGGCGACGGCGAGGGGCAAGGCCGTCAGGCCGGAGGAGATACCGCGGACGGTCAAGCTCCTGCGCAAGGAGATGAAGAAGGCCGCGGACGCGCTGGACTTCGAGAAGGCCGCCAGGCTCAGGGACGAGATCAAGGCCCTGGACGGCGCGGCCCTGGCGATGGGAGGCTGAGCCAGGATGCGCGCCGCGCCCGCCGCAGGCCCGCCTCCCCGGGCCGCAGGACCCGGGGAGGCGGGCCCCTTGTCCCGCGCGCGCCTTCCCCGGCCCGGCCGCGCGGGAAAGGCCTTGGAGGCGCGGCCTTGTCCGCCGGCCGCGGCCGGGGGAGCCCCCGGCCGCAGGACATTGCCGCCCGGGGCGGCCTGGGGGGCGCGCCTGCGGCGCGGGCTTTGCAGGCCGCGGCCCTCGGAAGGGCCTGCGGGGGCGGGCAGACGCGGGGCGAAGGATCCGGGAAGGCCTTCCGGGCTTTCCGGGCCTTCCGGGCCTTGGAGGCTCCGGCCGGGAGAGCCGGCCGGAGGGCTTTGCCGGGACTGCGGCCGGGGACGCCGGCAGGGGAGAGGGGCATGATCTGGAAGTACAGGGAAGAGGTGGACAGGGCGGCGGCCAGGGAACTGGCCGGGTCCTTGGGCAAGCCCGTCAAGTACGCCCAGTTTCTCCTGGGGCGGGGGTTCCGGTCCCGGGAGGAGATACGGGAATTCGTGGCCCCGGAGCTGCGCAGGCTGCCGCTGCCGGAGACCATGCCCAACATGCGGAAGGCGGTGGAGTGTTTCCTCGCGGCGCGCGAGCGCGGCGACACCGTGGCCGTGGCGGGGGATTACGACGCCGACGGGCTCACCGCGACGGCGATCCTGGTGAGGGTCCTGGGGGCCTTGGGCTACAAGGTCATCACCCGCATCCCCAACCGGCTCCGCGACGGCTACGGGCTTTCGGCCAAGGCCGTGGAGGGCCTCCACGCCAAAGGCGCGCGGCTCCTCGTCACCGTGGACTGCGGGGTCTCTGACCTGGAGGCCGTGGTGGCCGCCAACCGCCTGGGCCTCCCCGTGGTGGTGACCGACCACCACCGCCTGCCCCCCCAGCTCCCGCCGGCGGCGGCCATCGTCAACCCGCACCTGGGGGGCGGCTGGGAACGTTCCCCCATGGCCGGGGTGGGAGTGGCCTTCATGCTGGCCTGGGCGGTCCAGCGGGCCCTCAGGTTCAAGGGGGTTCAGGTGGACATGAACCCGCCCCTGGTGGAGAACCTCGCCCTGGTGGCCTTGGGCACCGTGGCCGACATGGCTCCCCTGACCGGGGTCAACCGCACCCTGGTCCGCCACGGGCTGAGATACCTCTCCAACACCTCCTGGCCGTCCCTGTCGGCCCTCAAAAGCTCCTCTCGCCTGGACGACCCGGGCAGCGTCAGCGCCCGGGACGTGGGCTTCAAGCTGGCCCCCAAGCTCAACGCCGCAGGCCGCCTGGGCTCGGCGGAGCCGGCCCTGGAGCTTCTGGTGACCGAGGACCCGCTGCGGGCCAGGGCCCTGGCCGAGTCCCTCGAGTCCATCAACCGCGACCGTTACGAGGGCCAGAAAAAGCTGCTCGCCCTCGCCCTCTCCCAGCTCGAGGCCTCCGGCGGCCCGGAGGGCCGCACGGTGGTACTGGCCGGCGAGTCCTGGCCCAAAGGGCTTCTGGGGCTGGTGGCCTCGCGGGTGGCCGAGGTCACCCGCAGGCCCACGGTGCTCCTCTCCCTGGAGGGGTCCGTCGCCGCGGGCAGCGGGCGCGGGGCGCCCGGCTTCGACCTGCTGTCGGCGCTGCGCGAGGCCCGGGACCTTTGCCGCACCCTGGGAGGGCATTCCGAGGCGGCCGGCCTGTCCCTGGACCGCGACAAGCTGCCGGCCTTCAAGGAGGCCTTCGAGCGGGGGGCTTCCCGCCAGCCCGGACCTCCCGACGACGCCGAGCTGGAGATCGATCTCGAGCTCGATCTCGACGACCTGCAGACGCTGGCGGGGGCGTTGGCCGATCTGTAGCCCTTCGGGCAGGGGCACCCGGCCCCGGTGGCCGTCCTCCGCGGCGTGAAGGTCACGGACGCGGCCCCCTGCCGTTCCGGCGGGGACAGGCACCTGAACTTCAGGTTCACTGACGGCTTCCGGACTTTCGGCATGACCGGCTTCAACCTCGCCCCCAGGCTCGCGGAAGTGGCCCCGGAGCTGGATCTGGCGGTGATCTTCGATCCCGAGGCCTCCCGCTTCGGCAGCTGGAGCCCTAGCTGGCGGCTCCTGGACTTCAAGCGCCCGGGCCAGTCCCCGTCCCCCTGGGCCTCCTGGCGGCCCGCGGCCGTCGGGGAAGCCGCGGGAGGGCCCGCGGCGCCCGGCGCGGTATCCGCGAAAGCCCGGAAAGCCGCGGTGGGGCCGGAAGGCGCGGGCCCCGCCGACGCGGCGCCGGACGGGCAGGCGGCGGGAGAAGGCGGCGCGGGCGCCGCCGGCGCGACGGCGGCCCCCAGCGGCGGCCCGCCCGCCGCTGGGCTCTTGCGGAGGCCGCAACTCCCTCAAGGGGGTGCCCTGTGAGCGAGGCCTCCAAGCCCTTGGATCTCGTGGACGCCGCGGAGCGGTCCTTTCTGGGCGGGCTGACACACGACGCGATATCCATCCTTTACCAGGCCCTGAACGCCGAACCGGATGACTTCAGGGCGCTCAGGTCCCTGGGGGTGATCTTCCACTCCCTGGGCAGGTTCAGCGAGGCCTTAGACACCCTGGAAGCCGCCGTGAAGGCTAACGAGCACGACTGCGAGGCGAGGCTGGACCTCGCCCTGACCTGCTACAGCCTCAAGGAGCACGGGAGGGCCAGGGACGAGCTGGAGCGGCTCCTCGTCAAGTACCCCAACGAGTACCGTTACTGGAGCGCCCTGTCGGCGGTGGAGGAGGCCATGGCGCAGACCCTCCAGGGGACGCCCACCCGCCATTCGGTCTTCCTGCGCCCGAGCACGGGGGAATTGAGCGCCCGCCAAGGCCTGGGAGACGAGGGGCCCTTCGATCCCGACCGGGCCATGCAGGAGGACATGATCAGGCGCTGCACTGACCGGGACCGCAAGACCCTGGCGGTTTTCCTCACCGTGGCCTCCGGCCCGGAGCTTGACGTGCTGTCCGTCGGGCTCTCGGAGTACTTCGACCTGCGGCGCGTCATGAGCTTCAAGTACGACGTCTACCAGCAAGCCGCCAGGGAGGCCGACATCGTCTGGCTCGAGGGGCTGGCGGAGGACATGGCCTGCTTCCTCAGGGAGGCCGATATCCTCGAGGGCAAGAAGGTCTGCGTGCGGCTCTCCCGGGAGGATATCCTCCTGGGCGCGGCCCGCAAGGTCTCCTTCGCCCGGGCCGACGCCATCTTCTTCGAGAGCTTCTGCCTGAGGGACCTCTTCCTCTCCGGCAACCCCGACGTCAGGAACGGCACGGCCCTCGAGGTGATCCTGCGGGCCGTGGACACGCGGTCCTACACCTACCTCCCCCGCCACGGGACCCGCAAGATCGCGGCCTCGGTGCCCGCCTCCCTGGACAAGGGGGAATTCCTGCTCCTTTTGGAGGCGTACCTCGCCATCCACCGCGCCTACTCCGACGCGGAGCTCCACTTGAGCGTGGGCCTCCGGAACATGACCAACGAGCAGCACGTGCAGCAGTTCCTCACCGAGAACGGCTGCGGCTACTCGGTCTTCTTCCACGGCCACGGCGAGGAACTCAAGGCTTTCCTGAACTCCTGCCACTATTACCTCTCCGCCGAGACCTACTCGGGCGCCCCGGGGGCGGTCGAGGCCCTGCTCCTGGGCCTCAAGCCGCTGATCCGCTCCAGCCCCGGGGCCTCCGAGCTCTATCCCGAGTGCTGCCTCTGGCGTCACCTGGGGGAGGTCCTCCCCCTTTACGAGAACCCTCCCGACACCGTGAAGATTTCAGGCCTCCTGCGGGACATCCATCGCCCTTCGGCGGTGATTCACCAGTACATTTACCGCTTCATCGGCCTCCAGTGGCTCTAGCCGTGGCAGGAAGAGCCGGCGATACGGGGCGGGCCGCCCCCGAGGGCCGCGCGGGCGGCGCGGGCGATGGCGGCAGAGCCCGCGAAGGCGGCGGGGGTTCCGGGGCAGGGGAGGATCAGTCGGTCTTCCCGCTGGCGGCCCTGGTAGGGCAGGGGAGGATGACCGAGGCCCTGCTCCTGCTGGCGGTGGACCCTTCCATCGGCGGGGCGCTCCTGGTGGGCGAGAAGGGCACGGCCAAGTCCACCGCCGCCCGCGCCCTGGCCGAGCTTCTGCCCCCTTTCGAGCATTACCCCTGCCCCTACTCCTGCAAGCCCTGGGATCTCTCCTCCCTGTGCCCTGAGTGCC
>JAITRL010000089.1 GCA_031288415.1 Deltaproteobacteria bacterium | reverse complement strand
CCACCGGCCTTCAGCCTCGGTTCTTTCGCCTGTTGCTTCCGGCCTTGCCTCTTTATCCTCCGGGATTATGCATCTTGTTCTGCCGTCTCAGGAGTTAAGGCTACGGCCAGCCGCCTCCGCCTTGCGGCCAGCGCCCTGCCTCGGTTCATGCCGCGTCTCCAGGCCGCAGTCCGGGAGCCCTCAGCGGCGCGGGGCCGGGGGATAACCGTTGAGGTCACGTTCAGGGGGCTGATGGCCCCGGGCGAGGCGGAGGGGCGTTTATTCGGAACTTGACTCGAGGGACTGGATGGAAGATTCAAGCTTGCTCTGCATGTCCTCGAGCTGCTGGAGGGAGACCTCCAGCCGGTTGAACTTGTCGGTGAGGCGGGCCCGGACCTGCTCGATCCTCTTTTCCTCGCGCGCTATCTTCGCGTTGATGTTCTCGATGATGGACTCGTAATTCTCCTGGAGGGTTACGAGGATGCCCTTGGACTTCGCGATGAGGGTGCCGTCAGTGTCGTAGGTGTCGCTGTCCGAGGTGATCTCGGCCATGCGCTCGGCCGCGGTCAGGGCCATGCCCTTGATGTAAACGATCTTGTCCTTGCCGGCGGCATCCTTGTCGACGTACGAGCCGTCGAAGGTGAAGAGCTTGAGCACCGCCTCAGGGTCGGCGTTGATGCACTCCAGCAGCCTGGACTCCTCGACCTTGTAGAGCCCCTGGTTGTCGGGATCCGAGGTGATGCCGACCTCGGAGAGGGCGGCGAAGGTCAGGCCGTTATCGTCCAGGAACTTCTGGCGGAACTCTATGCGACCCTTGGTGTCAAGGGACGGGTCGCTGGGGAAGGGCACGAGGCCGGAGTTCATGAGGGAGTCCAGGGCGCTTTGGGCCATCTGGAAGCCGTAGTTCCCGATCATGATGCCGTTGGCGTTCTCCCGGGAGGTCACTACCGAGCCTGACTCGTCCAGTTTTACCTCGAGGTTGGACTCGCCCCATTTGGTGTATTCGAGGATATAGGTCTTGCAGTAGTTAATTGAGTTCACGAGCTGGACAATCTTGTCCCGCATGCCCTCGGAGTCGTTGCGGACGGAGAGCGTGGCCGTGCCCACGGCGTTGACGGTCAGGACCACCCCGTCTATGACGTCGGCCACCTCGTTCTTGCTGCGCTGGAGCCAGTTCTCGGCTCCGGCCGGGAAGCCGTCCACCTTGACCATGCAGTTGGAGGCCTCCCTGGCCTTAGTGAAGCTGGAGGACCCGAAAACCCCCGAGGTCAGGGGCACCGCGGGATCGATTATCTCGATGGTGGACTCCGCCCCGGTGTCGTCACCGGTGAGGATCAGGTGGTAGGAGGTGGAGGTGCCGGTGCCGTCGTTGACTATGGTCGCGGCGACCCCGGGGTTGTCGACGGCGTTGTTGATGGCGTCTGCCAGCGTCTTGAGGCTCATGTTGGCGGTGACGGCCACCCGTTTTATCTCTCCCCGGTAGGAGTAGATGAACTCCGTGGAGCCCCCCGTGTGGATGGGGCTTACCAGGTCCACGAAGCCGTCGTTGACCACCTTCTCGGACTGGGCCATGCCGGAGTCCTGGCCCTTCTGGAGTATGGCCGCCTGGCAGTCGACGGTGAAGGATTCGCTGGCTACGAAGCGGCCGCTCCCGGCCCCCAGGTCGAAGGTGAGCTCGAGGCCCTGCATCACGGTCACGGTCTGGGCCGGGGGCGACTGGGCGGCGAGGGTGAACTTGCCGGTATGGCCCTCGGTGTCGGCCCACTGGATGGTGATCTCGTCCGTGCCCAGGGTCCCGGTGTTGGCGGGCACGAAGGTGAAGGTCTTGTTGACGGGCCCTGAGTAGCTGTCGTGGTTGACCGCGACCTCCACGTCCGATCCCAGGAAGGTGGTGTAGACCGGGTCGTCCACGTAGTTGGCCCCCAGGTTCAGGACGGTCGGGTCGCTCACGGAGATGCGGTGGTCGGCCCCCGCCTCCTCGGAGGTGAGGACCAGCCTCTGGTAAAGGCCGTCAGCGCGGTTCTTGTCGGTGATGACCGAGGCGGTGACGCCTTTGCCCTGCGTAACCTGGTTTATCTCGTCCGCGAGCTTGGAGAGGCTGCTGAAGTCGTCGACGGAGAAATATCCGGCCGGGGCGTTGGCCCCGTCGGTCCCGGTGACCGCCGTGAGGTTGAAGGTCTCGGCGCCGCAGGTGATGACGAGTTCCCCCGTCGCCGCCAGGGTAATCTTTTCGTCGGACTTGTAGCTCCTGGACGCGAACTTCTCGCTGATCTTCTCGCCCACCGTGACGTCGTAGTTTCCCAGGGAGGCGGTGGAGGTGTTCTTGACCGTGACCACCTTCTCGTCGCTGACCGCGGTCACGCGGGTCAGAAGCTCGCTTCTGAGGTCCTTGTCCTGGGCATCAAGCTTGAGGGTCACCAGCCGCGTGTTGAGGCCGCTGATGGCGGTGATCTTCTCCTGCCACTCGGCCTTCCAGGTTTCCTGGCGGGTGATGGTGCGCTGCTCTATCGCCACCAGCTTGTCCACCACGGACCCGAAGTCGGTGCCGGAGGAGAGCCCCGTCCATTTGATGCCGCCTGAGATTATGCCTGTCGAGGTCGACATGAGTTGTCCCTCCGGGGCGCCTTCCCGCCGCCTTCCGGGAGGCTTGAGGCCAGGGAAGGCTGAGATGCGGGCTGAGGAGCCCCTCCGGTTAACTTATCGGAAAAATCCCGGCTGAGGTGAAATCCGGGAAAAGCCCCGGAGCCCTGAGGGCCGAAGGGGGCAGAGAGCCTTGCCAAAGGCTGCGGGCCGCAAGGGCCGCGTCTTGGCCGGGGTCTGAGGGGCGCGGCTCCATGACCAGTGGCTCAGGGGGAGCTGCGGGGCGGCCAAGCCGCCGTCCATGACCGTAGGCTCAGAGGGGTGCGGTAACGGCCAAGCCGTCGGCCAAGGCCGCAGGCTCAGAGGGGTACGGGAACGGCCAAGCTGGGGCCAGGACCGCAGGCTCAGTGGGGTGCGGGAACGGCCAAGCCGGGGCCAGGACCGCAGGCTCAGTGGGGTGCGGGAACGGCCAAGCCGCGGCAGGCGCACCGCCCCGGCGCGGCGCTTAAGGGGAGTCATAGGCCCCGTAAGCTGAAAACGCCTCTGGCCGGGAAAGAGTGAAGCGGCAGGGGGAGCCTTTTCCATTAAGCTTGAGGTCAGGTCAAGGCCGGTCCCTTGACGGCTCCAGGTCCCTGCCGAAGCGCCGGAGAATCAGAGAACTATTGATGCCGAGTGATGCCGGGCGGTCTCTCGGAGATGAGGATTTTCGGTCTGGCGGGCGCGCTGACGGGGTTTTTTTCCTTCTCCTCCCGCTCCCGCTCCCTCGCCTGCTCATCCTCAACCACCTCCTCTTCATTTTCCTTTTCCTACTCGTTCTCCTTCTTCTCTCGCCGCCCCCGATGCCGCCGCTAAGTAGGCAACGCCTTGCCCAGCTAAACTGTCTCGGGCCGACTCGGGGGTTTCGGCGGCCTCAAAGCATGTCTCATTGTCGGCAGGGCCGGGGCAGAGGCCAATGTCCGCGAGCCTCGCCGGCCGGGGGCTCTTAGAGGGGTTTCGGCGCCGGTTCAGCTTGAAACCCTGTTGCCGACCGGTTCCGTACAGGGTAGACGCCGCCCTGAGGGGTTGAGAAAGAAAAAGCGGCCAAGAGGCTCCGGCTTATCCTGAAGCGCCCTTTTCTGAGACGCGCCCCCCCCGCAGTCCCAGGTATTTCGGGAAAGCGGGGGGCTGCGGCGCGGAAGGCGGCTGAGGGCCTGGAAGGTCGTCCAGGCCGCCCGGACGACTGCGGGGGCCGTTCCGGGGGTTCAGGAGAGTCAGTGAGGCCAGTGAGGCCAGTGAGGCCATTGAGGTCAGGGTTCAGGGGGGTCAGGGCGGGCCGGGGCGGATCGCCCGGCTACCAGACGATGGGAGTGGAGTCCAAAATGCCCTCCAGGGCCGCCGCGGTGTCGAGGGTGAGGCCGCCGGCGATCTCGGCCTTCTCGGTCGAGGCCTGGCTGTACCTGCCGGACTTCACGCGGCCCATGATGCTCCGGGCGACTGGGTTGCGGGAATCGAGGTCCAGGGCCTTGCCGGCCGCCTCGAAGGCCCCCTTCTCATCGCCTAAGTTGAAGTAGACCGAGGAGAGCCTGGCCCAGGCCCCGGGGTGGTCGGGCTTCTTCTCCGTGAAGGCCTGGAGAGGGGCCGCCATGTCCTTCCAGAGTCCCAGGCCGGCGCCAGTGAAGTAGAAGGGCTCAACGTTCTCCGGGTCGGCGGGGCCGCACTGGAAAGCCTTCTTGAGGCACTCGAAGGCCAGGGGGAGGTTCTTGTGGGAGCGGCAGATGACGGCGAGGATCCGATGGGTCTCCGGGTCCTTCTGGGCGAGCTTTCCGGGAAGCCTGGTCATGGCCTCCTCGGCCCGGGCCACGTCGCCGGCATCGAGATAGGTCTTGGCGAAGCCCAGGAAAGGCTTGTAGGAGTCGCTCTTGAGCTTCGAGGCTATGTGGTAGTGGCGGGCGGCCTCCCCGAAGTTCCGGAGCTTGAGGTATGACTCGCCCATCTGCATGAAGAGCTTGAAGGCGGCCATCTCCATGTCGATCTTCATGGGGAAGCAGCCGCTGTCGAAGCCCTCGTAGGTGAGGTCCAGGCACTCCATGGCCTTCTGGCCGGCCTGGACGGCCTCGCCCCAGCGGCCCTGGTGGTGCCTGAGGCGGCACAGCCTCATGTAGTTGTCGGGAAGGTACCCGCGCTCGATGAGGTCGAAGAGGTGCGTCTCCAGCTCCTCGAACTCCCCGGAGGCGTAGGCGTTCTCCTCCACGTCGCGGATCAGGTACTGGATGTGCGGGAAGCCCTTGCGCTCGGAGAGCATGAGCCTGAGGAGGGCCGCGGCCTTGTCGTAGGCCTTGTCCTTCATCTGATGGTTGTACTCGGAGTACATGGCGTCGAAGCGGAAGCCCTTGGGGATGGCCATGGTGACCGAAGGGACCATGACCGTGTGGTTCTTGCCGGGCTTGGTGTGGAAAAGGAAGTAGTCGCGGTAGATGAGGCACTCGAAGACCGACTTCTCCTTCTCCTCGCCCTTGACCGCCCAGCGGATGGCGTGGAGGTCCTCGCTCGACTCCAAGGTGTCCACGCCCACGAAGATCCTCCGGGGGGCCTCGACGGCCTTGAGGGCCGGGGTCACCAGGAACAGGAACTTCGCGTCGGACAGCTTGGCGGCCTTCCGGAAGGCCAAGACGGGCAGGATCTTCTGGGGGATGTGGAGGATGGAGATGTTCTTGAGCTCGGCGAGCTCCTTGAGGCTGGCCCTGGCCTGGCGCTCGTCGAGCCTGGTCCCGTTCCCGATGAGGGTGATCCGCATGGGGTGGTCGAAATTGTCTATGATCTCCTTGAGGTGCCTGTTGAGCTTGTCGCCCCAGCGGCTCACCAGGTACAGCAGGTCCACCTTCTGGATCTTGCCCCAGGGCTCGGGGGGGAAGTTGCAGCGGATGCGCCTGAGGTTGTGCTTGTAGCTTTCCTGGTCGCGCCTCTCGCGCACGGAGATGCGGTCGGACTTGAAGACCGCCATGTGGTACTCGCCGGTGGGCACCTCCACGTGCACGAAGTCGTAGATGAAGGCCAGCCTCCGGTTAAGGCTCCACTCGATGAGGACCTTCACGCTCTCGTCGAAGCCGCCCACCCGCAGGGCCGCCTCGCGGCGGTGCATGAGGCTGACGTGGAGGACGTGGTTGTAGTGGAACATGAACTCCCGGTTGAAGTCTCGGGAGACCATCATCTGCTTGTCGAGGATGAAGCGCTTGCCGGTGGCCGAGTCGGACACCGAGCTGGAGGCGTACAGGTCGGAATAGGCCAGCCCCGCCTCGGGGTTGGCGTCAAGCGCGTCCGAGAGCACCTTGAAGTGGTTGGGGTAGAAGACGTCGTCGTCGCCCAGGTAGCAGACGTAGTCGCCCTTGGCGAGCTTCAGGCCCTGGTTGAAGCGGATGGCCGCCCCGCGGTTGACGTCGTCCGGCACGTAGATGATGCGCGGGTCGGCAAATTTTTCCACCACGTGCGCCACATCCTGCCCGCCGTCGTTTAAGACGATACACTCCCAGTCGTCCATGGTCTGGGCCGCCACGGACTGTATGGCCTCCTCCAGGTACTGCGGGCGGTTGAAGGTGGAGATGAGGGCCGTTACTTTCGGATGCTCTAAGGAGGGCATAAAACCACCTCTTTGACAGGCCTTGCGGCCTGAGGGCTTGTTTTCCGGCGTGCCTGAGGCGTCCCCGGCGGGCCCTTCGCGGTTTCCGCACAAGGGCTCTGAGAGGGGGTTTAGCAATTCATGTGCCAGCAAACGAGGTATTTGTCTTCAGCTTTTGCAGGCGCTTAAGCGGGAATGCCGCATAAGCGCCGTCGTTGCGGCCGGCCTGGGGTCCGGGAGGGGCACGGAGAGCCCTGCGCCTGAAACGCCCCCGGAGCGCAATGAACGCCCAGAGGCGCGGCGGCTCCCTTCCGGGGTCAGGGGAGCGACGTCACGCGGCAAGGGCACGGCGGTTGTCCTTCGCCGTCCCTCAGCGAAGGCCGGGGAGCGCCTTTACGGCGTGACGTCGCGAGGGCAAAGAGTTTCCTTTCGTCGTTACGCGGCGAAGGCGCGGAAGCTCCCCTTCAGAGTAGCATCCCTTGGGATTCCGCCGCCATTCAGGCGTTCCGCCGCGAGGGCGAGGGGACTCCGGTTCGGCGTTACGCCGCAAGGGCTTCGGGCGCCATTTCGGCTTTCCGCCGCTAAGGCGCGGGGACTCCGTTTCGGCGTCACGGCGCAAGGGCTTCGGGAGCCATTTCGGCGTTCCGCGGCGCAGGTCCGGGAGAACCTTTTCGACGTCAGGCGCGAGGGCTTGAAGAGGGCGCGGAAGGCGCGGCATGTCGGGGCTTGCATGGCGCGGCGCATTTCCGGGAGGCGGAAGGCGCGTTGGCGGCCGGCCCCTTCCTGGGGCCTTCCCCCGGCGCTCCCGGAAAGCCGCCGCAAGGCCGGGCATGCGGCAGAGGCCTGACCCCTGCGGAAAGCTGCGGCCTGTTCATGGTCGGGGCCGGTAAAACGGCTCCTGCACTGCCTTGATGCAGGGATCGGGCCAATTGAAACGGCCGCGGCCGAGAGGAGCGCCTGACGGGCTTGCGGAGCTTGGGTTCCGGCACTCTAAAGGCGAAAGGTTTCCGCCTGATCGGCCTGGGATCCCTGGAAGCCGTGCGGTACAGCGAAAAGGGCTATGTCATCTGAGGTTCCCAGGGAAAAGGCGGGGGGGCTGGCCGCAGGCGCCGCAGTCACGGTCTGGGGCAGGCTCTGGACTGCCTCGCGTCTGCGGCCCCAGGCGTTAGGCCTGGGTTGCGGCCTGAGACTGAAGGCCTGGGTTGCGGCCTGAGACTGAAGGCCTAAGTTGCGGCCTGAGACGTTAGGCCTGTGCTGCGGCCTGAGGCGGGAGGATTGGGCAGCAGCCTGAGGCGGAAGGCCTGGCTTGCGGCCTGAGACGGGAGGATTGGGCAGCGGCCTGAGACGGAAGGTCAGGCGCCTGCTACAGGCGTGAAGGCAGTGAAATGCCCGGCGTCTTAGGGACTTTTACTCACAAAAGGCCGCACGGCCGCTTCGTAAGTCTCTTTGAGCCCCGGGGTTCCCGGCAGGCATGCTTCAGGGGCCGGGCAAAACCTGCAGGGTCGCCGGAACGGCTCTGTCAACAAAGCCTGAATCAAACAGGCTCCGGGAAAGATATCTGAAGGCGAGAGGAGATCTTCGAGGGTTTCGGGAGGTAGCTCTGAGAGGAGGGCCATGGGAAGGTTTCCGTGAGTGTCTCGCGCAGGTTTCCGTAACGGCCCTGGGCTGGGAGCGCCAAGGACGGTTTGGGAGGGGGAATTTCCGTCAGTCAAGGTAAAAGGCCGCAAGAAAGTCTGGATGCCTATCTGCAAGGGCCGCAAGGGCTGCTTGCGGCCGGGCGGCAGGGGCAGCGGGAACCGCGCCCTCTTCTCGGCTGAGGCAGGCTTCTGAGGAAAAACCTCTCCCCGGAGATAAGGGCCTCTTACCGGAGACAAGGGCCGGAGCGGCTGTTTCCCCTTAAGCCGAAAGGCCCGGAGAATAGGCTTCCTTCCTGGCGCCTGGACCCGAGCGGCTGTCCGCCCTCAAGCGGGAAGTCCAGGTGAACGGCTCTCGTCCATGAGTCAAGGGCAGGAGCCGCGGCCCGCAAGCCAGGCGGGAAGGGAAGGAGCGAAGTCTTCCGGCTGGTCGGGCGGAGGTTGCTTTGCCGCAGGGCCATCCTTTGATTATATCGGAGCTTCCCTCAGCGGCCGGGGCTCTTCCTCCTTGCGGCATGTCCGGGAGCGGGGCTCGTGGGTTTTTCCGCTATCCGGCCCGTGTTTCCTGATATAATATTTTGAGCCTGAGTTCCTGGCGCGGCCTAAGAAATCGTCTGTGAAAGGTCTGCGGGGTCTGGCTGCCTCTGTCTGGTCAGTCTGCGCGAGGCGTTAAGTAGCCTGCCCGGGCAGCCAAGGACGCTGCCTCTGGCGCCTTCAACAGGAAAAGCCCTTCGCCGCAGGATTGTTGGCACTTTCATTGCTAGGTTCTGCCGCGGACGTTCCCCCTCGGGAATCCGTGCAAGCTTGAGCGATTTTCCAGGATTTTTCCGGATAAGCTTGCGTTTTCCGTTAAAGTCCCAGGTCCGGCGGGCCGATACGTTAATCAGGGAGGGGGATCGAGGTGGCCGCGAAACCCGGTCAGATTGGTCAGCTGGTCCGTACATTGGGCGCCCACCTCAAGGACGTCTTTTTGGACCCCCAGGCCAGCCTCTCCTCCCCCGAGACCTCCGGGGCGGCTCACAGGGCCGCCGTGGTGGCCAAGGTCAGCCGCAACGCGGTGGCCGAACTTGTCAACCAGGCCCGCAACCACCCCCAGAGAGGGGACTACGGCTCCGCCAACCCGGCCTACGTGGCCCTGGCCGAGCTTACCAAGAGCACCGGCAAGCCGGGGCTGGCCCTGGGCCTGAAGAACGAGACCGGCGAGATAAGCTTCCTGGACCTTGATCTGGATCCCGACAAGGCCAAGGAAATGGGCGGGGCCTACGTCGAACGCCCCCTGAACAGGAATCTCTGGCGCCAGCTCAAGCATCTGGCCGCCCTTAAAGTGGACAGGAACATGCTCGGGCCGTCCAGGCCCATCAGGTCGCCGGAAGATCCGGATCTCCAGGACGATCCGGAACAGCCGGAAGAGGCGTTGCCCGAAAGGGCGGCGGATGAGAAATGAAGATCGATAACACGCTAAACCCCTTCGCCATCAAGAAGAACGATACGGCCAAGACCGGCCCCGCTGGCAAGGGTTCGCTCTCGATCTCCGGCGTCTCGTCGGAGACTTCGGCCAAGACCGCGGACACCGTGAACATCTCCGACCGCTCCAGGCTCATCGCCAAGGCGACCGAGCTCGCCGAGCTCGCCCCGGATATCCGCTCCGAGAAGGTGGCCGACATCACCGCCCGGATCGCGGCCGGGACCTATAAGGTCAGCTCCCTGGACGTGGCCGACTCCATCATCAGGAAGAGTTTCTCCGGAATAGTCTAAAGCGCCCGTTGTCTGTTCATTGCATGCTCCTTGTAGCCTCGCCGGGCCGGGGCGCCCTTGCGGCGCCCCGGCCCGGCACCGAGGCCCTCCCGTAGGAAGGCGCATATCAGACGGCCGCCGTGCCGGCCTTAAGGCCTCTCCGGCCCCCGGACGGTCCTTAAAGAGGGGTTGCAGGCGGGCCATAGGACATTAGTTTATCCTCAAGAGCCGGAAAAAGCTGACTTGAGGGCATAGGACGGGGCCTGACGGCCCCGCGTTTGTTTCCGGGGAAGAGTTTCGCGGGGGAATGAGCTGGCTTGGCTTGGCTTGGACTGCCCGGCCCGGCGGCCGGGGAGACAGGGTCCTGTCGGACCAGACGGGCGGTGCGCCCGGCCGGCTTGACCTGACTTCGGTGCCGGGAGATGGCCCTGCGGCGAAATGAAAACCTCGGACAGGCTCATGCGGGGCCGCCCTCATCGCTTGCGCCGTGCGGGGCGGCCTTTTCCGTTTTTGGGCCGCGTACGCCGCCAGATTCCTTGCCGGGGGAGAGGCCTCCGGGAAGCGGAGACAGGCGGCGCCGGGCGGCAGCCGTCAGGTTCCCTGCGGGAGCCGCAAGAGCCTCAAGCGAGAAACCCCTTGCAAGCCCGGGGGAACATCTGTTACAAAAAATCATGTCGAAGGCCCCCCTCCCAGACAAGCCCCTCCCGGCCATGGCGGATCCGCGCGCCAGCGCCATCCCCGCCGGGAGACCTGCGGTCTGCCTCAGGGGCCTCGTTCTGGGTTCCCTGCTCTTGGTTTTCCTGGCGCCGCCGGGATGCCTCTCCGGCGGAAGTCAGGCCGTGCGCCGCCCTGAGTTCGAGGAACTCAAGGGCCGGGTCACGAACGTCGAGGATATCGTAATCGGGCGCAGGGCCCAGGGCGCCCCCCCCGGAAGCGGGGCCATCCCCCCCGGGGCAGGGGGCGCGGTTTATCCCGGAGCCGTCCCTCCGCCTCCCGTCGCGGCATCGGCGTCCACCGGCTCGGAGCGAAGCCGCTACAACAGGGCGCTGTCGCTCGTCCGCTCCCGCCGTTACTCTGATGCCGCCGCCGCCTTCCAGGGCTTCCTGACGGACTACCCCAACGGCAGGTACTCCCCCAACGCCCGCTATTGGCTGGGCGAAGCCCATTACGCCAGAGGGGACTTCCAGGGGGCGCTGGCGGAGTTCCAGAGGGGGGCGAGGGATTACCCCGAGTCCGCCAAGGCCCCTGACTGCCTCCTCAAGGCCGCCTATTCCCAGAGCAGGCTGGGGGACGGCACTGGAGCCATGGAGACCCTTCGGTATCTCCTGGAGCGTTATCCGGGCTCGAACTCCGCCAACATGGTACGGACCGGGCGTTCCCGCTTCCCGTGAAGACGGCGGCCGCCTTAGTTCCCAGCGCGGGACAGGCGAGCGCCGATGCAGGGCCGGGCAGGTCCGGGAGGCGGCAGTTTTTTCCGCCTGGGAGCAGGCGCTCCCCTTGAGATCCTGGCAGCCCCCGCCCCTCTGCTGGCCCTGAAGCAGCTCCTGCTGGCCCTGAAGTTGCCCCTGCCTCTCTGCTGGCCCTGACGTTGCGCCGGGCCTGGCCCTCCTGCTGGCCTTGACGTTGCCCCGGGTTTGGGGCTTGGCCCTCCTGACGGCCCTGAAGCCCTCTGAAGGCCTGCCCGAAGTCTCTGGGAGCCTTCCCGGCAGATCGGCCTCAAGCTCCCAGCAGGTCTCCAGAAAGGCCAGAGGCGCCGAAGGCTTCCAAAAAGATCCCAAGCCCTCTGCCCAGTAACCTCTTGCCAAGCCCCATCCGGGGCTATTTTTTTGAGGGAGTTAAAAAAAATCATAGAGGAACGATATATTAGTGTTGCGGTGCAGCCTGTCATATCTTCTGAGATAACATGTTGAAATTATTGAATTAATTTTACAGCAAGATTTCAGGCCGTCTTCTGAGGTTACTTTTTCTGGCCCGCCCGCCTCAACTAGGCGATGTTCAGCCCTTCCTAACTCCCGGTACATCCTTGATTTTTTTCCTTCTCGCCCAGGCCTCCGCCCCTTGGCCTTCAAGGCCCCCACAGGCCTGCAGACCCTTCACTGTTCCCGCAGCTATAGAATATTACTGAGGTAAGGGGGTAAAATAGTCAATTCCGGGTAGCCCTTTCGCCCGCCTTTGTCGCCCGGACATTTGTACAGGCCCGTGAGCCGGGCCAGTCAGGGGCCTGCCTGAAGCGCGTGTTCCGGTCGCCCGGCCAGGGCCAGGGCGCCAACGCCTTATTGGGGGCGTTCAGGCTCGCATAATGCATTGCCGAATTACCGGCGGGTCGGCTTTAAAGAGCTGTTTTCAGGCTATCCCGGCCTCAAGGCCCCCGGCGTTTTCGGCCCTCCGGCCGCCAGGCCCCCGGCGTTTTCGGCCCTCCGGCCGCCAGGGCTTCCGGGCCTTGCGCCTGCCCGCCGTACCCTGCCCGGGGACGCGGCGAGCCTGAACCCAAGCATTACCTTTTCCCGCGGCCCCTTGCCACAGGCAAGGGAGATGCCGCACGGCGGACTTTGCAGTGAGACCAGGCAACCAGGTGGAACTGTCGGCGGCGGGGGACGAGAAGACCGTTTCCCCGCAGGTCAAGCCTTGGAAGCATCCCCAGGCGTGGGTGCCTCTGGAGCTCAGCTTCTACTTTTTTCTGGCCCCCTTCTTCTTCTGGCCGGTGGCGGTGGCCTACCTGGTCCTGCAGATGTACAGCCAGGACCTGGACGGAGTGCCGCTCACGAGCCTCAGGGACTACCAGCCGCCCACCGTGACCTTCATCATGACTGCGGATGGCAGGCCTATGGCCGAGATCTACAGCGAGCACCGCCTGGTGGTGCCGCTGGACTACATCCCCAGGCAGGTGGTCATGGCCTTCGTGGCCGCCGAGGACAGTTCCTTCTATCAGCACCAGGGGGTGGACCTCATAGGCATAGTGAGGGCCGTGATCGCGAACTACCGCGCCGGCCACACGGTCCAGGGGGCCTCCACCATCACCCAGCAGATGATCAGGACCTTCCTCCTTTCCAACGAGAAGACCTACGACCGCAAGTTCAAGGAGATGATCCTGGCGTGGCGGGCGGAGAGGCAGCTGACCAAAGACGAGATCCTGCACCTGTACCTCAACCGGATCTACCTGGGGCGCGGGGCCTACGGGGTGGAGTCCGCCGCCAGGCTCTACTACGGGAAAAGCATCAAGGACGTGAACCTGGCGGAGGCGGCCATGCTGGCGGGCCTGGTCAAGGCCCCCGGCAAGCTCCGGGCGCACGAGGGGACCGAGGCCAGCCGGGACCGCCAGCGGTACGTGCTCAACCGCATGCACGCGGCGGGCTACATCACCACCGCGGAGGGGCTGGCCGCCCTGGCCACGCCTCTCCATTTCCTGGAGCGGAGGCCCAACCACTACCGGGAGGTGGAGCCCATGTTCTCGGAAGTGGTGCGCCAGCAGGTGACCCAGGAGTTCGGGTATGAGGCGGTGCTCAACGGGGGCCTGAGGATTTGGACCACCCTGGACATCAAGGTCCAGGCCATGGCCGAGGAGGCCGTGCGGCACGGCCTGAACAACCTCGCCCGCCGCCAGCGCATGAGCCCGGTCCTGGCCCGCCTGGATCCCCCCCAGGCCGAACTCGCGCTCAAGCGGGCCCGGGAGAGCCTGGAGCAGCGGCCTCTGTTGCCTGACCAGGAGCCTGCCGGCCTGGTCTCCGGGTTCTCAGAGGATCCGGAAAAGCCGGGCACCTTCCTCAGGATCGGCGACGAGACCGGGTTCCTTCCCGCCGCGGAGAGCGCCTGGATAGCCGGCAAGCGCGACCCCGGCGGCTTCTTCAAGGTCAACGATCTGGTGATGGTCCGCGCGGTGGCCAAGGATCCGGCCTCAGGGATCTGGCTTCTGGAGACCGCTCCCCCGCCCGAGATCCAGGGGGCCCTGGTCCTCATGGAGAATTCCACCGGCAAGGTCCTCGCCATGGTGGGCGGGCGCGACTTCGGCATCGAAGGCATCGGGAACAGCGACTTCAACCGGGCGATCCTCGCCCTGAGGCAGCCGGGCAGCTCGTTCAAGCCCTTCGTGTACACCGCGGCCCTGGATCACGGCTACACCGAGGCCTCGGTGGTCTACGACGTGCCCGTGAGCTACCCCGACGGCACGGGCAAGATGTGGTCCCCCAGGAACTCCGGGGGCGGCCACGCGGGGGCGCTCACCATCTACGACGCCATCAAGCGTTCGGTCAACGTCGTGGCGGTCAAGGTCTGCGACGCCCTGGGGCCCGACACGGTCATCGAGTACGCGCGCCGCATGGGGATCACCACCCCCCTCACCCCGTCCCTGTCGCTGGCCCTGGGGGCCTCGGAAGTGACTCTCCTGGACATGACCAAGGCCTACACCACCTTCCCCAACCTGGGATCCTGGGTGTGGCCCACGTTCGTCACCCGCATCGAGGACCGCTACGGGCGGGTCATTCTCGAGCCCAAGCCGTACCTGACCGAGGCCATCAGCCCGCAGACCGCCTACATCATGGTGGACATGCTGACCGGGGTGGCCACCCGCGGCACGGGGGCCAGGGTCGGGGCCGCCCTCAGGGTGCCGGTGGCCGGTAAGACCGGCACCACCAACTCCATGGCCGACGCCCTTTTCATCGGCTTCACCCCGGAGTACACCTGCGGGGTCTGGGTGGGCCGGGAGACGAGGGTCACCCTGGGGTCAGGGGAGCAGGGGGCGAGGACCGCGGCGCCGATCTTCATAGAGTTCATGCAGGGCTTCCTCGCCGACAAGGAGACCGGACATTTCCAGGTCCCCGAAGGCGTCGTCAGGCGCAGGGTCCTGGAGCCCGGCGAAGAGGACGAAGACCTGGGCACCGGGGCCATGTTCGTCTTCAAGCGGGGCGAGGAGGGCGTGGGCCGCGCCGACGCCAGCCTGGGCGAGTTCTACGCCGCGGTGGAGGGGCCTCAGGATGCCTCAGCCATGAGCCAGTCCGAGCTGGATCGGAGGCTGGAGGACTACCTCGCGGGTTACGAGGCTTTCTGAGCCTCGCCCCGGACGGGAGCTCCTGAACCCGGGCGGGCCTTCCGGGCCGCCTGCCGGCGGGCGCGCCTGGACACGGGCGGCCCTGACGAGCCGCCGGCCGGGGGAGCCTGAACATCAGGCTGACTCTGCCGCGGGCTCTTCCAGGGCGGCCAGTGCGCGGTGGTTCGCATGGAGAGTTGCCGTGTCTTCAGGCCAAAGCCGCCGCAGGGTCTTTGGCAGGCCCATAAGCGCGCCGGGCCAGGGAGGCGGGCTGAGGGTTTTCCGGGCCAGGGCCTGCGGAAGGCTGAATTGAAGACCGGACCTCGCATGCATTGATATGCATCGATATGCATCGATATGCATCGATATGCATTGATATGCATTGATATGCACTGTCAATCTTTGGCGCGAGCGGGCCGTTTTCTTAAGCGGGGCCGGATTTCGCCGGGCGGCTCCGGGCTTGAGGGCTCCGCAGGCGATGGCGGAGCTTACGCGGTGGCTTCCTGGAAAGAGATACGGGCGAGGGCCCTGGCCTTCCATGAGCGCTGGAAGGATGGGAGTTCCGGGAAGAGCGGGGGCGATCCCTTCATGATCGGATTCCTGGATGTTTTCGGGGCATCCGCGACGGAAGTCGGAACGCTGCGGCCTGCCTTCAAGACTCACGGAGGCGGGGTCCGCTTCATGGGCTACCTGTGGAAGGGCGTCATCGGCATCGAGATGAAGAGCAGGGGGGAGAGTTTGGGCCGCGCGCTTGCGCGGCTGGAGGACTGCGCAGCCTGTCTGCCGGCGGAGGACATGCCGGAGCCGCTGCTCGCGAGCGATTTCAGAACGTTGCGGCTAAAGCGCAACTCGACCGGCGTGACAAGGGAGTTCGAGACGTCCGAACTGTGCGGAAAAGCAGAATTGTTCGCCGGCCTGGTCGAACGCGGGACAAGGGAGGGCCGGGAAGCCAAGGTTCTGGCCGGCGCCAAGGCGGCGGAGAAAACGGTGAGGCTGCAGGAGGCCCTGGAACCGCGCGGCCATGGCGGTCACCCTCTCGCCGTGCTCCTTGTCCGCCTCCTGTTCTGCATGTTCGCCGATGATACGGGCTTATTCAGGCAAAACGCGTTTGCTAAATACGCGGAGGCGTCGAGAAGCGACGGGAGCGATCTTTCCTCCCGCCTGGGCAGGCTGTTCGATGTCCTCGACATGCCGCCCAAAGTAAGGGCGGGCAGGGAACTTCTTCCGGAAGAGCTTTTGGGGTTTGAATGCGTAAGCGGCGGCCTGTTTGAGGAAAAGATTGAAATCCCTGAATTCGACGGGCGGGCGCGGCGGCTTCTCCTTGACTGCGCAAGTCACGGCTGGAAGGCCGTCAGCCCTGCCGTCTTAGGGTCGCTGTACCAGAGCGTCATGGACAGGACGAAACGCAGGGAGATCGGAGCCCACTACACCGGCGAGGACAACATACTGAAGCTTATCGGGCCGCTGTTCCTGCACGGTTTGCGCGATGAACTGGGCCTTGCCGGCGGCAGCCGGGAAAGGATCGAAAGTTTTCTCGCGAAGCTCGGCTCCCTCCGGTTCCTGGATCCGGCGTGCGGCTGCGGGAATTTCCTGATAGCCGCTTACCGGGAGCTGCGCCTGCTGGAGATCGAGGCGCTGAAGATGATTCACGGCCAGGAAAAGAACGGGCTCGGGGTCAAGCTTGCGCGGGAAGTAAACATTGAGCAGTTCTCCGGCATAGAGCTGGAGGATTTCCCGTGCCGGATCGCGCGCGCGGGGCTGCGGCTGACTGAACGCCAGATGAGCCTGAGGGCGAGCGAGGCGCTGGGGCATTATCACGCGCGGCTGCCGCTTGAGACAGGCGCGAACATCGTGCGCGGCAACGCGCTGGAGCTGGACTGGGAGACGGCGCTGCCCAAGCCCGGCCCCACGTACGTTTTAGGCAACCCGCCTTACAGCGGGGCCAGGATAATGTCAGCCGGCCAGAAGGCCGACCTGAGGCGCGTGTTCGGGGACATCCCCGGCTTAGGCTGCCTCGATTACGTCACCGGCTGGTTCAAGAAGGCCGCTGACTATGCGGAAGGCTCTGACGTCCGGTGCGCGTTCGTGGCGACCAGCAGCCTTGTCCAAGGTGTCCAGCCGGCAGCTTTGTGGAAGCCGCTCATGGAAAGGGGGGTGCGGATTAATTTCGGGGTGAAGCCCTTCGAATGGCCTGACGTCGGCAAAGGCAAGGCTTCGGTAAACTGCGTGATAATCGGATTCAGCCATGCGGGAACCGGCCGGGATCTGAACCCGTACCTGCTCGAAGCGCCGTCCGAGTTTCTTGAGGACAGGAGCCGTCCGATCTGCGAGGCGCCGGTGATGGGTTTCGGCAACAAGCCGGTGGATGGCGGGAACTACCTGTTCACGCGGGCGCAGCGAGACGAGTTCCTGCGGAAGGAGCCGGGAGCGGCGGGGCTTTTCAGGGAATGGGCGGGGGCTAAAGAGTACCTCTCCGGAGAGAAGCGTTACTGCCTGTGGCTCGGAAACAGCGCGCCTGACGTGCTCCGCGGACTTCCTGACGTCCTAAAGAGAATTCAAGCCGTCCGCGATTTTAGGCTAAAGAGCAAAAGTTTCTCCACGAGGAGGCTGGCCTCCGCTCCCACTCGTTTTCATGTTGAGAATATGCCGGACAAGGAAAGCCTGGCCGTGCCCAGGGTGACGACCTCCGCCCGCGATTACATCCCGATTTTCTTCCTGCCCCCGTCCAAATTGGCCGGGGACATTCTGCTGGCGCCGGGCGCCGGCCTGTATCATTTCGGGATTCTTTCTTCAGGCGTTCATATGGCTTGGGTGAGGATCATCGGCGGCAGGCTCGTGAAAGGTTTTCGCTACAGCATAGGCGTAGTCTATAATAATTTCCCGTGGCCGGACCCTGATCCGCGGCAGCGAAAGACTATAGAGGCCGCGGCAAAGGGTGTCCTGGATGCGAGATTGGCGTCTCCGGGATCCACGCTGGCCGCTCTTTACGATCCCAGGACAATGCCGCCAAGGCTTGCGGCGGCCCATCGGAAACTGGACAGCGCGGTGTTGAGGGCTTATGGCTTGAGCAAAGAGATGAGCGACGAGGCCGTCGCGGCGCATCTGATGACGTTGCACCACAAGCTGACTTGCGGGAACGGAGGCAAATTAGGGATTGCCGATAATAATGCCGCGTCAAAGCAATAA
>JAITRL010000009.1 GCA_031288415.1 Deltaproteobacteria bacterium | reverse complement strand
CCCGGCCGGGAAGGGCGGCAAGCTTCGGCGCCCGAAGAGCCCGGCCGGGAAGGGCGGCAAGCCGCGCCCGAAGAGATCGGCCGGCAAGCCGCGGCGCCGAAGAGCCCGGCCGGCAAGCCGCGGCGCCCGAAGAGCCCGGCCGGGAAGGGCGGCAAGCCGCGCCCGAAGAGATCGGCCGGCAAGCCGCGGCGCCGAAGAGCCCGGCCGGCAAGCTGCGGTGCCCGAAGAGCCCGGCCGGCAAAGGCGGCAAGCCGCGGCGCCCGAAGAGATCGGCCGGGAAGGGCGGCAAGCCGCGGCGCCCGAAGAGATCGGCCGGGAAAGGCGGCAAGCCGCGATGCCCGAAGAGATCGCTCTGTAAGGGCGGTAAGTAGCGGCGCCTGCGAGAGGCAAGGCTGCGGCAGGAAGGGGCGGGCCGGAAAGTTAGGCCTGGGAGGTATGGGTAGGCCGCGGCGCTCGCGAGGGGCAAGGCCGCGGCGGGAAGGGGCCGGGCAGGAGAGCTAGGCCTGGGAGGTATGGGTAGGCTGCGGCGCCCGCGAGAGGCAAGGCTGCGGCGGGAAGGGGCCTGGCCGGAGAGCTAGGCCTGGGAGGTATGGGTAGGCTGCGGCGCCCGCGAGAGGCAAGGCTGCGGCAATGCCGCGGCAGGAAGGGGCCGGGCCGGAAAGTTAGGCCTGGGAGGTATGGGTAGGCTGCGGCGCCTGCGGAGGGGCAAGGTTGCGGCGGGAAGGGGCCGGGCCGGAGAGCTAGGCCTGGAAGGTATGGGTAGGCTGCGGTGGCCGCGAGGGACAAGGCCGCGTAAGGCAAGGAGCCTGGAAGATGCCCGGCGGCCGCTAACGCGGCGCCGGGCTTGGGGAGGCGCCGCCGCCATAGCGGCGCAAAGTCAAGGCCGCCGACAGGGCGGCGTAAGGTCCGGGGCGGAGCCGCCATGGCACAGTCCCGGACCAACGGCGCGCGGGATCGCCTCCGGAGCGCGCCGTTGCGGAAGGGCCCCGGCCTGGGGTCAAGGGTCCAGGGAAGCGTTCAAGGTCATACGTCCTCACGGTTTGACGGTCTTACGGCTTTTTAGGGAGTTCAGATGCTTTCAGGGGAAGAGCAGGCCCGCCTCAGGTCTTCACGGCTTAGGACTCAGGAAGCAGGGTCCGCAAGTCTGCGGGAGGCCGCAGGGGGCGCAAGCTCCGGAAGGGCCGCAGGCGCCGGAAGGGCCGCAGGCCACTTTCTCCCCGCTTGCGCCTTGCCCCCCGCAGGGCGCGGAGGGCCGGCCCTCGCGGCCCTGGCCGCCGGGGCTCTGGCCGTCCTGTCTGCCGGGGCCTTGCGGGCGCAGGACGTCTCCCTCATAGTCTCTGACTTCGACAGTTATTCGGCTCACCGGGGGGTGGACGGGGCTGAGTTCCCGCCAGGGGTGACGGCGAGGGCCTTCTGCATCGAGGACCTCCTGGAGAGCCAGGAGGCCGCCGCTTTCGCGGAAGGGAGCGCCGCCATCCTCTTGGACGTCTCGGATCCCCGGCTCGTGGACTGGGCGCGCGGGCGCGGCCTTCCCGGCAAGGCCGCCGTCTACGCCTTCAGGGAGTCCAAGGAAGACGAGGGTCTTAAGGCGGAGGGATTCGTGTTCGACGAGGAGGCCCGCAGGTATTTCAGGCCCCTGAGCCCCGCCAACGCCGCCAACGCCGTCCGGAGGATACTGAGCCTGAAGGCGGCGCCTGGGCTGGCCTACGGGCCGCCAGAGGAGTTCCCGTTCATCGGGCTCTACCACCCCGGCGCGCCCGGGACCTTCGGGTCCGCGGACGAGTATTTCGCCTGGTACAAGGGGACCCCCGCCTACGGCGAAGGCAAGCCCTGGCTGGGGCTGATGTTCTTCGAGGCGTTTCTGGAGGAGGCCCAGCGGCCGGCTGTGGACGAGATCATCCGGATACTGGAGTCCGAGGGCTTCAATCTCCTGCCGGCCTTCGGCCCCGATTTGCCGGTCCTGGAGGGCATCTTCCTGGACCCGGAGCGGAAAAGCAGGGTTGACGCCCTGGTGAGCTTCTCATTAAAGTTCTACCTCTCCTACGCCGAGGGCATGACTGAAGCAGTCAGGGACCTCGGTGTCCCGGTGTTCAACGCCTTGAGCCTCTACTCCCTGACGATCGGGGAGTGGCGCGCCTCCCCTCAGGGCATCCCGGCCGCCGATCTTACGTGGAATTTCGACGGCCCCGAGACCTCGGGGGCGCCCGAGCCCTCCATCCTCATGGGGAAGGTAGACGAACGCCTCGCCGACGGGGCCAGGGTCTACCGCTACGAGTGCCTGCCCGGGGAGACGAGGCGCCTTGCCAGGCGCGCGGCGCGGCACGTCGCCCTCGCCAGAAAGCCTCCCGCGGAGAAGAAGGCCGCCCTCCTGTACTACAACAACACCCGGGGCAAACAGAGCGTCGGGGCCGCGTACCTCAACGTCTTCCGGAGCATAGTCGCGGTCGCGGAGGCCCTCGCCGCGGCGGGCTGGCAGGTGCCGCTGGACCCGCCCCTCACCGAGGAGGAGATCAAGGGTCTGGCCCTGCGCGGCGGCCGCAACATCGGGGCCTGGGCCCCTGCAGAGCTTGACGGGCTTATCGGATCCGGGGGGGCCGTGCTCTGGCCGGCCGATGAGTACCGGAAGCTCTTCGCGGGGCTCCCCGAGGACCTGCGGAAAAAGGTCCTTGCCCAGTGGGGGGAGCCCGAGGACGGGAAAATCATGACCAGGGACGGGAACCTCGTGATACCCGTCATCATCCGGGGAAACCTGGCCATGCTCCCCCAGCCCGCCCGCGGGGCGGAAGACGACCCCCTGCGCCTGTACCACGACCCGGCCGTTTACCCGCACCACCAGTACCTAGCAGTCTATCTCTGGCTCGAGCACGTCTGGAAAGCCGACGCTCTCATCCACCTGGGCACGCACGGGACCCTCGAATGGATGCCCGGCAAGCAGGCCGGCACGGCCCTGTCCGATTCCCCGGAAGTCCTCCTGGGCACGCTTCCGGACTTTTACCCCTACAGCATGGACGTGGTGGCCGAGGGCATCCAGGCCAAGCGCCGGGGCAGGGCGGTCCTGGTGGGCCACCTGATCCCGCCCCTGGTCAAGGCGGGGCGCTACGGGGACTACGTGCGGCTCTCCGGGCTCGTGGACCTCTACAGGGCCGCGGCCCGCAACGCGTCCCCGACCGCCGGGGGGCACATGGCGCAGATAGCTTCCCTCGCCTCGGAGCTGGCCCTGGAGAAGGATATCGGCCTGGAGGCCGTGGACGGACCTGAGGCGGTGGAGGCCCTCTCCGTCTATCTTGAGTACCTCTCCCAAGCCGATGTGCCCTTCGGGCTCCATACCCTGGGCACGCCGCCGTCTGGCGAGGCCGCTGACGCCCTGCTCGGGCTCATGGAGGCCGAGAACCCGGGCCTGGACCGGGGGAAGGCCGCGGAAAGGCTCGCCCGTTCGGGGCCTTTGGAGCTCGACTCCCTCCTGCGGGGCCTCTCGGGGGCCCAGGTCGAGCCGGGGGAGGGCGGGGACCCCGCCCGCAACCCCGAAGCCCTGCCCAGCGGCCGGAACTTCCACGGGATCTTCCCTTCCAGGATTCCCAGCCGGGAGGCCTGGCGGCTGGGCCGGGAGGCGGCGGACTCCATCATCCGCTCCTACCGCGAGAAGCACGGGACTTTTCCCGACAAGGTCGCGGTGGTTATCTGGGCCACAGAGGCCGTCCGCAACGAGGGGCTCAACGAGGCCACCGCGCTGGCCCTCATAGGCGTGGAACCCGTCTGGTCCCCCGCAGGCCTGGTCACCGGCTCGCGGCCCATCCCGGGCAGGGTCCTGGGGCGGCCCAGGATAGACGTGACGATCGACGCCTCAGGGCTGTACCGGGATCTTTTCCCCGACAGGCTGATCTTCCTGGACAGGGCCATCCGCCAGGCGGCTATCCAGGACGACGTTGAGAACTTCATCGCGCGCGGGGATGAAGGCAACCTCAGGGCCCTCATCGCGAAAGGCCACCCGCCCGAGGAGGCCCTGGCCCTCTCGCGGGCCAGGATCTTCAGCGAGCGGCCCGGCAGCTACGGCAACCGCGTGCCCGAGACGGCCTCCGCCTCCGGCACTTGGGAGAACCCCTGGGACGTGGCCCTGGCCTTCCGGGAGCACACCGGCTACGCCTACGGCGAGGGAGCCTGGGGAACCCCCGCCAGGGATTCCCTGGAACTCAACCTGGCCGGCTCCAAGGTCGCCTGGCATTCGGCGAGCTCCCACCTTTGGGGGGCCCTGGACGATGACGACTTCGCCGGCTACCTGGGCGGATTATCGCTGGCCATAACGTCCCTGTCGGGCGGGAACTCCCCCGAGACCCTCGTCTCCGACGCCAGGGCCAACGGCAAGGTCTCGGTCATGCCGCTGGCGCGGTTCATCGGCCAGGAGATCAGGGCCCGCTACCTCAACCCCGCCTGGATAGAGGGCATGTTGGCCGAAGGATACGCGGGGGCGGGCGAGATGGCAAGGTTCGTGGAGCATCTCTGGGGCTTCCAGGTGACGGCCCCCCAGGAAGTCTCCCCCGGCCTCTGGGATCAGGCGTACCGGACCTACGTGGAGGACAGCCTCGGCCTGGATCTGCCCGGGTTCCTGGACCGCGAGAACCCCTGGGCCTTCCAGTCGATTACGGCCAGGATGCTGGAGGCCGTCCGCAAGGGCTACTGGAGCCCCCCTGAAGAAGTGAGGCGGCGCCTGGCCGCCGAGTACGCCGAAAGCGTTGCCCTCCGCGGGGCGGCGTGCAGCGACCTCGTCTGCGACAACCCGTTTCTTGCCCGGATGGCCGCGGACCTCGCCTCGGTTCCCGGCGCGGCGGACCCGGACCCGGACCCGAAGACGGCGGAGAGCTTCCGCGCCGCGCTTGAGCAGGCGGGCCGCGGCCCCCTGGAGGACCAGGCGGCCGCCCGGGAGGGCCTGATCCGGGACCTGGGGGACCGGCGCGGCTCCCTGGACTCCAACCCGCCCGGCCCGGCCGCGGTACCCGAGGCCCCGGAAACCCCTGAGTCCTCAGAGGTTCCCGCAGTCCCCGAATCCCCGGCAGCCCTGTCTTCCCAGGAAGCCCCGGCAGCCCCGTCTGCCGACGCCGAGAGCGTGCGCGGCCTGAAGATGGAGAGGCAGGCCGAACCCGATGAGGCCGCTTCCCAAAGCTCCTCCTGGCTGGAGTGGACGCTTCCGGCTTTCGCGCTGGCGGTCATCGCGGTCTTCTACATCGGCTACCGCAGAAGGGGAAGGGCTGGCGGCGGCCGCGCCCCGGCGCCTGCGGGCGGCATGGCCGCGAACTCGGGAGGCGGTACCGTCTCAGGCGCCGGCAAGATCGGCTCCAGCCGGAAGTCAGGCGAGGCCCAAACGGGCGGTGCCAGTGGGGGGTAGGTCGGCCTAAGGGCGTGACCTGCGCCAAAGCCGCAGATTGGAAAAGGAGGCGCAAGTAGAGGTTTTTCAGGGTTTGACCCCGAAAGGGGGCTAGGATCGCGGGCGGGCGCCTGCCGGAAAACCCTTGGGCACAGATGCCGGGGGACTCGTGGTGGTCTGTGCCCTTCGGTCTACGGCAGGCCAGCCCGCCCGCGCTAAAATCGCTTCCTTCGGTGAAGCGAAAGGAAAGGGCCCCGCTCGCCCCTCTGAGGAAGAGGAGAGAGCGGGGTCCTTGTCTTCTGGGCGAATGATTTGAGGGAGGCGAAGCCAGTGGCCGGAATCCCGAAACCGGAGGCCAGGAAAGAGGCCTGAGGCCGAGGCAAGAGGTCTTAAGCTGAGGAAGTTAGCCAGGGGCTGAGTAAAGAAGGCGGAGTATGGGGCAAGAAGACGGAGTTTGGGGCAAGAAAGCGGAGTATGGGGCAAGAAGACGGAGTATGGGGCAAGAAAGCGGGGGTATGGGGCAAGAAGGCGGAGTATGGGGTAAGAAGCTGAGGGTGAGGTAAGGGGCGGGAGGCTGAGGTTCTGATGTTAGAGGCCTGAGAGGCGTTCGGAGGAAAATCCGTTAGTGCCGGTTGAGGTCGCCTTTCGCTTGATTGCTGAAGGAAACGGCCCTTGGCATCAGGGGACGACAGTTCTCGGCGACCGAAGGTGACTGACCTCGTCGATAAGTGAGACTGCTCTCGGCGGCTGAAGAAGAAAGCCCACAGCGACCGAAGGCGGTAGCCCTCGGAGACTGAAGGGGGCCTGCCGTTGAAGACCCAGGCGGACCGCTATCAGCGGGCGAGGAGGCTTGTCACGGCGAACCAAGAGGACCGCTATCAGAGGGCAAGGAGGCGGGCCATGGCAACCAAGAGGACCGCCATCAGCGGGCGAGGGGGCTGGCCATGGCAACCGGGGACGCTGCCCTTGGCGACCTGATAATGCGGACTTCTTCGTTTCAGTCGGGTCCGCCCTGAGTCTGCGTTTTCAGGCCGGGGCCTTCATCGGGGGGAGGCGGTCTACATGACGCTTTCCCTGGGGGCTTCAGGGAGCGGCTTGGCCTTGATCCAGCGCGCGAGCTCCTCGTCAAGCTGCATGAGGTCGATGGGCTTGGAGATGAAGGAGTTGAAGCCGTGGCTCAGGAACATTTCCTTGCTCCCGGCCAGGGCGTTGGCGGTGAGGGCGATGATGGGCACGTTTTTCGCGTAGTCGGAGCCGAGGTCCGTGCGGATGATGCGGGCTGCCTCGATGCCGTCCATGACCGGCATCATGTGGTCCATGAAGATGATGTCGTAACGCTCGGACTCGGGGGCGCCTGATGCGGCTCGCACCAGGTCGACCGCCTCTATCCCTGAGAGGGCCGTGTCTATCTGGAGGCCGTATCGCTTAAGAAGGCCTTTGGCCACGTGGAGGTTGACGTCCAGGTCATCGACCACCAGCACGCGGCCCCCTGGCGGGAGCTTCGTGCGGGTGAAGGACTTCTTGCCGCGGCCTGCGGCCTTGGCGAAGCGGCCCTCGCAAAGGTCCCTTGCCGTGTCGTCGCCCAGGATCTTGGGGCCTATGGCCTTGAGGGGGAGCTTGACGGTGAAGACGCTCCCCTTTCCGTACTCGCTCTGGACGGAGATGGAGCCCCCCATGAGGACAGTGAGGCGGCTCGTGATGGAAAGCCCCAGGCCGGTGCCCTCGATGTTGCGGTTGGCCTTGGCGTCGAGTTGGGAGTACTCCTTGAAAAGCTTGGGGAGGTCCTCATGTTTGATGCCCCGGCCGGTGTCGGTGATAACGAAGGATATTTCCATGTTCCCGTCGTGGACGGCCTGGGAGTGCCCGGCAGCCAGGGTGACCTCCCCCTCGTCAGTGTACTTGAAGGCGTTGGAGAGCAGGTTGGCGAGGATCTGGCGGATCCTGAGCTCGTCCCCGCGCAGGGTGGCGGGGAAGCCCCCGTCCACCTCCAGCCGGAAGGTTATGCGCTTGGTCCCTATGCGCACGATGTTCTGCTGGACCGTGTCCGAGAGCAGCTGCGCCGTCTGGAAGTCGGCCTCGATGATCTGGAAGGCCCCGGACTCGATCTTCGAGATGTCCAGGATATCGTTGATGATGGCCAGAAGGTTCGAGCCGGAGCTGTAGATCTTCTCGAAGGTCGATCTGAGGCCGTCAGGAAGCTTACCCTGGAGCTCAATGTCGGAGAGCCCGATGATGGCGTTGAGCGGGGTCCTAATCTCGTGGCTCATGTTGGCCAGGAACTGGCTTTTGGACAGATTGGCGGCCTCGGACTGGCTGGCCTTGCGCTTGTAGAGGAAGAGCCCCAGAAGGCCGCTGGCCAGCACGAACACCATGCCGGCCGACAGAAGCACGGCTGTGGTGCGCACCTTGCTCCGCATGAGGACAACCGGCTCGTCGGTGATGTCCACCCCGGCCACGTAGCGGATCGCGCCGTCAGGGTCCCTTACAGGCGCGAAAGCCGACAGGAGCCCCGTGTAGCCCACGGAATAGGTCTCAAGTCCGGCGGACTTGGCGGTGCCCGACAGGGCCGCCTCCACTGCGGGTTCCAGGGGAATAGGCTCGGAGGCGAGGCCGACGGTGTCCTCGGTGAGGTCGTTGTCGATCACGAACTGGCACATGCCGTTGCCCAGGTCCCGCATAAAGTAGACGTACAGGATGCCAGCCTCCTCCCCGAAGGCGATCATCTGCTGTTTGAGGCTCTTGTAGGCCTCCGTCTCCATGTCCTCGGGCTTCTGAAAAGCATCGAGATCAGCTGAGGTCACGAGGGCCGAGGCGGCGTATTTGCTGACGGCGGTCAGCCTGGCCTCGATGTCGGTCTTCAGGAACTCGGAAGCGGAGGTCATTAGAAAACTGATATAGACCGATATCAAGAGCATGATGACGGCCGAGACGAAGAAGATCGGCGTCGTGAGGTGCTCTTTGCTTAACCGTGGCATATCGCAAGCTCTCGCCGGCTCCGGGGGCCATCCGCACGGCGCGCCAGCCGCTGGGAAGGGCCGTGTCAGTCAGGGTCAGGGCCCGAACGGCTTTCCTGCCGTGTTTTGTCCGGCGTCTATTGCCGGGAGAGTGAGTGCGGGAAAAGCGCATCAAGGCGCATTTCAGATAGTTATCACTAGATTTTAGCAGAAAAACGGGAGATTTTCAGCGGATGTCTGCCTCTAACTTAGTGGCCGCGATGGGGGTCGTTAATTCCCACTGTTACGAAGCCTGGGAGCGCAGGAAAATTCGGCACAGTTTATGACTTGAAGGTTTACGGGCCTTTACTGGCAGCCATGCAGTTGAAAATGCGCAAACTGAAAAAAAACAAGAAATTTCGGTGAGTTACTTGCCGTCAGAAACAAAATTTGACAGTTATGCGATTCTCGCGTATCTTGGTGTAGACATCTCATGCGCATCTTTGTGTAGACATCTTATGAGACATATGGGAGCCTTTAGCATATTTACAGTAACCCTGTGTCATAAAGCAATGTCTTTGGCCCCTCCTGGCATTTTTTAGACTTGGCCGTAGTTTTGGAGATAAGTTTTATTAAAAAAATAAGTTTTTGTATTTGTTGCCTCTGCTAGTAAAATATATATAATAAAAATATATATCAAAATATAACTAATATAGTAAAAAGGGTATAAAATAAATGATAAAATTTATGTAAATAGAAGCTATTTTATTAAAGATGATGAACTTAATGATTTATTTTTAAGTCTTTTTTCTACAATAGAGGAAAATATGATAGGTAAAAATTTATCTTGGGATGGTAAGTAG
>JAITRL010000327.1 GCA_031288415.1 Deltaproteobacteria bacterium | reverse complement strand
GCGCGGGGCGCGGGGCGCGGGGCGCGGGGGGCGGGGGGGCAGGGGGCAGCGTGGTGGCGGGGGGAAGCGGCCTGCGGGTTCTCAGGAAGATGCGCCGCGGGCGAGGGCCGGAGAAACCGGCAGCGCGCCTGAGCCGGGAAATCGGCGGCAGCCGCAGCGCCGCGGGCGGAAACGCCCGGACTCAAGGAAAGGCGCCGCGCGGGCCCGCGCGGAAAACGGGGCCGCGCGCGCCGGAGCCTGACAGGCGCCTCTTTCGGCGCCGCAGGCAAGGGCGCCTCGCGGCCCTCAAGGCGAAGCCGCGGCGGATGCCGGCGCCAAGGCCCCTCATGCCGGACCCGTCTCACCCCCCGCCGCCTCCGCGGCTGCGGCCCCTGAAGGGCCCGAGACGGAGCCGGAAGCTTCCGCGCCTTGCCCGGCCGGCGCCCGCGGCCGCGCCGCCTTGGCTGAGAACGTTTTTCTGCGGCGCTGCACAAGGTAAACCAAGGCGAGCAAGGCGACGCCGGGGATCGAGAAGAGCCATTTGTCCGGGCGCCGGGCGGCGGTTTCCACGCCCAGGACCGCGGTGGGATCTTCCATGTTCACGCCCAGCCTCTCGAGCCGGCTTCCGTAGCCCACGTCGTCCAGCAGGAGCCTGTCTCCGTCCCAGGCGAGGTAAGCCCCGGCGCTCTCGAGCCTCCGCTCGGCGCCTTCCCCTTCGAAGGGGAGGACCACCGTCTGGCGCACGACCTTGCCGCCCCCGAAGTCGGTCTCGACGCGGAGGCGGATGGGGACCTCCGGAGGGAGGGCCTCCACCGTCTCCATCACCATGGAGGGCGGGAGTTCCAGGTACGGCTTGAACAGGAAGTCCTGGGGGATGTCAGGCCGGAAGAGGAACAGCGTCGCCGCGGCCAGGACCGCCAGCTCCCAGAGGCGGGCCTTCACCACCATGAAGCGCTGGGTGAGGCTCGCGAAGGCGATGCAGGCCAGGGCCGAGGTGGCGAGCACCCAGGCGAAGTGCCAGGCGTTGCGGATGTTGAGCAGCAGGATCTCCTGGTTGTAGAGGAACACGAAGGGCAGCACCGCGGTCCTGAGCTCGTAGATGAAGCCCTGGATCCCGGTGCGGAAGGGGTTCCCGCCCGAGATGCCCGAGGCGGCGAAGGCCGCCAGGGCCACAGGCGGGGTCGCGTCGGCCATCACCCCGAAGTAGAGGCAGAAGAGGTGGACCGCCAGGAGGGGCACCCCCAGCCCGTGCGCGGCGCTGATGTAGTAGATGACCGGCGCGAGCAGGGTCGAGACTATGATGTAGTTGGCGGTGGTCGGGAGCCCCATGCCGAGGATGATGGCCAGAAGCGCCGTCAGCACGAGCACCACCGGCAGGTTCCCGCCGGAGACGGCCTCCACCAGGGAGGCCAGCACCTGGCCCACCCCGGTCAGGCTCACGGCGCCCACGATGATGCCGGCGGTGGCGGTGGCGAGCCCGATGCCCACCATGTTCTTGGCCCCGTTGATGAGGCTGGAGAGCAGGCGCGAGACCGCCTCGGATATCCTGGGCCGGACCGGCTCGCGGCGCGCCAGCGCCGCGAGCGGCTTCTGGGTGAGGAGGATAAGGATCATCATGAGGCAGGCGTAATACGCCGCGAGCCCCGGGCTCATCTCCATCACCATGAGCCCCCAGACCAGCACCGCGGTGGGGAGCAGGTAATACAGGCCCGCGAAGAGCACCGGCGTGACCGCGCCGATGCGCATGAGGGCGTCGGTGTCCCCCTCGGGGATCTGCGGGAACCTGAGCGACACCAGGAGCAGGGCCACGTAGCCGGCCGTGAGCAGGGCCCCGAAGGCCAGGTACGAGTGCTTCCCGAAGACCGTGGGGATCCAGGCGAGCGCGTAGTAGGCGAGGCACACCGCGACGGCGCCGCCGGAGCACAGGAGAAGCCCGCGCAGGAGGCGCGCGGCGAGCTTCCCCGCCGGCCGGCCCGCCGGCTCCATGCCGAGCTTCACGGACTCGATGTGGACTATGTACAGGAGCGAGAAGTAGGCCAGGATGGCCGGCACGAAGGCGTGCCTGATTATCTGCGAGTAAGGGATGCCGGTGTACTCGGCCATGAGGAAGGCCGCGGCTCCCATGACCGGCGGCATGATCTGGCCGTTGGAGCCGGCGGCCACCTCCACCGCGCCGGCCTTCTCGGCCGAGAAGCCAGCCTTCTTCATGAGCAGGATAGTGACCGGCCCGCAGGTGAGCACGTTGGCGATGGAGGACCCCGAGATGAGGCCGTGGAGGCCGGAGGCCACCACCGCCGCCTTGGCGGGCCCGCCGCGCAGCCGCCCCAGAAGCGAGAAGGACAGCGCGGTCAGGTAGGCCCCGGCCCCGGCGTTCTCCAGCATGGAGCCGAAGAGCACGTAAAGGAACACGAAGCTGGCCGAGACCCCCAGCGGCACCCCGAAGACGCCCTCCTGGGTGAGCCAGAACTGGGAGGCCGCCCGGGAAAGGCTCGCCCCCCGATGGGAGATGACCTCAGGGAAATACGGGCCCAGGAAGGCGTAGGCCAGGAAGGCGACGGCCACCAGGGTCATGGGAAGGCCCATGACCCGGCGCGTGGCCTCCAGGAGCAGGAGGGCGCCCGCGACCGCCACCGCCACGTCCCGGGGCAGCGGTATGCCCGGCCGCCGGGAAAGGCCTTCCTGGAAAATGAAGAGGTAGCAGGCGCAGAAGGCGGCGGCCAGGGCCAGGGCCCAGTCATAAAGGGGGATGCGCTCGGACGGGCTCGAGCGCAGGAACGGGAACCCGAGGTAGGCCAGGAAGACCGCGAAGGTGAGGTGGAGCGCGCGGGTGGCGGTGTCGTTGAACACCCCGAAGCCCAGGGAATAAGGAAGCGGGGAACAGATCCAGAGCTGGAACAGGGACCAGGAGACGGCTGTCAGGATAATGACGGCGTGAGGGATCCCTTCCGGCTTGCGGCGGCCGGTCTCCCGTTCCAGCATCTGCGCTATGACGGCGCCGTGACGATGATGGTGGGGGCTGCCGGCCCCGGATTCGGAAAGCATAAGGGACACCAGAAAGCGGCGGACGGCAGGGCTGCGGGCGGCCGCGCGGCGCGGGCGCCGGGGCCTCGGAAAGCTTTACGGACACCGGAAAACGGCGGATGGCAAGACACTGGAGCCTACGGACGGCCGCGCGGGCCGGGGCCGGGGCGGGCGGGCGGGCGCGGACTGAGGCGAGGCGCGGGCGGCAGGCAGGCAGGCGGTCGGGCATGGGAGGCTGCAGGGCCGCGGAAACCGGCAAGGAGCGCAAGCAAAGAAGGCCGCCCCGGCCCGGAGCGGCCTTCAAGGCCGCCCCGGGCAAGGGCGGCGGCACGAGGAGGGCCGCCCCGGGCTCGGAAAGCGTTATTCCGGACGGGGGCAAGGCCGACAGGATTTCAAGACGGCCCTGCGTGCCGCCGGAAGCGCCTGGCCGCGCTCCTGAACGGCGCGGGGAAAAGCGGCGCTCCTATTTGGCGGCGGGCTCGGCGGGAGCTGCGGGCTCGGCGGGAGCTGCGGCTGCGCCCGCGGCGGCGGCGCCCGGGGCGGCGGGCGCGGCAATACCGGCCTCTTTGAAGTACCTCAAGGCTCCGGGATGGAACGGCGTGGCGGAGGCCTCGACCATGTTGGCGGGGGTGAGGGACGAGAGCGCCGGATGGAGGCTCACGAACTCGTCGAAGTTGGTGAAGACGGCCTTGGTGATGTGGTACGCCACGTCATCGGGAAGCTTGGCGGAGGTGACGAGGATAGCCCTGGGCCCGAAGGTCTGCACGTCGCGGGTGGTGCCCTTGTAGGTGCCGCCCTTGATTACGGCCGGCGGGTAGAAGGGGTACTTGGCCACGAAGGAGTCCACTTTCGGCCCGGTCACGGGGACGATGTGGGAGGCGCAGGTGTTGGAGGCCTCCTGGATAGAGCCGTTGGGATGGCCCACAACGTAGACGAAGGCGTCTATCTTGTTGTCGCACAAGGCGCCTGCCATCTCGGCGGGCTTGAGGTCCGTGGCGAGCTTGAAGACGCTGGAGGCCCAGCCGTATTCCTTCATGAGCAGCTCAAGGGTGTTCCGGTTGCCCGAGCCCGGATCGCCCAGGTTCATGCGCTTCCCCTGAAGGTCGTCGAAGGACTGGATCCCGGCATCGTCCCTGGCCACCAGGGTGAAAGCCTCCGACTGCAGGGAGAAGAGCACCCGGAGATCGGGATCGGCCCCGGCCTGCGCGAACTGCTCCGTGCCCTGGTAGGCGTAGTACAGCACATCGGACTGCACGATGCCCAGCGACAGGTCGCCGGAGCGGATGGCGTTCACGTTGAACACCGAGGCCCCGGTGGACTCGACCGTGCAGCGGATGTTGTGCTCCTTGGCGCGGCGTGACTTGCCCACCAGGTTGCAGATGACGCCTCCCACGGGATAGTACACGCCGGTGACCCCTCCGGTGCCCAGGGTCACGAACTCCTGCTGGGGTTCGGCTTGGGCCCGGAGCTGGGACGGGAAGGCGAGGGCCGCGGCGGCGAGGGCGGCCAAGGCGGCTTTGGCGATAAGGCTGTTCATGAAGTCTCTCCTTGCTGAGCCGGAACTCCGCCGCGGCCCCTGGCGGAGGGCCTGCGGCGGCCGGCCGCGGCCGGCCCCGCTACGGATAACGGCGGCGCGGGGGAAAGAAGGCCCTCCCCCCGGCAAAAGCGCGCATGGCGAGGCACGGGGGCCGTAAAAGGCCCGAAAATCAACAGATTGCGATTATAGCAAAAGCTGACCGCCATTCCAACCCTTGCCGCAGGGGCGCCGGGGCCTCCGGGGGCGCCGCCAGGGTCCGCCCGCCATAACGCGGGCGGCGGAAAAGCCCGGTAAAGCCCGGTAAAGCCCGTGAGAGGGGAGGCTCATGGCCGGGGCGGCCGGGGTGAGAGGATCCGACGGTTCCGGTTCCGGAAGCTGCGGGGCCGGATATTTTCCTGGGACGGAATTTCCAGGGGCATGGGTCGCCGCCGCGCGGCCGCCGAAAGCGGGCCGCCGCCGCCCGGCCGAAATGTCCGCGCCGAAGAGGCCGCAGGCGCCCTGACGCGTGACGGCGCGAAAGCCCCGTGCCGGGCGCGCGCGCCGGGCAGGCGGAGCCTCGTTCAGTCAGGGCTCAGGCCTTAGCCCGGCCATCCTGACGGCGGCCCCGCAAGGCGGCCGGCGCGCCCCCTCTTCCGGCCGCTCCCCCCGGGGAGCCGAGCTTCCTTCCGCCCTGGCCGGAATCGGCGCTTCCGGCCGCCGCGGCCAGGCAATCGCGGAACGCGGCCGCGGCTGACCGCGCAAAAACAGGCGGAACATGGCCCCGCCCGCCGCGCGCATGATCGCCCGCCGGCGCGGGCCGGGAGTCAAGCCCGCGCGAGGCGCCCGCCGCGCGTTTACATCACCCTGCGCGGAAGACGCCGGAGCCGGCCCCCGCGGCCGGCGGCGGCCGCGGCGCGGGGTACGGCGGGCGCGTTATTTCAGGCCCTTCCCGCTGCCTGCGGCGCCGCGGCCGGTATGGCCCGGAGCGGCGCCGGGCCGCCCTCCGCGGCAAGGCTCGAGACTGACCCCCCGCCGCGGCCCTCGCGAACGCGCGGCGGCCGAAGCCGCGCCGCTCATTCGGGCCGGAGGCAGCCGGCCGTCTTCCGCCTATGGCAAGCCGCCAGCGGCCGCCGCAAGGCGCCGCCGCGCGGAACCGCCCGAGGGCGAGGCGGCCGGTCCTGGCTCGGTTTCCGAGTGAAGCCGCGCCGGAGGCCGGGCAAAACGCCAAGGGGGAATGCGGGTTCCCGCCGTCCGTTTTCGCCGGTACGGCAGGAGGCGGTCCCAGGCGCCTGCCCGGGCCGCGGGCCCGCCCCTCAGTAGGGGACCTTCCTGCTCCCCTGAGGGAGCGCATCGGGCTCCTTCGCGTCCCAAAGGGTGAAGAAGCCGAATTCGTCAGGCGCGCCTCCGGCGCCGAGGAATTCGAGCACGGCCTGTCCGGCCTGGCGGGCCCGCTCGAACTCGCCGGCCGGGAGCCCGGGGCCCTCCTCGCCCTGGGAATCCCGCCCTGAAGCCGCTTCCCCTTCGACGGACTTCCCCTTACGTTTTCCCTTGCGGCCCTTGCCGCCGTCCTTGGGCTCATCCCCCTCCCCGGCGCCGCCGCCGGGCCCTGCGGCCTCTCCCGCGGAGGCTGAGGCGCCGGTCGCGGCCGGGGCGGGAGCCTCAGTTCCGGAATCAGGTGACCCGGCCGCCGCGGCCTCCTGTCCGGCATCGTAAAGGAACAGGCTCTGGACCGGCTCGCCGTCCTTGTCCGCCTGCGCGGCGCCGGAGGCGCCCGGGGCGGCGGCCTCCGGGGCCGCCGCCTCAGGCCCGCCGTAAAGGAGCTGGATCACGCAGCCGGCGGCCTTCCGGCAGGAGGAGGACACGTAAAGCGGGGCCACTGAGGCCCTGAGAAGCCTTGCGCCTCCCTCCCGGAGCCTCTCGTACTCCACCGCCAGCATGGCCGTCCTCTCCCGCGGCGGCTGGCGCTGGTTGGAGATGAAGTTCCCGAGGGAGTAGGCCACCAGCGAGCGCCCCCGTTCGGTGCCGATGAAGGTCACGGGCTGGATGACGTGAGGATGCGTGCCGATCACCAGATCGGCCCCGTGCTCGGCGGCCAGCTTCGCGGTCTTCACCTGGGAGGGGGCGGGGGAAGTCTGGTACTCGTTGCCCCAGTGAAAGAGCGCCACCGTGACGTCGGGGCCCAAGGCGGCCGCCTCCTTGAGGCTGGCCTCCACCGCCTCGTCGGAGATGACGTTGAGGGCGATCCCCTTCTCGTTGGCGCCCTGGGGCGGGAGGTTGGAGCCGTAGGCGAAGTTCACCAGGGCCCATTTCAGCCCCCCGTACTCCACGAGCAGGGGCTGTCCGGAGGATATGTCATTGTCGCTGAGGCCTGTCCAAAGAATGCCTGCCTGGCTCAGGATCTCCTCGGTCCTGGCGGCGCCGGCGACGCCCTTGTCGAAGATGTGGTTGTTGGCGAGCGTGACCACGTGAACGCCGAGGTCCGCCAGTACCCGCGCGAGCTCGTCCGGGGTGTTGAAGGCGGGGTACCCGGCGTATTTCTTGTCCGGCCCGGCGAAGGTGGTCTCGAGGTTCCCCACCACCATGGCCTTCCTCAGGTGCGCCTTGACCCTCGCGAACTGTTTCGAGAAGTCGTAGCCGTCGGCCGTCTTCGCGTACTTGAGCTGCTGGCCGTGGGTCATGATGTCCCCCAGGAAGATGACCCTCACGGTCTCCCCGGTCCCTGAGCCGGTCCGCTCCCCCCCTACCGCGGCGTCAATGGCTCCCTGGGAAGCGGGCGGGGCGTCAATGGCTCCCTGGGAAGCGGGCGGGGCGTCCCGGGATTCCCCGGGGGCCCCGCTTCCTGAGGGCGCCGGCGCCGAACCGCTTTCCGCGGCGGCTTCGGCCGGCGCCGCCGTAACCGCCCCGGCGGAAGCCGGCGCCGCGTCGCCGGAAACGGCCGCCGGAGAGGCCTTCCCGGCCTCCCCCGCCGTCCCTGCCTCCCCGGCGGCCGGGGCGGGTTCAGAAGTTTTGGCGGCGGCGGCGGGCGAGGAATCGGCCGGCGCGGAGCCGGCCGACGGCGGCGCCTCCCCGGAGGCGGCGGAGGCCTGGGGAGGCTTCACTGTTTCCGCGGCCGAAGGGGCGCGGCCTGGAAGGCCCGCGCTTTCGGGAGGATCAACCGGGGAAGGCCCTGAGACTGCTTGCCCGGAAAGGCCCTCCGGGGAGGCGGAAGCCGGCGCAGCCTGCCCGGAAGGCCGCTCCTCCCCCAAAGGCCCTGTGCCGTAGGTCCTGATCTCATAAACCACGACTTCCGGCTGGCGGGAACCGTAGCCCCTGTAAGGGGCCGCAGGTTTAGCGGGGGAAGCCGGGCCCGCCCCCGCCTTGGCCGGCCGCCCCGCCTCGCCGGACGGCGCGGGAGAGCCTGCCAGGGATGCCGGGGCGAAAGACGCCTGGGAAGGCGCGGCCGGAGAAACGTCCGACGTAAGGGCGGCAGGCGGGCCTGAAACGGCCGAGGGCTCAGAGCCGCCGGTCAGCGAGGCCGCCGCGGCGGCAGGATCAGCCAAAGAGGCCGCCGCGGCGGGCGCGGCGGCAGGATCAGCCAAGGAAGCCGCCGCGGCGGGCGCGGCGGCCGGATCCGCCAAGAAAGCCGCCGCGGCGGCCGACTGGCCTTTAGGGCCCGAGGACAGGGCTTCAGCCGCCGCAGGATGGGCCGTCGAGGCTAAAGGCCGCCCTGAGGGGACCGGGCCGCCGGACCCTTCAGAAAGAGCGTCCCGAGCCGCCCTGGCCGCGCCCAGATCAAGCTCGTATATCACCACCTCGCTTCCGGAGGGCGCCGGGACCCCGCTCCGGAAGGGACCCTTCTCGGCCAGGGAAGTGCCGGAAAGGCCGGCCGCCGCGAGGATGAACGTCAGGGCAACAAGCCCTTTGCCTAATGTCTTATGCATGATTTTCCGCCGGAGGCCGTGAGTTCAAATGGTTCACGCCGTTCTCCCTATTATATCGGCATCCCGGAGGAAATTCTTCACAAGGCGTCTCCAGGCGGAGGGGGCGCGGCCGCCTCGACAGGCCGCGGAGGCGCCTGACGGCCGCCTGTCACGGGCGGTCGCGGCGCAGCGGCGCAAGGCATGCCGCCATAAGCGGAAATTGCGCGGGCGCGCCTTTTCCGGAAAATCACCCGGAAAAGGAAAATAATCCCGCACGCCCCCCCGGGCCGCGGCCTGGCCGGCGCCGAGGCCTGATCCGCCTCCGGCGCCCTGCAAGGCGCCATGTCTTGTCCCGCCGTCGGCTGAGGGCCCGCCGTCGGGCCGCTTGCGGGAACGAGGCGCCGCGCGGGCCGGCGCCTGACGGCGCCAGGCGGGCGGCCGCTCCCGGACGGGCGGGCGGGCGCCGTCGCCCGCCCGGTCAACGCCGCGTCGCCGGCGAAAAGACGGCGCGGCAACGCCGCGGCCCGGCGAAAACCCCGCGGCGCCCGGCAGGGACGTCGACGCGACAACGGAGAAGTTACGCCGGTTGTTCCACAATGCCTTGAGGATGCGCCCCGGCGGCAACGCGCCGCGCTGTCCCGGCCTTTCCCGGCCGCGAGGCTTTTGCGGGCCGCGAGGCTTTTGCGGGATTTTCCCGGCGCGCCGCCCTGCGCTCAACCTGGCAAGGAGGCGCGGCCGCGCGCCGGGCCTGAAGGCCGAACTTCAGCCGGCCTGTTCAGGAAGGCCGAAATGGCGCCCAAGGCGCGCAAGGCCGCGCGGGAGGAGGGCGGCGCGGGCCTTGCGCTTATATTATTTTGAAGTAGCACTTGCGGGTGCGGGGGCCGTCGAACTCGCATAAATAGATCGCCTGCCAGGCGCCCAGCACGAGGGACCCCTGCTCGATGAGCAGGGTAACGCTCGATCCGATGACGGAAGCCTTAAGGTGGGCCGCGCTGTTGCCCTCCGCATGGCGGAAGCCGGGATCGGGCGGGAAGGACTTGGCCAGCCCCAGCAGTATGTCGGACTGCACGTCCGGGTCGGCGTTCTCGTTTATGGTCACCGCGGCCGTGGTGTGCGGCACGAACGCCACGAGGAGCCCGTCCCGGATGCCGGAGTCCATCAGGCATTCCCTGGCAAGGGAGGTGACGTTGACGAGACCCTCCTTGGGAGTGTTGATGGAGAAAGAATAAAGCTTGCCCATGGCTCCCCTCTCGCCGGCCTGCGCCTGAGGCCCGGGCCCGGCCGGCCGCGAATGACCGGCAGGCCCGAGGCGCCGCCGGAGGCTCATGCCCTGCGGCAGCAAGGCCCCGCGCTCAGGCGGCCGCAGTGGCGCCGGGGCCTTGCGGCCCCGGAAGGCGAGCGCTCCCGCAACCGGGCCTGGAAGGCCCGGCCGCGTAAGGCGCCCGCCGGCCGTTCCGGGTCCCCCCGCAGGGGCGAAGGAACGACCGATTATTCTCCGGCAACGATAACTCCCATCCGAGGCAAGGTCAACCCCGCGGCCCTCTCGCGCCCCGAAAGCCGCGGCGCCCGGCCGCGGGCCCGCGCCCCATTGGAGGGGGGGCTTTCAGCCGACCTGGACCGTGATTTTCTTCTTGAGGCTGAATTTCTTGAGCTTGTAGTTCATCAGCTGGGGGGAGATCTTGAGGCTTCTGGCCGCCTTGGCGGCGTTCCCCCCGGCGGCCTCCAGGGCAGCGGCTATCCGTTCGGCCTCCGCGGCCGACTGGAGGCAATGCCCCTTCCGCTGCGCGCCGTCCTTGCCGCTTTCCCTGGCCCCCACCGGGAGGCCGGGTTCGAGGAAGAGGCCCCCCAGGAAGGTCGCGGAGAAGTGGAAGGGCCGCAGGAGCAGCTCCCCGGGGGCCAGGGCGTTCAGGGCTCCCTCTA
>JAITRL010000336.1 GCA_031288415.1 Deltaproteobacteria bacterium | reverse complement strand
CACGGCTGCCCTTCCGACCAGCGCCAGGCGGCCTCAAGCGCGCTTTCCTCGAAAACCTGGCCACGTTCCTCCGTATGCTGCCGGTAAAGGGCGGACATCTCGCTGAAAGTGAAATCCTTGAGGGACAAGGCCTTGGCAATGATATTGAAGGGACTGGCTGAGCCTAATGTTTCGGCATCCGGCCTGGCTTTATTCTTGTAGTCGCGGATGTTCCGCATCCCGATCAGGGCGATTGTCCTGGGGAAAGGTGATTTGCCCCTGGAGATGTAGCCGGTGCGCAGCTGCCGGAGAAACGCGATCAAAAGCCCGTCGGCAAGGCTGTCCGCCTCGTCGAAAAACAGGACAAGCTCCCTGTCCAGGGCGGAGCAGACCGACTTCAGAATTGATTCTACCAGTATCGTCGAATCAAACCGCATCGAAAGTCCCTTGTGCGCTCCTTCCCTCCCGGAAGGGGACATTTCTCGAAAAACGGCGTCTGCGGCATCGGCGGCCGCGCCAGCCAGAGGCGGGATACCCGAGTCAAGCATAGCATTAATCAACCGGATCCCTACTTTACGGATCCCTTCGTCCGGTTCCGTCCAGACGCCGGCGCTTTCAAGGCTGCAATATACGGCGTGATATTTTCCTTCATCGTTAATCTTATCCACATACGCCTGGATCGTAGTCGTTTTCCCCGACTGGCGGGGGGCATGCAGGACAAAATATTGCCTGTCCGCGATCAGCGAGTCAACTTCCGCGAGGCGTTCCGCGGCGGGCAACATGTAATGCTCCCCGGGAACGCAAGGTCCTGCAATGTTAAATAATTTACGATAAATTTTAGCCATAATATGTTTTCTAAAATTCTATGAACCTAACTTAAAATATTAATATTATATATATTATAATATTCTTATAAACTAATTTTGGGAGTTTTTCATATGCCTATGTCCTCCTTTTTTTAATCGCCCGTCATGAAGATTTTAATAATCTGCAAACGTGTCCGCCGCCGACTAATGCCGATGCCTGCAGGGAACAGTTGAGCCGCCTAATCTTCCCGCCTAGAGCCGCCGCTGAGACATTACCACCTCCTGCCCCCCCTGGCAATGCCACGTGGCGCCCTGGCGCCCGCCGACGCGCCAGACCCGACCGGGAAGAGACAGGCCAAAGCACCGGATTTCCGGCTTCCCCGGCCCGCCGGGCAAACCAGCCGGTACGCCGCTCACTCCTCTCGGGGACTCCCGTCCGCGGGATAAAGGCGCTTCTTCAAAAGCCCCCGCGTGAACGCCACGCGGAAGCCCACGCTCCCGTCCTTGGCTCAGGGCAGCTGGGAGGGCCTGTTGTCGGAGCGCAGCAGGGGCAGGCGGTTGTCCCAGGCGGCCTCCCCGCACCACCCTCTCCTCGCCCGCCGCCGGGCCCTGAAGGTCATCGGCGAGGCTCTCCAGGTACCAGCCGGCCCCGTACCAGCCGGAGACCCGCTCCCAGACGTTCGCGTGCTTGCCGAAAAGCCCCCAGGGGGTCGGGAACTTCCCCGCGGCCGGCCTCGTCTCCATGCCGGAGTTGGCGCGGTACCAGGCGTAGCCTCCGGCCGCCGCCGGATCGGCCCCGAAGGACCAGGGGGGCACCGTGCCCGCCTTGGCGGCGTATGTCCACTCGGCCTCGGTGAGGAGGCGGCAACGCCCCGTGCCTTCCAAGGCGTTCAAGGCCTCTATGAAGGCGATCGCCCCCCGTAAGACACCCGCTCCACGGGACGGTCCGGGCCCTGGAAGAGGGAGAGGAAGGGGGCGCCCATGAAGCGCTCCCACTGGGCCTGGGTAACCTCGGCCGCGCCGCACCGGAAGCCCCGGGTGAGGGTCACGGCGTGGGGCGGCCCCTCGTCAGGGTCCGCGTCGGGGGACAGGGACGGCTCCTCTCCCATGACGAAAGTGCCTGCGGCACGGGGACGAACTCCATGCCGGCCGTGTTCGTCCAGGTCGCGGAGCGAGGATCGCCAGGGCTATAAGGCTGACCCTAAAGGCACGGCAGCCGCGGGCGCCCCTGCGGACTTGCCCTGCCGGGCGGCCCCGCCAGGAGGCAGGAAAGGCCCGCGAGGTGGGGCCCGCGCGGCAGGTCCCCGGAACGGCAGGAAGGGCGGGCCCTGCTGGCGCGGGGCGGCCGGAAAAAACGGACGGGGCGAGGCTTTGCCGGATCACTGCCTGCGGAGCCCCCCCGCAATCCCCCGAGCGGCCCTTGACGGCTCATATCCTTCGCGCCGGAACCGCGCCGCCGGCGGCCGCGATGTCCAGGACCTCCCAGGCATCGTGCTTTTCCTGCCGGAAGGGCGGATTTCGCCCGGGCAAGGCGCGCCCGGGCCGCGCGCCTGCCGCAACCGGAAGGGCTTGGCGAGCGGGCCGTGATTATGAGGGAGGGCAGGATCAGTGCCCGAAAGGCCCCGCGCTGACCGGCAGGCGCCTTCCCGATGTCAGTCCACGTTTGTCATGGCGGCAGGGGTTCAAAACCCCAAAACGTGGACCGCGCGGCTTTCGGAAATTTTCAAGGTCTCCCACGATATTTTTTTGTCCCAGCCTTTTCCCGGATCATGATCGAAAAGCCCGAGCCATCCCTCGGCTGCCGCGCAGATATCCATGTATTTCAGCAGCTGTCCAAGGCTCCGGTCAAAAGACTTCTGGTGCTGCCTGATTTTCAGTTCCACCGGATAGGCCCGCCCTTCGTACTTTACCATGAAATCCACCCTGTACGAGCCTAACGGGTATTCCCTCTGCACCGAAGCCTTGCCATTTACGATCCGCTGCAGATATCCGGAAAACACGATATGCGGCAACGACTCCCTGTAGCCGTAGTAATCCGTGTTTTCGCCGACGTTATCGCGCCAAAAGGCCTGGAATTCGGCCAGAAGCGAGTTCATGTCCAGGGTTTTGCCGTCCATCCAGCGGAAGCGGAGGTCAGCCGGCAGGGAATGCTGAAGGCTCATGGACAGCGCCCTGGGGACGGCTTCACGGTAAACCGCGTTGGAAGGCCTGTACCCGCCTGAATCCTCCTTCAGCAGGCCGAGATCGAGCACGTACTGCAGGTCATCGTCAAACGTTGACTTGCCGTCCGGACGGCCTCCCGTCAGGATCGGATCCATGACCCGCCTGACCCTGGGTTCCCTCAGGCGGGCCAGGAGCGAGTCGACGTGTGTGTCACGCCTGATGATAATGGTTTCGGCCGCCTTGTCTACATGCGATGACGTTATCGGAACGGAATAATCCTTGTGCAGCTGCTCCTCGATGACCTCGCGGGCAAGGGCGTTGACTATCCACGGCTGCCCTTCCGACCAGCGCCAGGCGGCCTCAAGCGCGCTTTCCTCGAAAACCTGGCCACGTTCCTCCGTATGCTGCCGGTAAAGGGCGGACATCTCGCTGAAAGTGAAATCCTT
>JAITRL010000324.1 GCA_031288415.1 Deltaproteobacteria bacterium | reverse complement strand
CGGGCCGGGCGAAGCCGTCAACTCCTCCCGGCCAGCCTGGCATGGCCATGCCGCAGGGAAAAGGCAAAAGCCGCCGTCGTCCCCGGCCGGACAAGGCCTTCTTCCGCCTCGCCGTTCAGTTCAGGAACGGGTGGCCCGGCGGAAGGAAGCCCGGCCCTCCCTGAAGCGTTTTCCCAGGCGCCGCCGGCGGCCGCCGTGCCCCGGATTCCCCCGCGCGGGCGCGGGGCCCTCTCCCGCCGAACCCGCGCCTCCCCGGGAGGCGGCTCCAGCGCGATGCCGTGCCTGCCTTGAGGCTATCCGGAAGGCGGACCGGTCACGCCCCATGAGCCGTTCCGCCGCAGGCGCCCGGCATTCGGCCGCAGGGCGGGCGGCCAAAGGCTCAGGGCCGCGGCGGCGAAGAGCGCCCGGCGCCGCGCGGCTTCCGCGGCATTCAGGCGGCCGGCCCCGCCGGCCCCCCTTCACTTCAGGCGCCGGCGCCCGGACGGGCGCCGGGCCTTGCGCGCCGGCAGCACCGTGTAGTTCAGGTCGCCCTGAAAGCCGCAGGGCGCCAGGCGCGAAAGCAGGAGCCTGGGGCCCGTGCCCGGCCTCTCGGCCGCGAAGGCCCTGTGGTTCAGGCAGCAGACGACGGGGAACGGCGCGGGATGGGCCTGAGGCGTCACCAGGCGCACGGCCGTCTCGAACCGGGGCTCGTCCTCGGGCCCGCACTCATCCTTCCAGCCGGTGCTCCAGAAGGACAGGACCCTCCGGACGAGCCGGGGGTCCCAGCGGCTGGTGCCGGGCCGAAAGTGGGAGATCCCTATCGGAAGCCTTATCTTGTCGGAGAGTTCGCTCAGGGCGGAGAGCCAGACGGCCCGTGAGCGGAAGGAGCAGCCGCCCCTCCCCACGGCGACGTACAGGGCGACGGCGCCGGGGAAGGCCTGGCGGCCGGTCCGCTTCCACCAGCCGTAAAGGGAGTGGCACGCGAACTCCGAGTCGGAGCGGTCGGTGGAAATCTCGCTGGCCCCCTTCAGGCGCTCCAGATCGTAAATGCCGCGGGACATGGCGGAGGGCCGCAGGGCCTCGGGGTAGTCCCTGGGCTTGAAGCGCGCGGGAGGCGGCTCGTCGCTTTTGGAGAGCCTCCGGGTCTCGACGCTCAGGACCGGGTTCCCGCGGGAGATCTCCAGGGCGGCCCTTTCGGCGATGTACGCGAACTGGGCGTCCCCGTCCGGTTGATCGCCTGAGCACAGGAGGCGGTCGGACATGGTCTGGAGGCAGTAGCCCAGGCTTTTGAGCTGCTTTCTGACCGTGGAGGGCGAGACCGGCACCCCGGCCTCCCTGAGCCGTTCCGAGAGCCCGCGGGTGGAGTCCAGGGTCCATTTCAGGACCGGCCGCTCCCCCGCGGCGGGCTCCTCCGGCCGCAGGGCCGCCTCGATGCGGTCGTTGAGGCCGGGGTATCGGACCGTGAGCGGCGCGCGGCCGCCCCCCTCCCGCCGGATCCGCCCGCCGGTCAGGGGCTCGGGGCCCTGGGGGGGGGCGGAGAGCTCCTCGATGCCCCTCTTGATGGTGGAGCGGGCGACTCCCGTCGCCCTGTGCACCAAGGCCACCCCGCCGTAGCCCACGGAGGCGGCCATCTCCGCCACGAAGGCCCTGAGGGTGCGCTCGTTGAGGCCGCCTCTGGCCGCCTCGAAATCCTGGCGAATCCTCTCTTCTATGTCCATCTTTTCGGAACCGTCCTTGGGGGGCTGCAAAAGCCGGGGCCCGCTGGCTTTCGGGCCCCTGCGGGCAAGGAAGGCGGATCTGGCCGGAAGACGCCGGCCCGCCCGGCCGGGGCGCCCGTCAGGCGCGGGCGGAGGCGGGGGGGAAGGCCGCGCGGCGCCCGGCGGAGCGGCGGGGATAACGGCCGCGCATGTTCGACGCTGACGATAAGTACGGGAAAACGCGGAAAAACAAGCTCACGGACCTAAGAAACCGGGAGAAGCCCAAGCGGAGCGAAACGGAAAAGCCGCAAGAGGAGCGGGAACGGGAGAGAGGCCGGAAACCTTTCCGCCGGGGAAAGCCTAAACGGCGCGTCTCAGGCCGGCGCGTCCATGAAAACCCTGCCCGGGCCCGCCTAAGGGCTGATGAGAATGAAGACCGCCACCGAGCCCTTGAGCTGGTCCAGAAGCAGCCTGTGCCCCGCCCCGCCGCGCTCGAGGGAAAGAATCTCGCCGGGAGCCATGGTCCTGGCCTCCCGCCTCCCGCTGTCGAGCTGCTGCATCCTCACGGTGGCCGTCCGGTCCAGGCTGTCGATGTCCTCCACCGAGAGCAGGACCTGGCCGTCCAGGATCAGGCGGCTTTCCTCGTTGCGGACGGTCAGGCGCCGCAGGGAAGGCTCGCCCGCCGCTTCCGTCCGCGGCGAGGCCGAATCCGCGTAATTGGCGGAAGGCGGGGAAGCGGCGGAAGGCCGGGAGGAGGCGGCGGGAAGGGAAGGCTCCCCGCGGCCCCCGGAAGGCGGCTCGAGGCCCCGCTCGCCTGAGGAGGCCGCCGCGCCCGCCTCGCCGATGAAGGCCCCCGGCGCCTTCTCGTCCTTCGGTCCCGCGGCGCCGGCATCGGCCCCGCCTGCGGGCGGAGCGGGGGAGGCGCCGCCGGAAGCCGCGCCGGAAGACCCGGCCGGCGCCTGGCCGGAAGACCCGCCGGAAGACCCGGCCCCGGCGCCATCCTCGGCCGTTCCCTGGAGGTCCGCGAGCTCCCGGCCCAGGACGGCGAGCTGGCGCCGGAGGGACTCGTTTTCCGTCTCCAGCCTGCGGGTCTGCTCCTGGAGGCGGCCGATGATCGCCTTGGAGGTCGCCCGCCCGTTGTCGAAGCTGAAATAATAGATGAGCCCGCAAAGGACGAACAGGGCGGCCAGGCGCCAAAGCCTGTCGAAGGTCGGCGCGGAACGGGTCAAAGCGTAAGCCCCAGAGCCACCCGGGAGATGAACTCGGCCGCGGAGCTGTCGGTCGAGGGCTTGAGGATGCAGTCATCCACCCCGTTTCCGGGGGCCATGATGACCGGGAGCTTGTCCAGGCCCGCCGTGCAGACGACGAAATAAAGCGGCAGGAACTTCCGGTTGAACTTGAGCTCCTTGCAGAAGTCCACCCCGGTGCGGCCGTCCTCGAGGGCGTAGTCGCTGATGACTATGCGGGGCTTCTCGGACAGGGCGAGATCGACCGCCTCGTCCACCGTGGACGCCGTCACCACCACGAAGTTGGAGTCCTCCAGGAGCTTTTTGAGCATCTCCCGCTGGTAGCTGGAGTCGGAGAGGAGCAGGACCTTGCGGGGCTGGAGGTTGACCGGGGTCGTGAGCAGGTAGTTGACCAGCTTCTGGGCGCCCGCCAGGTGCACCTTGGCCCTGGACAGCGCCTGTCCCGTGCGCTGGAGCTCCTCCTCGAGCCTCCGGTCGCCCTGGCGGCTGTGGCGGATCCGGGCGGGTCCCTCGCAGATGCGGGCTATCATGTTCAGGAAGGCCGTCTTGGACACGTCGGGCCGCACGAAGGCCGCCGCCCCCTCGTTGAAGGCCATGGTGAGGTTCTCGAGATCGGTCTCCCCGATGTCCGTGAAGATGAAGCCGGTGGACCTGCGCTCGTCCGTGACCTCCTGCAGCACCTTCACGCTCCAGGCGTCCTCTGAGATATAGTCCAGGACCACCACGTCGGGCCGGGCGGAAAGGATCTCGGCCGCGGTCTCGACGTCCGATCCGCCGGGAGGGGTCTGCAGGGGCGGAAGCAGGCTGTGCTTGCCCCCCTCAAGATAGCCTGCGAGCCTCTCCTTGAGGGGCGAGTCAGAGATGTGGAGGAGCACGGTTGCGGTCATGGGAATCTCGCGGGTGTCGCGCCGGGGGGCGGCCTCAGGGGGAAGGCGGGGACTTGGGGGCGGACCGGCGGGAAGGCTCCGGCGCAAGGGCCGGGCCTGCCGGGTCAGCCGGGTCAGCCGGGTCAGCCGCCAAGGAAATTCACGGGTCCGGGCGGGGGGATTGAAGCGGCCTGGCGGGGCGGGCAGGCTCCCGGAGCCGGGAAGGCCGAAAGCCCCGGGGCCGGGAAGGCCGAAAGCCCCGGGGCCGGGAAGAACGCGCCCCGCCGCGGGAGACGCTCCGGCGGGCTAGTCGACCGGGAGATTCTCGAACTCCACCACGTTGTAGAAGCGCCGCAGCTGGCGCTCGCAGAAGGAGTTCACTTCCTCGAGGCTGCGGGTGGAGGAGAACATCAGCTTGAGCTTTTCCGAGGCGAGCCCCTTCTCGATGCGGTCCAGGCTCGGCACGGTGTCGATGAGATCGCCGATGAGGGCGATCCTCTTGACGATCAGGTAGGCGACGAGGCTCGTCTCCTGAAAGGACGGGCCGATGCGGAACATGGACTGGTAGACCCGCGTGCCTTTGGTGTTGATCTTCGCGAAATAAAGGATGGTGCCCAGGGGCGACAGGTGGAAGTTCTCGTCCTCCGGCTGGTCCTCGGGCTTCTCGCGGGGCTCGGAGCGCTTGTAGCGGGCGAGCTCGGCCAGAAGCTCCTGGTCGCGCACCTCGTAGCCGCGCCCCGCGCGGATCTCGGCGATGCCATGCTCCATGCTCTTGACGGCATCCAGGAGCAGGTCGATCACGTCCTGGGTGACCTGGAGCTCCTTCTCGCGGACCTGGTCGAGCACGGTCTCCACCTCGTGCACGAAGGTGCCCACGTTGGTGAAGCCGGTCATGATGAAGTTGCCCTTGATGGAGTGGAAGTGCCGGAAGATGGTGTTCACGCGCCGGATGTTCTCCGGGTCCTTCTCCAGCTGGAAGATCTCCTCGTTGAGATCGTTGAGGATGTTCTGGATCTCGACGAAGAACTCCTCGGCCATGGACTCGTCCATCATTTCCTGGGGGCGCGGCACGGGCGACGCGGCGGGCCCCCCCTCCGGGGCGGCGCCGGGGGCGTCCTCGCCGCCGCCGTCGGCGGCCTCCGGGGCGGCGGCCTCGTCGGGGCCTTCCACGTCCATCAGGGAGTGATCCATGAAAGACCCGTCGGACGCCTCCATCATTCTCCCGCTGGACATGGCGATGAGGTCGAAGGGGTCCAGCACCATGCCCAGCTGGCTTCCGCCCAGGATGGTGGTCCCCGCCACGCCGCGCACGCTGAAGATCTCGGGGAGCGGTATGAGGACCAGCTTCTGCGGGCGGATGAACTCCGACACCTTCAGGGCGATGCGCCCGTTCTTGGCGTCGATGATGATCACCGGCAGGTTGTCGTCGAACTCGGTCCCCGCCAGGGGCGTGCCCGTCAGGAGCCCGCGCAGGTCGTGCAGCGGCACGATGGAGCCCAGGTAGGTGATGCTTTCCGTGCGCTCCATGGTCGTGTGCACGTCCTTGACCGAGAAGGACTGGGTGGCCACGACGTTGCCGATGGGGACCGCGTAGTAGCTTTCGCCGGATCGGATGATGAGGGCGTCCGTGATGTTGACCGCGGAGAGCTGGGGGATCTTGTAGGTGAAGACCGTGCCCTTGCCCGGGGCCGTGTCGATGATGACCTCGCCTCCCAGGTTCTCCACGGTGCTCTTGACGACGTCCATGCCGACCCCGCGGCCGGAGATCTCGGTCGCCTCGGAGGCGGTGGAGAAGCCCGGCTGCATGATGAGGTTCCAGCACTCCTGCGGGGAGATGGCGTTGGCGGCCGCGTAAGGGAGGAAGCCCTTCTCCACGGCCACCTGGCGGATGCGCGCCTCGTTGAGCCCGTGCCCGTCGTCCGAGACGGAGACGTAGGTGAAGCCCTCCTTCTTGTAGGCGGTGAGGGTGAGCTGGCCCGTGGGGGGCTTGCCCAGGTGCTTGCGCTCGAGGGGGTCCTCCAGGCCGTGGTCCACCGCGTTGCGGATCTGATGGGCCAGCGGCTCGTAAAGGCGCTCCGCCACGGTCTTGTCCACCAGCGTGTCCTCGCCCACTATCTCGAAGTTCACCTGGCGGCCCTTTTTCTTGGCGAGATCCCGCACCAGCCTCCGGAACCTGAGGAAGGTCTCGCGGATAGGCACCATGCGGATGTCCATCACCAGATGGTGGAGATCGGAGGAGATGCGGTTCGTGGTGAGGGCCACGTTCTTGATCATCTCCATCGAGTTCTTGTCTATGTTGGCGGTGGAGGTGGACAGGTGCCGCTGCAGGATGGAGATGTTGGAGGCCGAGATGATGATCTCCCCGGTCAGGCCCAGAAGCTTGTCCAGGTGGGAAATCTTGACCGCCATGCGGTCGAGCTCGGGAGGGGCCCCGGGGGGGGCCTTGGCATCGGCGGCGTGCTCGCCTTGGTGGTCACCATTCATGATTGAATACCCGTGCGAGGACGATGTTCACCATTTCGGCGGTGGGCGGCTTGATGAGGTAGTCGTCCGCGCCCAGCCTCAGGGCCTTGAAGATGTACTTGTAGTCGGCGTGGGTGGAGAGGATCACCACCGGTATGCTCCTCAGCTTGGGGTTGCTCTTGAGCGTCTCCGTGAGCTCGAAGCCATCCATCTCGGCCATGACGAGGTCGCTTATGACCAGATCCACGGGGCGGGCTTTCAGGATTTCCAGGGCCTGGACGCCGTTGACCGCCTCGGACACCTGAAGGCCCATGCCGGCGAAAAGCTCTTTGATAGTCTTGCGGACGGCCTGGTAGTCGTCCACGACCAGGGCAGACTTGCCCTGCCAAACCTTGCCGTCGATCTGTTGAGCCATGCCCGGGTCGTCTCCAGATGTGGGGGGTGTTGTCCGCAGTCACGCAGTCAGAAGGGTATTTCGGGAGTCTCCTGACGACAGATTATATCACCATGGGCAGGCCGATTCAAACGGGTCCCCCGCGGCCTTCGCTGGCCCGTCAGGCCGTTTTTAGGGAAACTTTCCGGCAGGCCCGGCAGGGCCTCCCCGTGCCCTGCGGGCCGCTTTCCGCCCCCCGTCTCAGGCGGCCTGCGGCCGATGCCTCAGGCGGCGGGCGGGGCTGAGGCTTAAGGAAAATGCTGAGGAACGAGGAAAGGCGCCGCCCAGGAAACGCTAAAAGAACTGTTTTTCCTGCAAAAGCAGTTCTTTGTTCCCGATAAGCCAGGGTTTTCCCCCAGGCGGCTCCCGGAAGCCGCGGCCCCCGAGGCGGAGGCCGGCGGCGCGAGCCGCGGCGCCTTGGCCCGCCCGGCCCCGCGCGCCTGACAGTCAAGGCCGGAAACCGAAAGCAGGCGGCCGGCCCGGCCGGCTTCCGCGCCCGGCCGGCCGGGCGTAAGCGGCCCGGGCGGAACGCGCCGCCGAGCCCCGATGTCAGGGCCGCCTTTAAGGCCTCCGAAAAAATCGCCTCCGGGCAGGCGGGCCCGGAGGCGTTCGCGCGGGCGGGGAGAGGCGCCCCCGCCAAGACCAAGGCGCGCCGGGAAGCGCGGGCGTCAGATGGTCTTCAGGCGTTCCCTGGCGACCCCCGCCGAGTAGCTCTTGGGGTACTCCCGCACGACCTTCTGGTAAAGGATGCGGGCGCTGGAGACGTCGCCCGTCGACTGAAAGGCCAGCCCCTGCTTAAGCAGGGCGGCCGACACCAGGTTGCTTTTCGGGTACCCGCTCACGAGCACCTGGTACTCCAGGATGGCGTCCTCGTACTGGTTCTGGAAGTACAGGCTCTCTCCGATGTAGTACTGGGCCGCGGCCGCCTGGGCCCCTCCGGGCTCTGCCGCGAGATAGTCCTTGAAAAGGGCGACGGCCCGCGCGTAATCCTTCTGGTCGAAAAGGGCCTTGCCCTGGTCGTACAGGCTGGCCTGCTGGGGCGGCGGCGCGGCGACCGCGGGCGGCGGGCCCTCCCCGCCGGGACCGCCGGTCACCGGAGGAGGCCCGGTCTGGACCGTTCCCGGGGCGGGCGGGGCCTCGGGAGCCGCAGGCGGGGCCGCGGTCGGGGGCCCGGCCGGCGGGAGCGCGGGCGCGGCGGGCGGGGTCACCACCGGCACGTCGGCCAAGGACGGGTCAGGCCCCACCACTGAGGCGCTCAGCGGGCTCAGTCCCGCCCTCTTTTCCAGCCTGTCCAGGCGCGCCGACATGTACCGGAGCTGCTGGCTGAGGGTCATGCCGCCCAGGGAGGCCGTCTCGACGCTCTCGTTGAGGCGCTGGATATTGGAGCGCATGCCGTCGATCTCAAGCCTCAGGTCGGCGGGGGCGGCGGAGCCGCCGCCTCCCCTGGACCCGCCCCGGTCCTTGAGATCGGCCACCTCCTGGCGCAGGAGCGCCACCTCCCGTTCCAGGTTGGAGCTCGTGACGCTTATGCCGCCCCCGGCGCAGGCGGAAAGAGACGCCAGGCAGATAGCCTGGATGACAAGGGCTGGCAGGCGGTAATTCATGGTCAGGAAACCTCTACCGGCCGGGATGCGTTCCGGCCGCCCCGCCGCCGCGAAAGCCGGGGCGAAAGGGGTCCCGGCGGACCGGCGATCCGGGGGCAGGAAACAAGTAAAATTCGGATCAAGTCACCTTAATATCACAGGGTCCCGTAAATTGCAAACCGCGGCGGCCCGGAGGCCCGGAGCGGCCTCCGGATCCGAGCCGCGGAGGGCTCAGGGGCCTCGGGCGCCGAGGCTTCGCCGCAGGGCGGCGTCTCCTGAGGCCTTCGCTTCAAGGGCCCGCAGGCCAAGGCAAGGCGGGCGCCGCGGAGGCTCCCGGAGTTCCCGGAGTTCCCGGCAGGCCCCGAAGGCGCCTGGCAGGCCCGGGGGCTCCCTGAACGTCGGTCAGTCCCTGGGGATTTCTGGAGCGGACGGCTGGCCGGGCAGCCCGCGCCGTTCCCGCGCGCTTCCGCCGCCAGGGCCGGGGCTCCGCCGGCCTCGTCATTTTTTCCGGAACGGGGGAAGGCGCGCCATGGCAGGCTGCCGCGCCCCTGCAGGCGGCGGGCGAAAGCTCCTCAGGCGGCGGCCGGTCCGCCCTCCCCCGCAGGCGTGATCATTCTCTTGCCCGCGCCCGGCCGGCCGGGCGGGAGACAGAGCCCCCCCGCAAGGCCCGGCCGGGCGGAAAAAGGCGCCGCGCCCGGCCGGGCAGGGAGTGAGGGAGGGAGGGAGGGAGGGAGGGAAGGCCCCGCGCCCGGCCGGC
>JAITRL010000299.1 GCA_031288415.1 Deltaproteobacteria bacterium | reverse complement strand
TTCGGCAGCCTCGTCTTCATGCCTGACCTGATCTTCCTGGCGGACACCGACATAGGCGGGCTCTTGTCCGCCGCCAAGGGCAAGCTTGAGTCAGGCCGGAAAATCACGCGCCTTGAGCTTGTGCAGGCTCTTGTCGGCCCCCAGGATCGGCGAAACCTTGGACCCGGAGCTGCTCCGGCTTTGCCTGGGCCTCGCTTCCGACCCTGCCCTGAGCAGCGAGCGCCTGGCCCGCGCCGTTGCCGCGGAGGCGATGAAGCTGTATTCCCGGAGCTTTACGCCGGAAGCCTGGAAAATGGTGATAAGAGGCACGCGCATGGAAGAGTACGTGGACGATTATGACCTTAGGATCATTGAGAAGAATAAGGCTGACTTGGCCTTGAACCTCTTGAAAGATGGCATCCCGCGCCAGATCATAATCAAAAACTTCGGCGTCACCGAGCGGTGGCTGCAGGAGCTGGAAGAGAGGCTGAAAGGGGGGCCGGCCCCCGGCTGAATCTTCCGGGCCTGAAGCGGGCCCCGGGGCCAGGATGCCTTCGGGCTCCGGGCAGGGTTCAGGCCCCGGTCTCAGCCGGGCCGGCCGGAAGGCTGCGGCCTGAATCCCCCGCTCCGGCGGCGAGGAGGACAAGCCCTTTGCCGGCCCCTGGCCCGGCAGCCCGGCCATGGCCGCCTGACCCCGCCCCGGCCGGCCCGTCAATCCCCGCGCCCCTCCGCGAGCATCCCATGACCTCCATGCGCCCCGTAACCTCCACGCGCCCCGTGACGGCGCCCTCCCCCGCGCGCCCCGGCGCGGCCGCGCCTTCGGACGGCCGCGCCCGGAAGCCCGAGCTCTGGGCCCTCGCGGACTGCAACTCATTCTACTGCTCCTGCGAGCGGCTCTTCAGGCCGGATCTGGCCGGAAAACCCGTGGCGGTGCTCTCCAACAACGACGGCTGCGTGGTGGCCCTCACGCCAGAGGCCAAGGCCCTGGGGTTCAAGGGCGGGGACGTGTTCTTCAAGCGGGAGGAGGAGTACCGCAAGGCGGGGGTCGCGGTCTTCTCCTCCAACTACGCCCTCTACGGCGACGTCTCCCGGAGGGTGATGCTCGCCATGGAGTCCGTGGTCCCGGAGATCTGCCCGTACTCCATAGACGAGTCCTTCATCCCGCTTTCCGGGGCCCTGGCCGCCCAGGCCGAGGACGTGGGGCAGGCCCTCCACGACCGGGTGGCCGCCTGGGTGGGGGTCCCGGTGCGGGTGGGCATCGGGGCCACGCGCACGCTGGCCAAGCTCGCCAACCACTGGGCCAAGAGGATCTCGCGGGTCCTGCGCCTGGAACTGGGCTCGCCGAGGCTCGAGGAGTGCCTGGAAAATACCCCGCCAGAGGATGTGTGGGGCATAGGCCCCCGCTCCGGGGCCAAGCTCCGCCGGCGCGGCGTCGACACCGCCCTGAGGCTCAGGGACATGGACCCTTCGGAGGCCCGCAGGCTCCTGACGGTGACCGGCCAGAGGACCGTCATGGAACTCAGGGGCGAGCAGCGCGTGGAATCCGACCTCGCGCCCGCGCCGCGCAAGACCATGGTCTCCAGCCGGAGCTTCGGGGCGAAGGTGACGGCGCTTTCCGCCCTGAGGGAGGCGGTGGCCTGGCACGCCTCGTCCGCCGCCGCGCGCCTGCGCGCCGAAGGCCTGCTCGCGGGAGGCGTCTCCGTCTTCATCGACACGGGCTTCCACGCGGAGGCGCCGTTCCGCGCGGGGGCGGCGGCGGAGCTCGCCCGCCCCAGCTCCGCATCCTCCGAGCTCGCCGCCGCCGCCCGCCGCGCCCTGGAGGCATGCTACCGGCCCGGCCCCCTTTACGCCAAGTGCGGGGTCACGCTCTTCGGCATCGTGGGCCGCGCCGAGGCGCGCGCCATGCGGGGCGGGCTATTCCGCGACGAGCCCGACCCGAGGCCCGACCTCCTCATGCGCGCCGTGGACGCCGTCACCGCCAAGCACGGCAAGGGGGCCATACGGCTCCTCTCGGAGGGCCGCGGGACCGAGCCCTTCTGGGCCATGCGCCGCAGGCGCCTGTCAGGCCTGTCCACCACCGACTGGGACAGCCTCCCTCGCGTGAAGGCCTGACTGGCCGCCGCCCGGGCCAAACCCGGCCGGCCTGAGGCGGCCCCTGCCCGCGCCCGAGGCGGCCCGGACAGGGCCGGGCCGGAAAGCCTCCAGGCGTTCGCTCCGCAGGGCGCGATCGGGGGCGGCACGGGCTAAGGCGCCGCCCGCGCGCCCGGGCCCTTACTGTCCCGCGCGCCCTCCGGAGACGGGAACGCGCGCCCGAGCCGGGCCGCAGGGGGCCGAAGCGGCCCGCGCGGGGCTCTCAGGCCCCCGCCGTTCCCTTTGGCGGGGTTTTCGGCATCTTTCCCGGACATTATTACGCCTCTTTCTGCCGTCAACGCCTGGGTTGCGGGCTTCAGGGAGAAGGCCCCCGGTCAGAGGGCTGCCGGACTGCGCTCAGACGGCGACAGGCCGCGCCGGCCGAATAAGGCCTTTTCCGCCCGATCCTGCGCGTTTTCGCGTTGGACATGCGGCTTAAGCGGTTTTGCCCCCGGCCGCAGGCGGTTCAGCCCGGCCGAAAGCCATGCCTTTATCCCCGCTCATGAAGCCCCTGCGGCGGCCGCCGCAGGGGCCTGGCCCGGACTGCCCAAGGCACGGCTCAGGTGCCCCGCCAAGGTAAGCGTGCGGGAGCGCCAAAGGAGGGGCCGGGCATGACAGCGGGAGACGCGAAGGCGGAGACGAAGGCAAGGGGGCTGGAGCGGGTTATGAGGGGAAAGGGGTTCGGGGTCAGGTTGTGCCGTAATGGCCGGGAAGGCCCCGAACGATCGCTAAATAATATAAATATTGCTTATTTTTATTTTATTATTTATATTTAATTAATATATTAACCTTAAATCACTTGCGGCGCAGCCCAGCGAACATCGCGTCCGAAAGCTTCCGCAGGATAATCCCCCGCCGCCTTGAGAATCGGATGCCGCGCGGGAAAAAAACCTTGACCTTTTCCCTGCGGCCGATAAAATGAAGAGCGGCGGCCAAGCGGTTTCGCCGCCTTGCCCCTTGAGCCCGACTTTTTCGTGCCGGCCCGTTTTCGGGCCCCCGTAAGGCTTGATTTTGCTGAAAGATTTCGAAGACTCAGGCAAAACGCCTGACGGAGCCGTTTTTTCCGAGAAAAAAACGAAAAGCTCGCATGATCAGTTAGGGAAAACGGTTCTGGCGACGGACACGGACAACATGCCCGTCAGCGAACTAGGAATTTCCTTGTTTAAAGAGGCGGCCGAACGGCTGGTGGTGGCTAAATCCCCCAGAAACGAGTTCCTGCTGAACCTGAAAAGCAAGATCTTCGTGGATCTGCTTTACCTGCTGAAACCCAAAGAGGGCGCCCCGCCGCCCCCGGGCTTCAACAGGGATGCGGTTGAGCTGCTGAGCATCGAGTTGGAGGAGGAGAGGAGGGCAAGGGACGTCGCCAAGCACGTGCTCTACGCGGGAGCCATTTTACAGGAATACTACACGTCCCTGGACATTGACTTCAGGCTGCGCGTGACCGTCATCTACGGGCCGAAAGTCAGCCCCAAGGAGACGGCGCGGACGGATTTCGGCAGCCTCGTCTTCATGCCTGACCTGATCTTCCTGGCGGACACCGACATAGGCGGGCTCTTGTCCGCCGCCAAGGGCAAGCTTGAGTCAGGCCGGAAAATCACGCGCCTTGAGCT
>JAITRL010000322.1 GCA_031288415.1 Deltaproteobacteria bacterium | reverse complement strand
GGGCTTTGTCTGGCGGATTGGATTTGCGGCGGGAACCGGGCTCTGTGTGGCGGATTGGATTTGCGGCGGGAACCGGGCTTTGTTTGGCGGATTGGATTTGCGGCGGGAACCGGGCTCTGTGTGGCGGATTGGATTTGCGGCGGGAACCGGGCTTTGTCTGGCTGAATGGATTTGCGGCGGGAACCGGGCCTCAAGCGGGGAACTTCGCGTCTAGGACCGATCAGGGACGGCAGGGCATGTCAGGATTGCCGGCTCAAAGAACTAGGGACTGAGGACTAAGGCCAAAGGGCGAAAGACGAAAGGGCGAAAGACGAAAGGGCGAAAGGCGAAAGCCAAAAGGCGAAAGCCAAGAGGCGAAGGGGCGAAAGCCCTAAAGGCGAGAGGCCGAAAGGCGAAAGGATCAGGAAAGGCTCGACAGGGGATGTACAGGAAAAAGCGGCACATACACTTCGTGGGCATAGGCGGCATCGGCATGAGCGGCATCGCCGAGGTCCTCCACAACATGGGCCACCGCGTGAGCGGCTCCGATCTCGCGGAAGGCGCCCAGGTGCGGAGGCTCGCCGGGCTCGGGATTGAGGTGCGGCTGGGCCACGAGGCGTCCCGGGTGAAGGGGGCCGACGTGGTGGTGTACTCCTCCGCGGTCAAGGAGGGCAACCCCGAGGTGGCGGCCGCCCGCCAGGCGCGCATACCAGTCATCCCCCGGGCCGAGATGCTCTCCGAGCTCATGCGCCTCAAGACCTCGGTCGCCGTCGCCGGAAGCCACGGCAAGACCACCACCTGCTCCATTCTGGGCACGGTGCTCACCGAAGGGGGGCTCGATCCCACCCTGGTGATAGGCGGCCGCGTGGACAACCTGGGCGTGAACGCCAGGCTGGGCCAGGGCGACTACCTGGTGGCCGAGGCCGACGAGTCAGACGGGTCGTTCCTTCTCCTGTCCCCCACCGTGGCGGTGGTGACCAACATCGACCGGGAGCACATGAACTACTACCGGGACCTTGACCACCTCAAGGAGACCTTCCTGACCTTCATCAACCGCGTGCCTTTTTACGGGTCGTCCATCCTCTGCCTGGACGACCCCGAGGTCCAGAGCCTTATCCCGTACGCGCGCAAACGCTGCGTGACCTACGGCCTCTCGGCCCAGTCCATGGTGACCGCGCGCAACGTCGCCCGCGAGGACTGGGGCCACAGCTTCGAGCTGTGGGCGGAGGGCGAGCTTCAGGGCACCCTGCGGGTGAACATACCCGGCCGCCATAACGTGCTCAACGCGCTGGCCGCCGCCGCGGTCTCCCGGGAGATGGGGGTGTCGTTCCAGGAGCTTGCGCGGGGAGTCGCGCGGCTTTCGGGGGTGGGCCGGAGGTTCGAGCGCAAGGGCGAGGCGCGCGGGATCAGGGTCCTGGACGACTACGGCCACCACCCGACCGAGATCAAGGCGACCCTGTCGGCCCTGGCGGAGACCTTCCCGGACGGCCGGAGGCTGGTGATCTTCCAGCCGCACCGCCACACGCGGACCCGCGACCTCTTCGACGACTTCGTGGCCTCCTTCAACCAGGCCGATCTGCTTTGGGTGTCCGACATCTACGCCGCGGGCGAGGAGCCCTGCGAAGGGGTGGACTCGGAAAGACTCTGCGCCGCGCTGCGCTCCCACGGCCACGGGGGGGCCCGCTACGGCGGCAGGGTGGCGGACATCCCGGCCCTTGTAAAGGCCGAGGCCAGGGAAGGCGACGTGATCCTCACCCTGGGCGCGGGCAACGTCTGGGAGGCCGGGGCCGAGATCCTGAGAATGCTCGAGGAGGAAGGCGCGTGAACGCGGGACGGCGCATAGGATTCGGCGGGCCCCTGCTTTCCCCTGCGGAGGGCGTGGCCGGCGCGGCGGAAGCCCGCGCCCGGGGCGGGGCCGCGGCGGCGGCCTGCGTCAGCGCCGCGGCCGGAACCGCCGCGGGAGGCGGCCCGGGCTCCGGCGCCGGTTCCGGCGGGCGCGGGCCGCTTTCGCTGTCCCGCGCCTCGCTCATGTCCCTGGCCGCCAAAGCCCCGCTTTCCCTCGAGATTCTCAGGCCCCTCAAGGATCTCACGAGCTTCCGGATCGGCGGCCCCGCCGCGCTCTTCGCGCGGCCGCGGGACCTGGGGGAGCTCGCGGCCGCGCTCGCCTTCGCGCGCGCCGAGGGCATCCCGCATTTCATCCTTGGCGGGGGGGCCAACGTGCTCTTCGACGACCAGGGCCTGTCAGGCCTGGTGATCCGCCTCTCCGGAAAGTTCCGGGAGACGCGGATCCTGGACGGGGACCCCGCAAGCGGCGAGGGGGCCGGCCGGATCCACGCGGGGGCCGGGGCCAGGCTCGCGGACGTCGCGGCCCTCGCCAGGCGCTGCGGGAGAATCGGCTTCGCCGCCCTCAAGGGCATACCCGGCACGGTGGGCGGGGCCCTCGTCATGAACGCCGGGGCTTACGGCACGGAAATCGGCGACAGGGCAGCCGCGGTCGAGATCCTGGGCCGGGAGGGCGGGCCTGGGCCGCAGGAGGGCGCGCCCGCCTCAGGCCTCGCGGGAGCCGCGCGGGTGCCGCGCCGGAGGATCCGCTTCTTCGCCAGGGGCTCCGATCTGGAGGGCCGCGGAACGGTTCTGGGGGCGGAGCTCCTGCTGGGCGAGGAGGCCCCGGCCGAGGAGATCCTGCGCGCGGAGCGCGAGACCCTCCTGGCCAGAAGGGCCCGCCTACCTCAGGAGCCTTCGGCGGGCTCCTTCTTCCGGAACCCCGAGGGCCAGGCGGCCGGACGTCTCATCGAGGAGTGCGGGCTCAAGGGCGAGCGGGTCGGCCTCGCCCAGGTGAGCCCGCGGCACGCCAACGTCATCGTGAACCTGGGCGGCGCCACGTCCGCCGACGTGCGGGCCTTGGCCGACAAGGTCCGGGGCGAGGTCGCGAGGCTCCGCGGGATCGAGCTGGTCCCGGAGGTGCGCGTGGTCTCCTGCCGGGGGGAGGTCTTGCCGTGAGGGGGCGAGGGACGGGGACAGTCTCCGGCCAGGGCGGCCTGGACCGCACCGGCCGCAAGAAGGTGACCCCCCTGGGCCGCGCCCGCCGGGCCTGCGCCGCAGGCCCGCCCTTGGGCGCCTCCCCCGGCCGCGGGTCCGCCAGGGCCCCCGAGCCGGCGGCGCGCCCGGCGCGCCTGGCCCTCGAGCGGGTCCGCCAGGAGAGCGCCGCCCGCGGCCTCGGGGACAGGCCGCGGGCCGGAGCGGCGCCTCGCGCCGGCGGGGGGCCGCAGGCGTGGGCGGGGGCCGTCGGCAGGGCCGTCAAGGGCGCCCCCGGGATCATCCGGAAAGCCTGCTCCCTTTGCCTCAACGTGGCGCTGGCCGTGTTCGCGCTGTGCGCGCTCTCGGCCGCCTGCCTGTACGCTTACTTCTACTTTTCGGAGAGCGACTATTTCCTGGTCAAGCGCCACGACATCCGCGGGATCTTCCGGGTCTCGCGCCAGGAGGTGCTCGCCGCGGCGGGCCTGGACCGCCCGGTGAACACGCTGACCTTCGACACCCAGGCCGCGGTGCGGAGCCTGAGGGCCATCCCGTGGGTCGAGGACGCCTCCATCTCCCGGACCCCGCTTCCGGACGGCATCACGGTGCGGGTGACCGAGTACAGGCCCAAGGCGGTGGTGAGCCTCGACCGCCTCTACCACCTGGACGGGAAGGGCAGGCCCTTCAAGAGCCTGGAGCCCGGCGAGAACCCTGACCGCCCCATCGTGAGCGGGTTCACCTTGGACGAGCTCCTCAACGAGGGCCCCCTGGCCCAGGCGGCGATCCAGGAGATCCTGGACCTCATGGAACTCCTGGAGAGGCGCTCGGACGACTGGCGGCTCGACGAGATCTCCGAGATCCGGCGCGACCCGGACATCGGCCTCACGCTTTTCTCCCGAAGGACGGGGGTCGAGGCCCGCCTCGGCTTCGGGCCGTACGCCGAGAAGGCCGCCCGCCTCGGCAGGGTCACGGGCCGGCTCAAGGCCCGCGGACACTTCGCGGGGGTCACCCACATGAACCTTGAATGCGCTCCCCGGGTCACGGTCCGCTGGGCCCGCGGCAGCAAGCCGCCCGACGTGGGGGTGCCCGACGAGCCGGAAGAGGGGGTCGAGGGGCCCGGCGACGGCATACCCCCGCCGCCGGTGCCTGAAGGCGGCCGGGTGGCGGGGGCCGCGGCGCCCGCCGGGGCGGGGGCCTGAGGCAGCGGCAAGGCACGAGGCCAGGGGCGGAAGCCTCTGGCGGCGGCGGGAGGAGGCAGCCTGAGGGAATGATTGGGCGCAGAGGCAGATTCGGGGCGGAAGCCCGCTCGGGAAGGGAGCGACATGTCGGAACTTGAGCGCGAGAGGCTGGTGGGCCTTGACATAGGGACGACGAAGGTGACCTGCGTGGCCGCCGTGGTCAACGACTTCGGGGCCCTCGAGATCATAGGCGTGGGAAACTCCCCTTCCCGCGGCATCGCCCGCGGGGCAGTCACCAACATGGAGGAGGCCAAGGCCTCCATCGTCAAGGCCGCGGACGAGTGCAGGCGCATGGCAGGCTGCCGGATAGACGACGTCTACGTGGGCATCGCGGGCGGCAACATCGTCAGCTTCAACAGCCACGGGCTCGTGGCCGTGAGGGACAAGGCCGGGAAGCTGGTGGCGGAGGACGACAAGCGCCGGGCCATCGAGGCGGCTGAGACCGTCAACATCCCTCAGGGCCGCGTCATCGTCCAGAGCATCCCCCAGGCCTACAAAGTGGACGACACGGATGGCATCCTCGACCCCCTCAACATGGTGGGCGTGCGCCTGGAGGTGAAGGTCCACGTCATCACCGCCGCCGTCAACGCCTACCAGAACATCGTCAACTGCGTGACCGACGCCGACCTCAGCCTCAGGGAGATGATCCTCGAGTCCCTGGCGTCGGCCGAAGCGGTGCTCACGCCCCAGGAGATGGACGTGGGGGCCGCGGTCCTGGACATCGGGGGCGGCACCACGGACATCGCCATCTTCCTGGACGGGGCCGTCAAGCATTCGGCGGTGGTGCCTGAGGGCGGCGACAACTTCACGCAGGACCTCGCCTTGGGCCTCCGGACCTCGCTGGAGACGGCCGAGCGCCACAAGGTGGCCAGGGGGGCGCTGCGCCCCGACCTTCTGGGGCCGGAGCCCCTGATTATCCCTTCCCTCGGCGGAGTGCCGGGCGAGGTGCCCCCCGAGCTGTTCTGCGGGATCCTGGAGAAGCGCGCGGCCAGGATACTTGAGGCCGCGGGGGAGGAGTTCGAGAAAAGCGGCATGGACTCCGACGTGCACGAGGTGGTGCTCACCGGCGGCTCCTCGCTCCTGCCCGGCCTGGCCGACCTCGCCCGCCGGATCCTCAACCGGGGCGTGCGCCTGGGCGGGCCCCTCATGGACGGGGCCTTGGGGAACATGGTCAACGACCCCAGGTACTCCACCGCCATCGGCCTGCTCCTTTACGGCCTCAGGAACGACAGGGAACTGCGCGAGACGCCGGCCCGCGGGGCCCGGGGCGAACCCGGGGTCTTCGGAAGGGTCTGGCGCGGTTTCAGGAGGTTTTTCGCCGGGGACTGAAAAGCCCCCGACCCCCCGCCCGGGGGCGATGACCGCGGGCCCCCGCCAGCGCGGGGGCCCGTCCGATGACCGGCCGGCCGCGCGGCCTGCCGGAGAGGGCGGCCCAGTAGGGCCGCGCCTGCCGGCCCGTTAGGGCCGCGCCTGAAGGCCCTTTAGGGCCATCGCTGCCGGCCCGCCGGGGCCGGGAAAAGCCGGCCCGCCGCGGCCGGTAAAAGCCGGCCCGCCGGGGCCGGTAAAGGCCGGCCCGCGCGGCCGGAGCCGCCGGCCCCGCGCGGCGGCCGCAACAGCCCCCCGCCCCTGCCTCAGGGGAAGGGGGGGCGCGAAGAGGAACCCCCAATGCTGGAGAACGGTATAATCGCCGCGCTGGACATAGGCACCACCAAGATCTGCTGCATCGTAGCCGCCCCTGACGAGAACGGCGCGGTGAACATAGTCGGGATCGGCAACGCGCCCTCCATGGGCATGTCCAAGGGCCAGGTCACCAACGTCGACCGCACGGTGGGGGCCATCCGCGCCGCGGTAGCCGAGGCCGAGCGGATGGCGGGGTGCCACGTGAGGTCCGTGATGCTGGGCCTCGCCGGGGGCAGCGTCCAGTGCTACAACTCGAGCGGGGTCGTGGGAGTCAGGGACTCGCGCACCAAGATCATCACCGAGGAGGACAAGAGGCGGGCCATCGAGTCGGCGGTGGCGGGGGAGATCCCCCAGGACCGCGAGCCGCTCCACACCATCGAGCAGGAGTACACGGTGGACAGCCAGACCGGGATCAAGGACCCGGTGGGCATGATGGGCATGCGCCTCGAGGTGAACATGCACATCTCGACGGTCTCGCTCTCGGCCCTCCAGAACGTCCTGAACTGCACCCGCCAGGCGGGGCTCGAGGTGGAGGACGACGACGTGGTCCTGGAGTCCCTGGCCTCGGCCGAGGCCGTGCTCACCCCCGACGAGATCGGCATGGGGGTGGCGATACTGGACTTCGGGGGGGGCACGACGGACATCGGGATCTACGCCAAAGGCTGCATCAGGCACACCAAGGTCCTGAACCTGGGCGGGGACAGCCTCACCAGGGACATCTTCATGACCCTCAAGACCAGCATGGACGAGGCGGAACTCCTGAAGATCGAGGAGGGGTGCTGCCTGTCCTCGCTGCTCCCGCTCGAGGACGAGATCATCCCCATCCCCGGCCCGGACGGCCCGTCGGGCGAGGTGAGCCGGCACGTGCTGTGCGACATACTCGAGAGCCGGGTCGAGGAGATCATGGGCCACGTCAACCAGGAGCTCGTGATGAGCGGGTTCGACGACCAGGTGATGGAGATCGTGGTGACCGGCGGCAGCTCGCTTTTGCGGGGAGTGCCGGAGCTGGCCGAGGAGATCTTCGACCGCCCCGTGCGGGTGGGCTACCCGGTCTACGTGGGGGGGCTCTCCCAGCTGGTCGCCAGCCCGAAGTACTCCACCGGCCTCGGGCTTATCCTCTACGGCCTCAAGAACCATGAGTTCCCCCAGCGGAGCCCCGGCCCGCGGGGCGGGCTCCTGAACCAGCTCGTGAACAGGCTGTTCCGGAAGCAGGTGTCCTGAGCCGTCTCCGGAAGGCCCGCCGGCCCCTGTCCGGCGGGTCCCGGCCGGTTCCGGCCCGGGCGTGCCCCGGCAGGGGCGGCGGCGGCCCGCGGGAATTCAAGGAGGCGGCCGGCTGAAGCGTAACCTTCCGCCTCTCCTTGCCGCGCGGGCCGGCCAGGCGGCCGGCCGGGAGAGGCGGGCCGATCCGGGAAAAGACGCGAATCCTGCGGAGAGGAGGAAATCAGTGGTTTGCGGGGAAAAACAGCGGCGATGCGGGGAAATCCAGGGGGGCTGCAGGAAAATCAGGGAAGGAGAGGCGAAAGGACAGGGCTTCACGGGAAAAACCGCCCGCCGCGCGCGCGGGCGAATTTCCGCCGCCGCCCAGGCGGGCCGGCCGGCACGGGCTTTCCGCAGGCGGCAAGGCAGGCTTTCCGCAGGCGGCAAGGCAGGCTTTCCGCAGGGGACAAGGCAGGCTTTCCGCAGGGGACAAGGCAGGCCGGCCGCAGGGGAGGCTTTTTTGACCCGGCATTTCAGGCCGGAGCGGCTTGCCGGAAGCCGAGAGGAATGACGGCAGAAATCTTCGGGCGCGGCCTCTGGCCTTGCTTTCCGGAGCGGCGCCCGGTCCGCGTCCCTGGCGGGAACGGGAGAGGCTGAGGGTAAATCAGACTGAAATCCTACCGTTGACGGAAATGGCCCGCGGCAGCGCCGTCTTGTCCTCCGTCCTGACAGACAGCGGGCTCCGGAGGCGCGGCCTGCGGCTCAGGAGCCCGGCTGAAGGAGGGAGAGGCGCCCTTGACGCCCGGCCCGCGTCCAAGGGGGCCGAAGCCGCCGGTTCGCCGGGAAGCCCCTGAAACGCCGGCGGTTTGAAAAAAAACGAGGATTGCGGGGCGGAAAAAAACGAAAAATTTTCTTCGCGCCGGCGCCTTTTCGCTTGACACGGGGCCGAGCATCTGGGAAAATGGCCCTGAGATGAAATAAAGGGCCGGCAGGGCCCACGGAATGTCAGGGAGTACCGGGGACGGCGGCGGGGCCGCGCAAGCCTTGCGAGGAGGACAGGATCCTATGTCAGACGAATTTCAGTTCGTTGAGCCGCCCGCTAAACCGGGAGTGAACGGTCACGTGATCAGGGTTATCGGCGTAGGCGGATGCGGCAACAAGACGGTCGACCACCTGATGTCCTCCGAAAAGCTGGCCGGGGTGGAGTTCATCTCCGCCAACTCAGATCCCCAGGATCTGAACCACTCGCTCGCGCCGGTGAAGATCCTCCTGGGCGAGAGGAGCACCCGGGGCAGGGGCTGCGGCGGCGTGCCTGAGAAGGGCCGCCAGGCTTCCCTGGAGGCCTTGGACGAGATCAAGCGGCAACTGGACGGGACGGAGCTGCTCTTCATCGCCGCCGGCATGGGCGGCGGGACCGGGAGCGGCGGGGCCCCCGTCATCGCCGAGGCCATGAGCAAGCTCGAGGATCCCCCCCTCATCGTCTCGGTGGTGACCACGCCCTTCTCCTGGGAGCGGAGCCGCCAGAAGATAGCCGACAAGGTGATAACCGAGCTTACCGCCCACAGCAACTGCATCATCACCGTCTCCAACGCGAAGGTCGAGACCCATATCTCCAAGGACGCCACCATGGAGGAGGCCATCGGCGAGGCCAACGACATCCTCTTCAAGGCCGTGTCGGGCATCATCGAGCTCCTGACGACCAACGGGAGGATCAACCTAGACTTCGGGGACGTGCAGTCCGTGCTCGACTGCCGCGGCCCCGCCCTGATGGGCTTCGGGGAGGCCTCCGGGGACAACCGCGGCAAGAAGGCGCTCCAGAACGCGGTGACCTGCCCGCTCATGGCGGACCAGTCCATCAAAGGCGCCAAGATGCTCCTCGTGAACATCGTGAGCGACGAGAATTTCCTCAAGGACGAGTTCGTGGAGATCAACACCATGGCCGCGGCCGAGATCGACCCCGACGGGGCGGTCTTCGGGGGCTGGGCCGTCGACCCGTCCCTCAACGACACCGGCACGGTGCGGGTGACGGTGATCGCCACCGGCCTTGACAACTCGGAGGCCTGGGCGGCCCCTGTGCCCGGGCCCCGCGGGGACGACGTGATAAACCTTGACTCCCTGGCCGACGACACTGAAGTGGCCGTCCGGGGAGAGCCTGACGAGCTGCCCCGCCCCCAGGCCCTGGTCCAGACGCAGGGCGTGCCCAGGGCGGCAGGGATCCAGCCCGGGCCTTACGCCGCCGCCCCGGGCAGGCCCCCCGCGCGCGATCCCTCCGCGGCGATCCTGGGCTCCGGCACCCCGCGCCGGCGCTCCGGCTACGCCGCGCCTCCCGGCAAGCCCACCCGCTACGAGGCCAACGCCGGGGTGGACCCGGTGAACAAGGACTCCAAGTTCTACGACACGCCCGCTTTCCTCCGGAACAAGGCCAGCTGACGCCCGCCTTGCGACCGGCCCGAGTTTTGCGGCGGCATCCGCAAAAACAAAAGTCCACGCTGGCCCCCCCCCTCTTTACCCTCTTTTCTAGGGAGGCGGGGCCAGGTGGATTTTTTTTCGTCCCGGCCGGTTCCGCGGATGGGACCCGCCGTGCCTGCGGGCCTCCCGGCCATGCGGCCTCCGCCGGCCCGGCCCGAGCCCCTGCGGCCCCGCCCAGTCCGAAAACGCGGCGGGCCCGAGGCTCCCGATGAGCGGCCGTTCCCCCGCGCGCCCTCACAAGGGGGCGCGGCGCCCCGCGGCTTCCCGCCAGGAGCGGGGGGCCGCGCGCAAGGATCCCGGAGGCCGGGTCTCCGTGGCGCTCGTCTGGCCGGGCGGCTACCGGGCGGGCATGTCGTCCCTGGGCTTCCTCTGGTGCTACTCCCTCGTCAACGCCAGGCAGGAAGCCCTGGCCGAGCGGGTCTTCCTGCCGGAGGACCCGCGCGCGCCCGTCAGATCCCTGGAGAGCGGCAGGCCCCTTTCGTCTTTCGCGCTGGTGGCCGCCTCGCTTTCCTGGGAAAACGACTACTGGGTTTTCCCCGAGATCCTCCGGCGGGGCGGCGTTCCGCCCGAGCGCTCCGCGCGGGGGAACGGCTCCTACCCGCTGATCTGCGCGGGGGGGATCGGCCCCTGGTCCAATCCCTGGGCCCTTTTCCCGTTCGCGGACCTGATCTTCACGGGGGAGGGCGAGATCTGCTGGGAGGCCGCGCTTGACTGCGCCGCGGAGCGCGGCTTCGGGCGCCTGGACGCCCTCTCCAGGACCCGCGCCCTGGCCGGGCGCGTGCCCGGCGCACTGGCGCCGGGGCTCTTGCCCGAGGAGCTCACGGGGGCGAGCGATCCGGACAGGCTCCGCGCCGCGCTCGCGGCCTTCGCGCCGGTCGCGCCCCCGCGCCTACCCTACCCCTTCCCGGCGCGGAGTCTTCCGCCGGCGTCGCCGGTGTGGGCCCCGGGGGCGGAGTTTTCCGGCATGCGGCTCGTCGAGATCAGCCGCGGCTGCCCGCACGGGTGCCGCTTCTGCCTCGCGGGGCACGTCTACCGGCCCCACCGGCCCTGGGACGCGAAAAAAATCCTGGAGGCGGTCGCGCGCCCCAACCCCTGGTCCGGCGAGGATCCGTTCCCCGCCGACGCCCCGGTGGGGCTCGTGGGCGCCGCCGCGGCAGACCACCCCGGCTTCGAGGGCATCGTCGAGGAAATCCTCGCGACCGGCAGGAGGATCTCTTTTTCGTCACTGAGGCTTTCCGCGCTCGGCGAAAAGGCCTTGAGGCTCCTGGCGGCGGGCGGGCTGCGCGGGGCGGCCGTGGCCCCTGAGGCGGGGACCGAGGAGCTCCGCGCCAGGATCGCCAAGGGCCTGTCCGAGCCCGAGATCCTGGAGGGGGCCCGTATCCTGGGCTCCGCGGGCCTGAGAACCCTCAAGCTGTATTTCATGTTCGGGCTTCCCGGCGAGACCGACGGCGACCTGGAGGCGGCGGCTGATCTTTCCTTCCGGATCCTTCAGGCGGCCCGCGGCGCGGCCAGGGGGAAGCCCGGGGTCCTGGCCGCGGCGTCGTTTTCCTGCTTCGTGCCCAAGCCCCATACCCCATTCGAGGACGAGCCGCTTCTGACCGAAGGCGAGATCCGGCGCCGCTCCGCGCTGCTGCGCGCCCTGTTCGCCCGGAGGGGGGGCGTGTCCCTCAGGCTGGAGTCCCCGCGCTCCGCGGTGATCCAGGGCGTCATCGCCAGGGGAGGCGTCGCCGCGGGTCAGATGGTCCGCGCCCTGCTGGAGTCTTCGGGACGGGAAGGCCCGGCGCTGAGGCTGGCGGGGGTCACGGACGATCACCCGGCCTTCCGGCCTGTACCCCCGGACGGCCCCCGCCCCTGGCGGATTATCGCCTCCGCCCCGGGAAAGGAGTATCTCGCGGAGGAGGCCCGCAAGGCGCCCCTGGGCAGGGAAAGCCCGCCGTGCCCGCCGGCCTTGCGCTGCGGGAGGTGCGCGGCCTGCGGGTCAGCGGGGCCCGGAGGGCCCGCCGGCGGGTAAGCGGCGGGGGCTTCGCGGCGCGCGCGACGGGAGCCGGGCGGGCCGCGGATGCCTTGAGCCAGGCGGCCGGCTGGCGGAAGGGAAGATTTCACGCGGCGAAAGCCGATGCTTCCGCCTGGCTCAAGCCGAGCGGAAGCCAAGCGGAAGCCGAGCGGAAGTCAAGCGGACGTCAAGCGGCCAAGCCCGCTCGCCTGACAGGAGCCGAACCCGCGCGGCGGCCCGGATCCCGTCAAGCGGCTGACCTGATCCAGGCCATGAGGGCGGGGCAGGCCAGGCCTCCGGGGAGCCGCAAGCCTGGCCCCGGGACGGCCCGGGCCGAATACCGCCTGACGGCGCGGGCCGAATTCCGCCTGACTGCGCGGGCAGAGGGCCCCGGACGGCGCAAACGGCGGGCCTCTGAGGAAATGAACATGACGGTTCCGGCTTGGGGGAAATTTCAGCCTCGCGCGGCCTTGACCTTGCGCCGCGGCGGGCGTTTCCGCGGGTGTCGCTTTCACGGGGCCTGCCCGTCGGATTCCCGCGGCCTTGCGCGGCCGGATGTCCGCGGCGCCGCGGGCGGCTCCTGGAGCCTCCCGCCGGGCATGGCGGAATTTCCAAGACCCGCGGGCCCCTGTTCCGCGCGGCTTTTCCCGGGAACATTTCGCTGCCGCCGGCAAAGGCGCCGCGGCGGAAGGGCCGCCCTCGGCGGCGAAATGAGCCTTGCCCCGCGCCGCCGCCTGAGACGCCGCGCCCCCGGTTGGCAATCCCCGGCAATGCGTGGTAATATGCCTGACGTTAACGGCGACAGCGCCGCCGCGTGTTGGAGGTCGTGATGCCGGTTACGGTGACCGCGCCGCGCAGAGAGCCTTTGGAGGAGGCCGGGCGCCTGCTCCTCGTAGGCTTCGAAGGGACGGAAGCCTCCGAGGCGGTGGAGCTCGCCGAGGAGTTCCGCCCGGCGGGCTTCGTGTTCTTTTCCCGCAACTATCCCGGAAGCCCCTCCGCCCTCAAGAGGCTGCTGAGCGAGATAAGCTCCGGCGCGGAGCGCGCCCTCGGGCGCGCGCCGCTCCTGGCGATAGATCAGGAGGGGGGCACGGTCTCGCGGCTCCCCCTGGAGGAGACGGCCCTGCCGTCGGCGGCGGACATGGCGCGGATCGCCGGGGACAAGGGCGGCGAGGCGGCCCTGGAGGAGCTCTCGTTCAAGGCGGGGCGCGCCCTGCGGGACCTGGGCTTCAACTTCAACCTCGCCCCGGTCCTTGACGTGGCCAGGGAGGGAGCCTACATCGGCACGAGGAGCTTCTCGGGGAACCCCGACGAGGTGACTCGCCTCGCCTCGGCCTTTTTCGCGGGCCAGAGGCGGGCGGGGCTTCTCGCCTGCGGCAAGCATTTTCCGGGGCTGGGGGCGGCGGTCTCGGACCCCCACTCGGAGCTCCCGGTGGTCGACGCCGGCCTCCAGGAGGTCTGGGAAAATGATCTCAGGCCTTTCCGCTCGCTGGTCGCCAGGGGGCTTCCCGCGGTGATGACCACCCACGCCCTCTTCAGGGCCGTGGATCCCCTGCTCCCGGGCACCATCTCCCCCAAGGTGGTGGACCTGCTGAAAAGGGACGTGCTCTTCAAGGGCCTCACGCTCACCGATGATCTTGAGATGGGGGCCATCGCGGGGACCTTCCCGCCGGGGAGGGCGGCCTGGGAGGCGGTGGCGGCGGGCCACGATCTGGCCCTGGTGTGCCGGAGGCGGGAAAACATCCTGGCGGCGCGCGAAGGCCTCCTGAAGGCCGTGAAGGACTACGATCTCACCCCCACGCGCCTGCGGGAGGCCAAGCTGAGGCTGACCAGGGCCGTCAAGCAGATCGCGTGAGCGTCAGCGCCCGGCCCCGCCCGGCCGGG
>JAITRL010000190.1 GCA_031288415.1 Deltaproteobacteria bacterium | reverse complement strand
TCCCCTTTTTCCGCTTTACCGCCGGACATGCCATTCACGCGAAACACTTGCCGCCGGTCTTTCGCCGCCGGGGCATCAAAGACAAGAAGGACAGCCTCTGGAGGCATGGGAGTCGGCTTGCGGCTTGCGCGGCTGGGCCGGTAGGATAGCCGTTTGCAAAGAGGCCGGGAAGCCCGCCCGACGGCGATGTCAGGAAGGGAGAAGATCTCTTGACTGCTTGACAAGCTCCGCGAAGAAGCCTGGCTGCCGCTTTTTCAGGACTCTGAAGCTTTCCAGCATGATCTCCATGTCTCCGGCCGAGAGTCCGTAAATCCTCGCGGCGATTACGCTGGCGCCTGCCATGACGGCATCGTATTGCTTTTCGGTCATGGCGATCTCGCCTTCGGTTATGCCGAACCGGCCCGCAAGCCCCGGGAAAAGGTCAGGAGTGTTCCTCAAGGTGAGCAGGGCCGCGTGGCGGGCGAGGTCGCGGAATGGCCCAGGCTCCATGATTTCCGCGTCATACGGCTGCGGAAACGGGATTCTGAAGAGAATCGATTTGGTAACGTGGGTGGATACGGAGAACCGCGCAATCCAGTCGAACGGGATGCTGTTCAGGATGCCCAAGGCGAAGAAAAGGCGTTCGGGAGGGATCTCGGCAAAGAGAATCGAGCGCTTTTCATCGTCGTACCGGTATCGTCCGGGGATTGACGCCCAGATGCTGTGAAGGCAGGCTGTCCCGGCAGGCGCAGCGGCGGCGATTGACGTCCTCGCGTTCCTGGCGTTGGAAACGTCGCGTAAAAAGATCCTCATGGAGCGGCAATCTGGCCTGACGAATGAGGACAGATCGGCGGTTCCGCATTGTTGGCTGAGAAAATCGCGAAGCTTGGAGCCTTTCAGCCGGGAAAAGGCTGATTTCCGAAAATCATCCGAATCAGGCGCGGATAATCCGAACTGTGCCCTGACATCGGCCAAAAGCCGCGTAAGACAGCTTGGAGACAGGTGTCTTTCCAGAGCCGCCGGTTCGGCCCGCAGCCTGGCTGGGCGTCGGCAGAAGTGAAATTGTTCGATATTTTTGCCTTCAAACACGCGGACGGGCCGGTCGCATGGGATTTCCGCAATCAGGGCATTGTCGTACGGCGCGTGCAGGTCCTGGCTGAAGTCCAGCCAATCCCTGTCCAAGGGCCTGTGGGATGAGCGGATTTTGGCGAGCAGGGGAAATTGCCTTGGACCGTCGCTGATTTCCAGGAAGGCCAGGTGCTCAGGCGAGAGGTTTTCCAGGTCATCGGCACGGTACAGGAAAACCCCGTCGTCAGAATCCAGGACGTCAGGGTCAGTCAGCATGAACCGGGACTTGATCGGCCGGTTCCGGACGGCCGACTTTTCGATCTGGATCAGCCCGAATCTCGTCTGCGGGTGAATGTCAGGGAAAATGGGCTTAAGGTTATGGAAGCCGTTGAAGCTGATTATGCTGAAATTCTCGAGGATATGCCTCCTCAAAGCCTTTGATCCGTCATCCGTGAGCAGCGCGGAAGGAATCACGTAATTCAGCGAACCGCCGGCCGCCAGGAGACCGAGACTCCTCTCCACGAAAAACCTGAAAAGGTTCCCGGATCCGGCTCCCCGGCTGAGCGGATACTTATGCAGCAGATATTTGTTCAAGACGGAGATTTTCGATTTTTCCGAAATATAGCGTGTTTTTGCCTCGGGTTTGCGGAGAATGCGGCGTTTGACGGAGCGCTTTTCCGATTCAGGAAGGGTTCTGTACGATTTCCTGTAACCGGAGAAAAACAGAGGCTCCTCGAACTGTGTCCTGTCCCAAGGCGGGTTGCCGATGATTACATGAAACCCCGGATCATTTCCGGCAAAGACTTCAGGAAATTGGGTTTCCCAGTTGAAGAAAGCGAAATCTGACTTGAGTTTTTCCGTCAACCGGAGGTTTCGCGCGTAAGGCGAACCGGGGTCAGTCAAGAAATCCTTGACACGCGCGAGGGGGGGGCCGGGCCCGCTGGCAGGGCCCATGCCGCCGAACACGGAGAATTCGGACGGCACGGGATTCATGGCCAGGCGCGCCTCAAGCATATCCCGGCAGTTCTGCGCGTCGAGAAGCATGTCGAGCTCTTTTACGGACTCGCTGGCTCCCTCCGCATACAGGTTGTCGGACTCCCGGGCCTGCGCGGTTTCAGAGTCGGCGAGCCGGTTTTTGTCCAGTATCCTGGCCTGAAGATCCGCGAGACGCTTGCGGCATTTCCAGGCGTGAACTTGGCCGGCCTCAAGGATAGAGGCGGCGGAGCCGAGATCCGCGCCGACGAGGGAGTTGCCGTGTTTTATATGGCTCTCGATGAACGGGAGCGGGGTTCCGAAAATGAAAGTGTCGAGCCATAGTGACAGCTTTGCGAGCTCTACGGCGAATCTTGACTGGTCTACGCCGAAAATCGTCTTCTTGAGAAGTATCCGCTTGAGCGCGCCGCGCTCGTCGGGCGCGAGGCTTTCTTCCGCCGATTCCTCATCCGCGAGGATTTTACGGCGGGAGGCGTTTATGGACGTAACCTCGCTTTCCAGCGCTTCCCTGAGGAGCGGGTCGCTGTCTGTCCGTTCCAGGGCCTTGGCACAGAGGGCGTTCAGGGCCTCTATGAGCAGCTGGCCGCTGCCGCAGGAATTGTCCAGTATCCTCACGTCCAGGAGCGAACGGGAGGGATCACGGAAAGAGGTTTCCAGCAGCCGTTCGATCGCCGTTCCGGCCAGCCTGGAGGCAAGGCTCTCGGGAGTGTAGTAAGCCCCTGAAATTTTCCTGTTGCGGGAGGCGTTCTGGAGGTATAGTTCTCCCTGTTTTACGGAGGATAACGCTTCTTTGGCCTCTATCTTCAGTTTTTCCAGCCGGGCCATGTCGCGGGAGCCGAAGAAACCCTCATCCCTGACGTGTTCGCCTCTGTTTTTGTCGACATACGTTATCTTCAGGTAGGACAGATCCTCATCGGCGATCCTGAACTCGTATTCAGTGAGGCCCTGGTAAATCGTGCCCAGATGGGACGGGGGAAGGCAGCCGAAATTGCGGAGGCGGCCTTCCGCGCTGAAAAGAAGCCCGTTCAAAATCAGGAAAAGCTCGCGGTCGGGTATCAGGGCGGCCTCCTCCAGGAGTGGCGCCTTTTCAGGGGAGAAAAGCCCGCCGCCCAGGGCCGGGACTCCCGTGAGCGCATGCCCGCCGCTTAGCGCGTTGAACGCGCGCTTAAGGCTTTCCCAAAGCGCGTAGCGGCCCCGCCAACGGTCTGGAGGAAACATATTCATGAATTCCGCCGTTCTCGACAGCGAAATGCTCGCGTAACCGGGATGCGCCGAAAGCGCCTCCTTGTGCCTGTCCTCGAAATACGAAAGGAAAACGAGCCTGAACAGCAGATACATGCTGCTTTCAAAAACGCCGTCAAGGCAGGTGTCTTTCCCGTTTCCCGCGGCAAACGAGTAAATCGCCCGGCCTATGTTTTCAAAAAGCGAATATCGCCCGCTATCCCCGTATATGACGCTTTTTAGATCGGCTTCCAGGCGCCGCCCGCGCTCCTCGGCGTGTTGAGACACGGCGCTGATAAGTTTTTCCTTGTCCTCCCTTTCGGCGTATGTCCTGGCGTTAAGCAGCCTCCAGAATTTGCCTAAGGCGGCCGCGGCGTCGGCGGCGACAGCCGCATCGGTCAGGGATTCTATGATCCTGAGCAGGCAGAACGACACGGACCTTCCGGCCGGCGTGCCCCTGGCGTTGTCGATGAGCAGCCAGTCGGAGCCGTTGGTCAGGATTCCGTACCTGATACGGAGGGACCGGAGGCTGGCCAGAAGCCGGTTGTAAGGGTTAGTCAACCCGGCCTTGCGGGTGTCCAGGGCCTGCGCCTGGGCATTGATTTCAAGCGCTGCCGCCGCCAGCCGAATGTCAGGCGCCGCCCCGCTGTCGTTGAACAAAGCGAGCGCCTCGGATGAGGGGAAAAGCAGGGCGCTCGGCCGGCTTTGAGCGGCGGCGGCTGTCGTCAGCGGCATGCGTCTGAGGCATTTCCAGCCAAGCTCCCTGATGATCGGTTCAACGGCGCAGGAGGCGACTTCGGCCTCGTTAGCGGTAGGGTTGGCACGAAGCCATTTCATTGCCGCTTGCAGCGTTTGCAGGTTTTCCGGGGTGTGCTTTACATCTGAAATGATAACATCAATCTCGTTAAAACTGTAGGTATCAAAAATATTATTCTTAAAAAAATCAGTATTTGTAGCCACTGTTGCTTTAATCCTGATTTATTGTGCGAAAACAGTAAATGGCAGGTTCCCGGTTCGCTTGAGACTTATTAACCGTCTTGTAACATGATAATACAGCATAATAAATCAAGGTCAAGATCAATTTCATATTTATTCATAAGCCAATTTCGGGCCGGATGCAGGGTTTCACCGTAGAGAGCGCAAGAAGGGAAACTGGCGGCAAAGGCCTTGAAGGAAGGGAATGCCCCCTGTAAAACCTTTAGAAAGAAGGCCGGAAACAGGCACCGCCCGTAAGGTTTGCCTGAAGGTCAGTCGAAGATGACGTCCTAAGCGGCATGGACAGGTTTTTGGAGGCTACAGAGGCATGGGAAGGCTAAGACCGGGCAGGGTCAGGCCTCCATCGACTGACGGCCGTGCTGGCGGGCCCGCCTTTTCCAAGGCATGGTCGGAGCTTGGAGGCACCTGCAGGAGCTTCCAGAAAGAGCGCCTTGGCGGCCAGTGTCAGGAAACGGCAGCCGTAAGACTGCGGTTCTTAGTTTCTTCGGCCAGAGGGCTGGAGTGGCGTCTCCGCCCGGCAAGGGAGAATGTACTATAGAACTCCGGTTAACGGCAATGAGCAGGTACGCGCGGGTTTTAAGCGCGCCGATCAAGGCATGCAACGCCCTGTCGGCGGCGTAAGACGGCTTTCTGAGCATGGAAGCCGGCGCAAAGCCGCTCCCTGCTCCCTGGCATGGGGAGCCGCCGGAAGGCTTTCCATGACGCAGGCCGTGGCAAGGGCGCGCCTGCGGGTTCAGCGCCTGGAAGGAAGGGTCATGGCCCTGAACTGCCTTGAGGCCGGTTGGCTTGGAGCGCGTTCCATGCCCAAGTATCGAGGAGGGTCCGGGGGCTCGGGCATGAACCGGGAACAGAGCGAATATATCAGGCTCTCATAAGGATTTATGGCGACATGGCGCGGCCGTTGCTTTAAAGGCCGTCGCCTCACATGCCGCGTGACAAGACAAAGCGATGGGCATCGGATGTTTCCGGGCCGCGGCTTTGTGCCGGTCACCTGCCTGGCCCCGGTCAGTCGTTCCGGAAATTTCATCGCGAAAACGCCGATCCAGGAAGCTGCCGGATTCCATGCTCACAGGCTTTTCAGCCGCGCCCGGCGAACCCTGCCCTTTGCCTGCAGGCGTGAAGCGCCGATTTCTCCCGCAAGGCAGTTTGCAGGGCATGCTTTCGTCTCGCGCCGTATTCGCTTCGAAAGACGCCAAAGGATGGGCGTGTCATGAGAACGGGCGCTTCGGGCGCGACGGGCTGGAACCTGAATCGGAGCCGGACAACTGCGGCATGAATCGCAATTGAAATCATGCTTCCCCGCAGCCGCGCCGGCGCGCGCCGCTCGCGGAAGACGTTCAACTCAAGCCATGACGGCGCGCGCCTTGAAAACGGAAGGCGGCGGCGCGGGAACCATATCAAGCGCGTTTAGCGCGTCAGCCATGCTCCGCCTTTTCCGGCTTTGCCGCCGTCAGGAAGGAAGATGCTCGCGGGCCTGTTTCAGCAGTTCCGCGCGGAAGCCTGGGCGCTTATTCTTCAAGACTTTAAAGCTATCCAGCATGATTTCCATGTCGCAGGCCGAAAGGCCGTAAATGCCGGCCGCGATCACGCTGGCGCGCGCCATGACGGTATCGTAACGTTTGTCTGTCATGGCCGTCTCGTGTCCGGTTATGCCGAATCGTGCCGCAAGCCCGGGGAAAAGATCCGGAGCGTTCCTCAAGGTCAGCAGGGCCGCGTGGCGGGCGAGGTCACGGAACGGTCCCGGTTCCGATATTTCCGTATCATCCGGCTGCGGGAACGGGATTCTGAAGAGAACCGACTTCCCCACATGGGTGGAGGCGGAAAACCGCGCCGTCCAGTCGAACGCCACGCTGTTCATGATTCCCAAGGCGAAGAAAAGCCGTTCGGGAGGGATCTCGTCATGGGCAATCTCCCGCTTTTCCCGGTCAAACCGGTATTTTCCGGGAATTGACGCCCAAAGGGTGTGCTGCATGGCCGTGCCGGCTGGAAGGACAGCGGCGACGACGGTCCTCTCGTTCACGTTGGCGGCGACGTCGCGGAAGCAGAGCCTCATGAAACCGTGATTGGGCCTGAAGAACCCGGCGAGGCTTTCCGACCGGCACTCTCTGCGGAGAAATCCGGAAAGCTCCGAGGTTTTCAACCGGGAAAGGCTCAAATCCGCAGGATCCGCCATCATAGGATCTGACGTCATATCGACAGAAAACGCGAATTGTCTCCCGACGTCGCTTAAGATCCGCTTGAGGCATTTCTCGGACTGGTGCCTGTCCAGCTCCTCAGGATCCAGCCAAAGCCGGGGGCCGGCATGCCTGCAGTCGAACTGCCAGATCATCTTGCCCTCGTAGAGGCCGATGAGGCCGGCCTCCGGCTTTTCGCGGAACAGGGCCTTGTCTTTGGTGGCGTTGAGATCCTGACTGAAGTCAAGCCAGTCTCCGTTTAACGGTTCGTGCGAGGAGTAGATTCTTTTCAGCAGGGGAAATTGCCGCGGCCCGTCGACGATTTCCAGGTAGGCCAGGTAATCGGGGGAAAGCCTTATGAGATCTTCGCACGGATACGGGAAAACGCCCTCAGCGGAATCCAGAGCCTCAGGTTCAGTCATCATGAAACGGACCGCCGCCGCCTGGCGCGGCTCAACGGTCTTTTCCATCTGGATCAGCCCGAATTTTTCCCTTGCGTGAACGTCCGGGAATATCGATTTGCCGTTGTGGAAGCCGTTAAAGCTGATTATCCTGAAATTCTCGATGATATGCTTCCGCAAGAGCTTTGACCCGTCATCCGTGAGGAGAGCGGAAGGAATGACGTAGTTGAGGCAGCCGCCGGCGGCCAGGAGCCCGAGGTTCCTTTCGACGAAGAACCTGTACATGTTGCCGTCGGCAATTCCGCTGTTGTAAGGGTACTTGCGCCTTAAATACGCGTTTAAAACGGCGCTTCTTGATTTTTCGGCATCGTAAAGGGTTTTCGCTTCCGGCTTGTCGAGAATGTCGCTTCTGACGGCGCGTTTTTCCGATTCCGGCAGGGAGCGGTAGGACCTTCTGTAACGGGAGAAAAACAGAGGATCCTCGAAATGCGTCTTGTCCCAAGGCGGGTTGCCGATGATCACGTGGAAGCCGGGATCATCGGCCCCGAAGGCCTCGGGGAATTCCGATTCCCAGTTGAAGAAACCGAATTCCTTCCTGAACCTGTCCATGAGCCTGCCGTTTTCAGCGTAGAATTTATCGGTGTCAATCGTAAAGTCAGGGGTAAAGGCGAGGCGCGAGTCGAAATCGCCGATGGTCTTCATGCCGTCGGCAAACCGGCCGAATTCGGGGGTAAACGGCTTCATGCCCAGGCAGTTTTCCAGGATATCCCGGCAGTTCTTGACGTCGAGAAGCCTGTTGATTTCCCTTATCGACTCTCCTGCGGCCGCGTACCGGTTTTTGGAGCGCTGGATCTGGGCGCCGTTCGAGTCGTTGAGCGCGTTTATTTCCGATATCCCGGCCTGAAGGTCCTTGAGGCTCTGCCGGTATTTCCACGTGTGTACTTTGCCGGTCTTGAAGATCGACGAGGCGCAGTCCAGATCCGTGCCTACAAGGGCGTTGCCGTGTTTGACATGGTGCTCGATGAAAGAAAGAGGAGTTCCGAAAATGAAAGTGTCGAGCCACAGTGACAGCTTCGTGAGCTCTACGGCGAACCGCGACAGGTCCACGCCGTAAATCGTCTTTTTGAGGAGGATCCGCTTGAGCACGTCGCGTTCATCGAGATTGAGGTTTTCTTCCGCCGTGTCTCCGTTGTCGAAAATTTCATGGTGAACCGCTTTTATCGATGTCACCTCGCTCTCCAGCGTCGCCTTGAGCCGCAGGTCCAGGTCGACGCGTTCCAGGGCTTTCGCGGCGAGGACGTTAAGAGCGTCTATCAGCAGATGGCCGCTGCCGCAGGAGCTGTCCAGTATCCTTACGTCCAGGAGCGAGCGGGCGGGATCACGGAAAGCCGTTTCCAGCAGCCGTTCTATCGCCATCCTGGCCAGCCTCCCGGAAATGCCGTCCGGAGTGTAATATGTGCCTGAAATTTTCCTGTTTCGTGAGGAACTCTGCAGGTACAGCTCCCCTTTTTTGACGGATGTCACTTCTTTGGACTCCGCCTTCAGCTTTTTCAGCTGGGCCATGTCGTAAGAGTCGAAAAAGCCCTCGTCCCTGACGGGTTCGCCTTTGTTTTTGCCGGAATACGTTATCTTCAGGTAGGACAGATCCTCATCGGCGATCCTGAACTCGTATTCGGTGAGTCCCTGGTAAATGGCGCCCAGATGGGAAGGCGAAAGGCTCCGGAAATCCCTGCGCATGCCTTCCTCCTTATCGTAAAGAAGCCCTGACAATATCACGAAAAGGTCGCGGTCGCGTATCAGGGCGTCTTCTTCCAGAATAGGGGCCTTGTCCGGGGAGAAAAGCCCGCCGTCCAAGGTCGGCACTCCCGTGAGTTCGCTTCCGTTGTTCAGGGTGTTGAACGTGTGCTTGAGGCTTTCCCAAAGCACGTGACGCCCGCGCCATTGTTGCGGATCGAACTGAGTCATGAATTCCGCGGTGCGCGCCAGCGATATTCTTGCGTACCCCGGATGTATCGAAAGGGCCTCCTTGTACCTGTCCTCGAAATATGAAAGGAAGACGAGCCTGAACAGCAGATACAGGCTATTCTCGAAAACGCTTTCCAGATTTACGATAATCCCGTTCGATTCGGTAAACTCGTATATCGCCCGGCCTATGTTTTCGAAGAGAGAATAACGTCCGTTTTCACCGTAAATTACGCTTTTAAGATCGTCTTCCAGGCGCCGTCTGCGCTCCGCGGCGCGGCGCGACACGGAGTCTATAAGTTTTCCCTTGTCTTCCTTGTCGGCGTATGTCCTGGCGTCGAACAGTCTCCAGAATTTGCCTAAAGCGTCTGCGGCGTCTTTGGCTGCCGCCGCATCGGCCAATGATTCCGCTATCCTGAGCAGGCTGAATGACACGAACCTTCTGGATGATGTCACCCTGGTGTTGTCGACCAGCAGCCAGTCGGCGCCGTTGGTTAAGATGCCGTAACCGATCCGGAAGGCCTGGAGATATGTCAGAAGCTGGTTGTAGGGGTTGGCGCTCCCGGCCTTGCCGGTGTCCAGGGCCTGCGCAGCGTTTTTAATTTCAAGGACCGCCCCCGCCAGCCGATAGTCAGGCTCGGCCAGGTTATTGAACTGATCGTGCGACTCGGTAGAGGGGAAGAGCAGTGCGTCGGGCCGCCAGTGAACGGCGGAAACCGTCAATCTCCTCTGTAGGAGGGTTTTCCAGCCAAGCTCCTTTACGGTCGGCTCAACAACGCGGGAGGTAACCTCGGCCTCGTTAGCGTTAGGATTGGCGCGCATCCATCTCATCGCCTCCTGCAGGGATTGCAGGTTTTCCGGCGTGTGCGCGACATCAGAAATGATTTCTTCTATAGCATTGAAGATAGGAACATCAAACAGATTATTTACATACAGATTCTTGTTTATTGTCAATGTTATAATAATCCTTTTTGATTTTGCGTAAATGCCAAGGTGTTGCGCTTTCGGCACGGTCGAGCGGCCAATGACGTTCTTATGTTGATCAGATACAAGATAATGGGTATCGTGTCAAGAGAAATTCCATATTTGCAGATACAACTTTTCTTGGACTGGAAGCAAGATCACCTCTTCCTGAGTGCGGGGCGGTAGACAGCCTCGATAGGGCTACAGGTAACCTCCCCGGCAAGCGCTTTAGAGGGGAGGGCACATGGCAGCTCCCCCCGGATGGGAAATTCGCCGTAAGGCCGGTTTGCCGCCGGCGCCCTGCCCGGCTTGCTCCCGTTTTCCGCAGGCCGCCAAAGCCCCGGAAAGCCAGTGACCTGCCTGGCGCGTGTCTTTGGCTTCCGCCGGGCAGTGTCGGCCCGCTTTATTGCGGCTCGGGTTGGAGGTAACGAAAGGTTTCTTAGGGATGAACGCCTTGTAGTTTTACGGCAGGACCGGCGGCTTTCATTCTCCAGCTTCTTCAGCCTGAAGTCGGCAGGCAAGCGGGCAGTCTATCCAGAGAGTCGGTTCCGGCCGGCGGGAGAGCTGGTCGCAATGGGCTTAAGTTAGCCGTTCCAGGCAAACGATGATTCAGAGAGGGGCAATGCGCCGCCCAAGTGCGTAGAGCGGGTAGCCGCCGGAAGGCGTTCCATTACTCTGCGCGCGGCAGTGGCGTTCTGCCGGGCTGATCGCCCGAAAGAAGCCTGCGTTAAACCAGCATAAGGCAGCTGCCCTGGCAGGCAGCTTTTCATTTTAGCGGGCGGAGGGCGCTGGGCGGGGGGGGAGGCGTGCCGGGACCGGATGAGGTTGCGGTCATGGCAGAGGCCTTGACCCTGCGGAGACAATCCGGGGGGGATGCCGCCGCTGACGGCAAGAGGGCGCGACATCGCCGGTCAGGCCTTTGCGGAACTCATCCGGCCTTAACGGATCATTTCCGGCCTTTGCGGAACTCATCCGGCCATGGAGAGCTTCCGTAGCCCGGCGACCCTCTTCAGGGCTTGGAGGGCTGTACCGGATTCAGATGACCGTAGCCTCGTAGCCGGCTTCCGTCACCTTCCGGGCAAGGGTCTGCGCGGGGATGTCCTTGGCCAGGGTGACCACGGCGGTTCCGGCCTTGAGGTCCACTACCGCCTTGTCCACGCCGGGCACTTCGGAGAGGGTCTTCTCGACCCGGGCGCTGCAGTGCCCGCAGGTCATGCCGTCGACTTTGAGTTTCACTTCCATGTCTGTTCCTTTCGCGGCAGGGGCGGGGGTTGCGCTCTTCCCCTCCCCTGCGGTTGCGGCCGCGAGGCCAGGCGCCGCGTCTGCGGCTGGGCCGGTTTCGGGGCCGGCCTTTGCGGTTTCAGGGGACTCCCTTGACGGGGCCGCCTCGGCCAGGACGGGAGGCTTGAAGAACCTCAGCCTCAGGGCGTTGGTGACCACGCACGCCGAGCTCAGGCTCATGGCGGCGGCCGCCACCATGGGGCTGAGCGCGATGCCCAGGGCCTTGTAGAGGGCCCCGGCGGCCACGGGTATGCCCAGGGTGTTGTAACAGAAGGCCCAGAAAAGGTTCTGGCGGATGTTGCGCAGGACCTTCCGGCCCAGGAGCACGGCGGCGGCCGCGTCCCCGAGATCGTTTTTCATGAGGACCACGTCAGCGGCCTCCACCGCCACGTCGGTCCCGGAGGCCACGGCTATGCCCACATCCGCCCTGGCCAGGGCGGGGGCGTCGTTGACGCCGTCCCCTACCATGGCGCACACGAAGCCCTTGTCCTGGAGGCGGCGCACCTCACGTTCCTTGTCCTGGGGGAGGGCGCCGGCCAGCACGCGGGTGATGCCGCAGGCGCGGGCCACGGCCCTGGCAGTCCTCTCGTCGTCGCCGGTGACCATGACCGAGGCCACGCCCATGTCGGAGAGGGCTTTGACCGCCGCCGCGCTCCTGGGTTTGACGGCGTCGCCGAGGGCAATGAGCCCCAGGACCCTGGTCTCGTCCGCGGCGTAGAGGGCGGTGAGCCCCTCTTCGGAAAGCTTCTCGGCGAGGGCCGTAAGCCCCGCGAGCCCTGAGTAGGGAGCCGGGGAATCCCCTTCCCCTGAGGCTGCGGGGTCGCGGGAGTCAGCGGCTTCCGGGGGGGGCTCCACGATCCGGGAGGCATCCCTATTCCGGAGGGTTTCCCCGGAGGCCCCGACGGGGGCTGAGGGCGGAGAGGGGGGCGGGTTCCCTGAAGCGGGCCGGGCCGGTTCCTCCTGGCTTTCCAGGGCCTCCGGCGAGCCCAGGAGCTTTCGGATAGTCTTGCGGTTTCCTGCGTGGCAGAGCTTCCCCGCGATCCTGCCGGAGAGCCCCTGTCCGGGGTGCTGCTTCCAGTCGGTGACCTCCCTGAACGGAAGGCCCTTCGCCTGGCAGTAAGAGACCACCGCCCGGGCCAGCGGGTGCTCAGAGAGGCGTTCCAGGGAGTGGAAGACAGTGAGCAGCTCCTCTTCTGTCACGCCCCGGGCCGGGTACGCGCCGACAAGCTCAGGCTTGCCTTCGGTGACGGTGCCGGTCTTGTCGAGGATCGCCACGTTAACGGCGGCGGCCCTTTCCAGGGCCGCCGCCGACTTGAAGAGGACGCCCATGCGGGCGCCGGCCCCAGTGCCCACCATGACGGCGGTGGGGGTGGCAAGGCCCAGGGCGCAGGGGCAGGAGATGATGAGGACCGAGATGGCCATGGCAAGCGAGAGGCTCGCCGTCGCCCCGGCAAAGAGGAACCAGACGATGAAGGCGGCGGCGGCTATGAAGATGACTGCCGGCACGAAGATCCCGGAGATGCGGTCCGCCAGGCGGGCGATGGGGGCCTTGGAGCCTGTGGCGGCGTCCACGAGCCTCACGATCTGGGCCAGCACGGTGTCTTCGCCGACGCGGTCGATCCGGATTTCGAGCCTTCCCGACGACAGCGCGGTCGCGCAGGAGACGCGGTCCCCCGGCTCCTTGTCGACCGGGAGGCTTTCCCCGGTGAGCATCGACTCGTCCGCGGCCCCGGAGCCGCCGACCACGGTCCCGTCGGCCGCGGCCGACTCGCCGGTCTTGAGGATCATGACGTCGCCGGCCTTGAGCTCCGCGGCCGGTACCTCTGTCTCCGCCCCGCCCTTAAGGATTACCGCTGTTTTGGGGGCGAGGGCGACCAGGCTCTCCACCGCGGCCCCGGTACGGGCCTTGGCCCGGGTCTCAAGCATTCTGCCCATGGTGACCAGGGTGAGGATCACCGCCCCCGACTCGAAGTAGAGCATCATGGAGGCGTCGTGGAGACCGTGGCTGTCCCCGGCGGCGAGGGCGGCCATCATGGCGTAGATGCCCGCCGCTCCGTAGAGGGAGGCCGCGCCGGTGCCGACGGCGATGAGGGTGTCCATGGTGGGGGCGCGGCGGGCGAGGGCCGCGAGGCCCCGCGAGAAGTAGCCGCGGTTCAGGTGGAGGACAGGCAGGAGGAGCAGGAACTGGGTGAAGGCCCAGGGGAGCATGCCCCGGTCCCCTCTGAAGAAGGGCGGGAGGGGCCAGCCCAGCATGTGGCCCATGGCCAGGTAGAAGAGCGGCGCGGTGAAGGCGAGCGAGAGCTTAAGGCGCAGGGCCGCCGCCCCGGCTTCCTTCCGGAAACGTTCGGAGGGGGTTTCGGGCGGCGCGGTGCCGGCGGCCAGGGAAGAGACGGGCGAGGCCCCGTAACCGGCCTTCTCGACGGCGGCGACCACTTCGGGAGCCGTGAGCGAGAGGGCATGTTCCAGGGCCAGGGTGCTCTTGAGCAGGTTCACGTCGGCCCGTTCGGCTCCGGGGAGCGCCGAGACGGCCTTCTCGACCCGGGCGGCGCAGGCGGCGCAGGTGAGGCCCGTCAGGTTGAAGTCGGTGCGCGGCAATCGAGGCTCCTTTCGCGCCTGGGCCCCCGGGCCCTGGCATGTCCCCAGACAGGCCGCCTGCGGGAGCTTCCGCAGGCGGCATGCCGTGGAAATCGGGGGAAGCAGGCGCCGGAAATTTCCTCCAAAGAATATGGTTGGGAGTTGAGAATGTCAAATCCCGTCATGGGCGAAAAGGTTAATTGTTGACATTACTTAGCCAGTTTCGTACTGTCCGTGCGGGGCGGCCTGAAGAACTGCCGCGGAGGCCGGAGGGAAGAAAAGAAAGGGCGCCGGCCGCCGGAATGGAGTGGCGCGCTTGAGGGGGGCGGAATTTCCAGGTTGCGCGCCTTCAAGCCGGAACAGGGAGGCTTCGGGGCCTCGCTCCATGAGCGAGGCGGGAGGGAAAAGCCGGTTGCGGCTGCCCTGGCCCTGCTTCGCGGGCATGAGAGAGGCTCGCGGAGCAGGGCCGACTGACGTGTCGGGGCTGTATGACCGGGGCGGGCGGTGCTGGAGCGCGGGCGGAGGGCGATGATGCAGAAGGCTAAGGCCGGCCCTGCAGACGGTCAAAAGTCAGGGGGACAGTCGCGCCGCAGGGCGTGGGAGGGGGGCGGGGGGTCTCCTCCTGAAGGCGGCCAGCCGGAGGCCGGGGGAGCTTCAGAATCCTGTCGTGCCTTTTCCATAGCCCGTTGGCGGCTTAAAGACCGGTTTCCACAGGATAAAGGTTCCGGGCGGTCGCGTAGCCTTCTGTCCCCGGGCCGGTTGCGGTCTTTGCCCTTACGTTTACTCGAAAAAAATGTCAAAACCAGCTTGCGGCCTCTTGATTTTGTTGTTTTTTTGTGATTTTAGACATCTATGTAGCTTTCCCTATGAGAAAAGGGCTAAAAAACGGGTATAAGCCCTTGACAGAAAAATGGGAAACAGATATAGTAGGGCTGGAAAAAAATTAGGGTTTCCTCTTGACTTATGGGAGGAGAAGTATTATACTTTTCTGAAGTGGCTGAGTTGCGCCTGGACTCGGGCCAGGCGGAATTCAGGTTGTCCCTGCTCAAGTCTTTTCAGACCTCAACCCTTTGACTTGGCCCCGGTGCTGAGCACAAATTCCAGAGATTTTTCGAGGAATGCCGCCGTATCAGGTTGCGGACTTCCTCCGGATTATCGGGCATTCCCCCTTTGGGACGTTGCCCGCCAGAAGCGATGGCTTCTCCCTTCAGGCCGGCCTAAGGCGCCGAGGGACTAGGCCGTCATTTTACAGGCCGAGCTAATCCATGACGATCCGGGCGAAGGACTTTCCCTTCGGGAGAAAGGGTTGCCCTTTCGCCTCCTTGCCGGCCGCATCACGCTTGCCGGTGCCACGTGCGCCATGTCCGAAGGCGTATCCGGGCCAGAAGGGCTGTACGCCTTCTTCCGGGCTTCCCATGGGGCGAACTGGCCCGCCACCGGGTTCTGGTTCTTCCGCCCTCTACTATTATTTACTCAAGGACGTCTTGCCCGCCCTATCCTATCCTGCCTTCCAGCCGTGACAGGAGAGCAAGCCCTTAAGCGGCTTATGCCCGTCTGTCTTTCCTTTTCGTTCTTCCAGACTTCCCCGTGCCTCCAGTACTTTCCGTTCCATCGGTCCTCTCCGTTCCTCCCGCCCTTTCCGTTCCGCCTGACCTCGCCAGTTCCGCAAGTCCTTTCCGTTCCGCCTGGCCTGCCCGCTCCTCCCGTCCTTTCCGTTCCGCCGCCGCATTTCCTCTTGTCCGCAAGCCGGTCCTGTGACAAGGCCGCCTTGCCAGCGCGCCATACGCCGCTTTCCTAGCCTTGGCGGGGCGCCTCTGTAGCCAGAACGCGGCCGTCGTTCAGCGACGCTTATTCAGGGCATATGCCAGCAGTCCATTTTCTGTGGCCTTGTGCCCTGTCCGGCATTGGAAGGGAATAAATTTTCCAGTGGATCCTGCTTTTTTTCCCGCCTTGGCATTTTCCTCCTCAAGCCCGCCTTTCCTCCTCGCTTTGGCCTTTTCGCCATGAACCGGCCTCACACGACTTTTCAAAGCGATCCCCGCCGATTTTTTTCTCCTTCCAACCGCCTCTTAACGCCCTCAGACTGCCGGGTTGCCGGCCTGAGCTTTTTGCGCCCGTGTTACAGGCCCGGCTAGCTTTCTTTTAATGCGGCTCGCCTGTCCGCGCCCTGCCTCCAGTGGCGCCTCCAGACCTTTTCTGAGCGAAGGAACAATAGTTTTCACAAGCCGCTTCCGCCCCCCGGTCATTTTCCGGAAGCGGGCGGAGCGGGCCTTGCGGACAGTCCGGTTACGCCGCCGCGGGAGGGTTCCCGAGAAGGCGGCCCCTGAGGGGAAGGGTGTTGCCATGCCCTAGCCCTGGCGGGAAACCAAGCCCGTTCGTTTTCTGGCCTCTGCCGCGCCTAAGGCGCTGGAACAAGGCCGCAATGTCTGCCGCTGCCCTCAGGCTTAGCGGCAGGAAGGAAAAAATGAGAGTTCCTCTTTTGATTGCAAAGCTCCTGACGCACCTGCTGCTCCTGGCGGCGGCAGCCGCGTTGGGCCTCCTCGGCGCCTCAGTCCTGTCCCTGGCCGGAACGATCTCCAGGGCAGGGGAACGTGCGGCCGCGGCCGCCAAAGGGCCTGAGGAGTCTATCCTGAGGTTCCTCGGAAGGCTCCGCCTCTTCCTGGCCGGTTCCCTGGCGGCGGCTGCCCGGGCCGTTGCCCGGACACTGACGGCCTTCCTCGCCTTCAGGGAGATCCTCGTCAACGGCTCCTTGGGGCCCAAAGTCCTGGGCAGGCTGGCTTCAGGCGGGGCGGCTCCGCGCGAAGCCCAGGAAAGCGGCGTCCAGGGAGAAGCGGCGGGAGTCCTTGCGGAGGCCTACCGGAGGCGTCTGATCGAGCGGCCTGAACTTCCGGAGCTACCGGAGAGTTCCTTCCGGGTGCCTGGGGCCAGGCGGGTCTTCAGGGCCCTCCCGGACGGGACCCTCACCGACAGGCACCGCCCCGAGGACTTCTTCGGCAAGAGCTACCCGGGCTTCTTCCCTGTGGCCTTGCGGAGGATCGACCTGTCGGACCGTCCGGAGACCATGGGCGCTGAGAGCGCCCGGCCCGAAGCCCCCTGCGCCCCCCGGCCCGAGGAGCCTGCGGCCCAGGTCCAGGCCGCCGAAGCCACCTGCGCCCACCCGCCCGAGGCGCCTGCGGCCCAGGTCCACGCCGCCGCTGGCGCCCGAGCGGTCCGGCCGGAGCCGCCTGCGGCGGAGGGCGCCGGCGCCGAAGCCCCCTGCGCCCTCCGGCCTGAGGGGCCTGCGGCCCAGGTCCAGGCCGCCGAAGCCTCCTCAGACCTCCAGCCCGAGGAGCCT
>JAITRL010000121.1 GCA_031288415.1 Deltaproteobacteria bacterium | reverse complement strand
CGCCGCGCCCGCCTCCGCCGAGGATTCCTGGGACGCGCAGGCCGCCTCCGGGGCCGCGGCCCCGGACGACAGCCTGGCCGCGGAGGCCCCGCCGGCGATCGCCGCGCCCGCCTCCGCCGAGGATTCCTGGGACGCGCAGGCCGCCTCAGGGGCCGCGGCCCCTGACGACAGCCTGGCCGCGGAGGCCCCGCTGGAGGCTCATGCGGTCCTGCAGGCGGCTTCGGCAGGGGAGTCCCGGGCCGCGGAGGCCTCCGCGGCCCCGGAAGACGCGTTCGCCGCCGGCGCCGCTCCAAAGGCCTCAGGGGCCGCCGCGGCTTCCCCTCAGGCTTCCGGAGGGCTTGCGGAGGGGGGCGGAGGGGAAGTCCCGCCGGTGCTCGAGCCCATTGGAGACGGCGACGCGGAAGGCGGGCCCGCCGCCGGCGGACGGGGAGCCTCGGGCGAGGTCCTGGAGCCGACCCCAGGGGTGGACAGGACGAAGTTCCTGGAGAGCCTCATGGATGACAGCGATTCAGTGCCCCGCAAGGTGGAGCTGGATCTGGACGGCATCTTCGACCAGGCCCGCAAGGAAGCGGACGAGCTTTCCCCGGACTCCACGCACACCCCGGTCACGGCGCCGCTCCCGCAGGACCCTGACGAGGAAGAGGAGTCGGCCCAGCCTCCTCCATCGGCGCCGGCGACCCCCAGGAAGGTCTCCAAGTTCAAGCTGATGTTCCTGGTGGTGCCTGTCGCCCTGGGGGCCCTGGGGCTGCTTTTCGGCATCTACCAGATCTTCATCAAAAGCGAGCCGCCGCCGGAAACCCCGGCCCTGGTGATATCCCCGGAGGCCCTGGTGGACACCCGGGAGGCCGTCCCGGGCGAGCTGACCCTGGGCCGCTTCTTGTTGTCCCTGGAGCAGGCCGAGGGCGAGCCGTCGGCGGTGGCGGAGCTGGAGATTATCCTGCACTTCCACGACGCCGCGGACGAGTGGCGGCTCAACGCCAACATGGTGATCCTGAGGGATGCCATCTTCCGCCTGGCCAAGAGCCGGGGTTCCGGGATCCTCAGGGATCCGGCCCAGCGCCGTCAGCTTCAGGCGGATCTGCTGGCCACCCTCAACGCCCTGCCGCAGTTCCGGACGGATCAGGAGCACCAGTTTTTAACCTACGTCCAGATCAGCCTGCTGAAAAAGGTGTGACAGGAGCCGGCCCGCCCTGCCCGCTCGGCGCCGCAGGCGGAAAGAGGCGCGGCGCGGGATTCAGGCCGGGCGCGCCTTTTCGCTTTCCGCTTCCGGGCCGTCAGCCGGCCGGCGGGCTGACGGCAGGAAGCCTTTCTGGCCCGGGCCCGGAGGGCTTCTTGCCGGCAGGCTTCTTGAACCTGCCGCGCGGGCCGGCCCGGGGAAGGCCTGAGGCGGCTGAAAAAAGGGGGGCGGCCGGGCCCGGGCGGGGGAAACCGGGCGAAGGCGGGAGAAAGCGGGCGCGGGCCCTTGCCGCCTGAGGGGGACACGCATCGCCCCCGGCGGGCACCCGCAGGGCCGGAAACCGCGCGGGGCTGGAAAGGCCGGCCGCGGGCCGGGGAACTTTTCAGTGGGCCGCCGGCTTTTCCGCGACCTTCCGGTGGTCGGCGAGAAAAGCGGCCAGCCCCTTGTCGGTGAGGGGATGAGCCGCCAGCTGCCCGATCACGCTGAAGGGTATGGTGCATATGTCGGCCCCCATCAGGGCCGCCTTGAGCACGTGCTGGGGGCTCCTGACGCTGGCGACGATGATCTCCGTCTCGAAGGCGTACTCGGTGTAGATGGAGATGATGTCCCCCACCATGGCCATGCCGTCGGAGCCTATGTCGTCGAGCCTGCCCACGAAGGGGCTCACGAACGCGGCCCCGGCCTTGGCGGCCAGGAGGGCCTGGAGCGGCGTGAAGACCAGGGTGAGGTTCACTGCCACGTCGTCGTCGGCGAGGGCCTTGGTGGCGGTGAGGCCCGGCATGGTCAGAGGCAGCTTGACCGCCACGTTGGGGGCGATGGCCGCGAGTTCCTTGGCCTCTTTGATCATGTCCGGGGCCTCGGTCGCCAGGACCTCGGCGGAGACCGGCCCGTCGGTCAGCCCGCAGATGGCCTTGATTCTCTCCCGCTGGTCGGAGATGCCCTCCTTGGCCATGAGGCTGGGGTTGGTGGTGACCCCGTCCAGGAAGCCGTAGGAGGCGCAGGTCTTGATCTCCTCTAAGTTGGCGGTGTCGATGAAGAACTTCATCAGGATCTTCTCCTTGGCTGAGGGCGCGGCGCGGGCAGGCCGCAGGCTGTCCGGCGGCGGCCGCGGCGGGTCGCGGAGGCGGGCTGGCGGACCGAAATGTTGAGTTGCGGCAGGGATTTAATACCACCTGCTGTCCAGGGTGTCAAGCCATGAAAGCCATGAGGCCGCGCGTCGCCGCGAGGCCCTGGAGAGGCCCCGAACAGGAGGCTTGCGCGGCAAGGGGCTCCGGCAAAAGCCTTCCGGAGCTTTCCGCCCTCAAGCGGCCGGGCTGTCCAGGCCGGCGCGGGGTAACAGGGGAACCCGCCCCTGCCGTGAGACGGGGGCAGGTCTTCCCTCAGGCTGGCCGCCTTGCCCGCCAGAGGGCCTAAGTCAGTGCCCTTCGCCGGAAGCGGCATTCCGGCCCCTCGTCGGCTCGGGCTCCCGCGCCGGGCAGAGCGAGAGCCCCGGCCCGGGTCTTGGCGGGAAACCCGTCCCCGCTGACGGTCCCGGCGAAATCCCCGCTTGCCCGTCGGGGTTTCCGTCGTCATTGACATTAACGCGTCGGCGGCTGAGAATGCCGCCGACGCTACAGGCGGCGGAAGGGAGGGTCAGGCGCGGCCGCTCTCTCGCGCGGGCCTGGGGGGTTTCGTCGCCTTTTTTCCCGATGGCCGCGCGCCTTTCATGTTCCCGTTGCAGGGGAGCGTTTCGGGGCGCGCGCCAGGGTTGACAGGATTCCGTGCGCCTTCGCCGTTGAAGGCGTCGTCGGGAGACGCGATGCCGGCCTGTCGGTTAAGCCTGAATTCAGCGGCTTGAAATTCCGCGCGGCGTTTTCCGCGGCTGAGGAGTTCATGTTCAGAAGGCTGCAGGAAAACGCGCCCCTGGCTGGGCCGCCGCTTCCGGCGCCTTAGGGCGCCGCTTTTTCAAGGCAGTCCGGCGAGCCTGAACCGGTCGCCGGACTGTTCATGGCTGACATGCCGCCGGCTGTCATGCGGCCGCCGTAGACGCGGGAGCCGCTTCCGGGGAACGCGCAGCAGCCGATTTCCGGGCTGTTGCCGGCCGTCGCGCCTTTTGGCGGCAAGAGCCGCAGTCCCTGCCCGCCGCGGGCCGGCGCTTGTCTCACGGTGACCATCCCGGCGCCGGTTGAGGCGGCGCCGCGGCGAATATCCCTGGCAGTGCCGTCGCCGGTATTCCTCCTGCCGTAATCGGATTGCCGCGGTTTCACATCCTTCCCGCCGCCAAGGAAATTTCGGCGCCTGCGGCGGCGCGCGTTTCATTGGCGGCAGTCCATGCCAAGGCGGCAACGGCGGCCTGCGCGGCAGCCAGGAGGGCCGAAATGCCGAGAGCAGCGACACGGGACACGGGACACGGGACACGGGACACAGAGGCTTCTGCCGGCCTTAAGCCGCGGCCGCGTCGGTTTCCGGGCGCCCCGCCGCGCGGGGATACTGGGCGTCACGGGTTCGGTTCCAGGCTAACGCTCCCCTCGGGAACAATCCGAAAGCGCCCCCTGGAACAATCCGGAAGCGGCCGTCGGGAACAGTCCGGAAGCTGAGTTCAGGAAGCGCTTGGCGGATCGGATGACCGCGTTCAATCAGGCCTGAGGAGCACGGCATGAACCGGCGCCGTCGAGCCGGGCGGCCGCTTTCCGCGAGCGGCCGGAACCTCGGGCGCCTGGGCGTCGCAGGTGAGCGCCCGGCGGCGCCGTGGCCCGCGCGGGCGGTCGCTTGGCTTGCCTCGAGGCCCGCGCGAGTCGTGAACGCGCAAGCCAGGCGCCGCGCGGGCTTTTCGGGCATGGCACCGGCCGCGCCAGGTGAGGGCATCCGTTGCGGGGCGGACCTGAGCTTAAGCCTGGTTCCCGAGCGCCGCTGAAGCTTGGCGGCTGCCCGAAAGAAGCCTCGCATGAGGCGCGGATCGCCTTAACCGGCCGGCGCTTTAGGGGAGGGGGCCTGTCCTGCGCCGATGGCCGCGGCGCCCCCTCCTGTCCGGCACGGCCAGCAAGCCTTGGGCGCGTGAGAGCGCGGCCTTCCGCGCCCGTGACCGGCAGAGGGAAGCAGTCCATGCTCCGGGCGATGGCGGCATTCCGGATGAGGGCGCGCTCCTGAAGCTTTCGGGTTCCCCTTCCGTTCCGGGTTTCCCTCCCGTTCCGGATTTCCCTGCCGAATCAGTTTCCTCTTCAGGGCCGGGGCTTCTTTCTGGGCGCCTTCTGTTTCAGGTCAGGCGCCTTGCCGCCCGTCCGTTTCTCCGGATCAATTCGGCGGGGTTGAAGGCGATTTTTCAGGGGAAGGCTTTTCCCGCGCCTTCGGCCGTCTGCGGCGGCTCCCGGCGGTTGACGCGCCGCCCTGGCCGTTGACGCTCCGCCAGGGCCCGCGACGCGCCTTCCGGGACCTTGGGATCAGCCGTTGACCGCCCTGGACGGGCATGTTCCCTGAAAGCGGAGGCCGCAGGCGAATTCCCTCCGGTCGTGCGGCTTTGCCTAAGCTGTTTGGGCGAGGCCGCTTTACAATCAGTGTCCGGCTGCGGCATAATTCCGCCGGGAGCGTGGCGAAACGGGTACTGTTTACACGTCCGCGGGGAGAAACTACCCGGTCCCGGCACGGCAGCGTTCAGGGCGAGGCGCGCCCAATACCCGCGCCCTGTCGTTCCTGGCGCGGCCGGCCTTGCCTCTGGCGCGCTATTTGCACGTTTCCGGAGGGATTTAGTATATTTGCCGCCCTCGCCGGGGCCGGCGCCAGACCCGCCCGCGGCCCCCTGTTCCGCGGCAGGAGCAAAATGACTCACTCCAAACCCGGGGCCGCCGGCCCCGGAACCAGAATCCTCTCGTTCGTAAAGGGGCACAAGAAGATCTCCGTCGTCATAGCCCTGTTCCTGGGGCTAACGGCGTTCCGCCTTTTGACCGGCCAGGCGGCCGGCCCGTTCCCGGGACGCTTCGGGGGGCCCGAGGCCGTATACGTGGAGCTTGGCCAGGCCGAGTACGGGACCATGAGGGACTTGGGCCACTATTACGGGACCCTGTCCGCCCCCAGCCGCTTCTCCCTCGCGCCTAAGGTGAGCGGGGAGCTCAGGGAGATCCTGGTGGACATAGGCGACCGCCTGGAATCAGGTCAGGTGGTGGCCTTTCTGGACGACGAGGAGTATCAGCTCGCCCGTGACCGCGCCTACCTCGCGGTCACTCTGGCCCAGGCCCAACTGGAAGAGGCCCAGGCCAACCTGATCCTCGCCACCAACGACATGAACCGCCAGCGGAACCTCTCCGACAAAAGCGTCGTGGCGGTCAGCGAGCTGGAGGCCGCCGAGAACCGCCTCAGGCAGGCCCAGGCGCGCCTGGACGTGGCCGAGAGCCAGCTGGCCTCCGCCAAGAACCAGCTCCTTGACGCGGACCTCAGGCTTTCCTACACCCGCGTGACCGCCGCCTGGCCCTCCGCCCCGGTTGCCGGGCCGGCAGCCTCCACGGGCGCGCCGCGTTCGCCGGAGGCCTCCGAAGCCGCCGTTGCAGTTGCCGCCCCTGCCGCCTCCCATTCCGCCTCGGCCGCCGCAGGGGGCTCACGGGCATCCGCGGAGGGCTCCCCGGCCATTGAGGAGGGCTCACGGGCATCCTCCGGGGCTTCCGCGCCCGCCGCCGGGGAAGCCGATCCCGCCTCGCTCCCCGGCCTTGCCGCCTCGGCTTCCGGGGAGGGCGCCGGGGCCTCTGCCGCCTCCTCCTCAGACCCGGCGGCCGAAGTTTCCGCTGGCGCCGCTTCAGGGAAAGCCGCCCCCGCCCCCTCCGCCGGGGAAGGGGCCGGGTCCTCCCTGCGGGCCGATCCGGCGGAGGCGGGCTACCGCTACGTCGGGGCCAGGCTGGCCGACACCGGGGCCCTCGTGACCGCCCTCACCCCTATCCTGGACATCGTCTCCCTGGATCCCCTCCTCGTGGTGGTGGACGTGATCGAGCGCGATTACCCCAGGATCCGCGTGGGCATGGAGGCGTCGGTGCGGGCCGAGGCCTATCCGGGCGAGGCCTTTCGGGCCACGGTGAAGAGGGTGGCCCCCGTGCTCTCCGCCGACTCCCGCCAGGCCAGGGTGGAGCTCGAGGTCCCGAACCCCGGGCTCAAGCTCAAGCCCGGCATGTACGCCGAGGCGGTCTTCACCTTCAATGTCCGGGAAAACGTCTGGAGCGTCCCAGCTGACGTCCCTTACCGCAAGTTCGACGGTTACGTCATCTTCGTGGCCGACTCCGCGACCGGCACCGTCAGCGAGAGGCGGGTGGAGCTGGGCCTCACCGAGGGCGGCCGGGTGGAGATCATCGGCCCTGAGCCCATCGACGGGCCCGTGGTGATGATGGGGCAGCACCTGCTCAAAGACGGGCAGGCCTACCGGGTGCCGGGGGCCGAGCCCGTTCCCGCGGCGGGGGTCAAACCCACCTCGGGGTCGCGAGGCCCCAGGGGGCTCTCGCCGTCGTAAGGGACTCGCCTGCCGCCAGGAACGCCAAGCAAGCCAAGCGCGGTTCGCGCGGCGGCCCGGTTTTGCCCTCCGGAGGGCCTCATGGGCTCCCGTGAGGGCAGGCCGCCTGTCCCTGCCCCAGTCCGCGGCCTGAGTTCACGGCCCTGCCTCGCGGCCCCGCGCCTCGGCCTGCCGCTTAACCCTGACCCCGCCCTTCTTAGACCTGCCGTTGCGGCCCCGCGTCTCGGCCTGCCGCCAAAGGCCCTTGACCGACGGTCCCAGGCCCTGGGGAATCGGCCTCTGCCCTTGACCGGTTACCCTACTTGCCATGACCTGCCGTTCCTGCCCTGCTGACCCGGACCCGGCCGGCAGCCGCAGGCCTTGGCCGGTCGCCCATGGCGTGGCTCCCGCGGCGGGCCACGTTACCCGGTCCCGTTCCCCCGCCGGGCTTTCGTTTTTCCCGCTTTCGGGCTTTTCGCCCCGCCCCGCCCCGCCCCTCCCTTCCGGCGGCGCGGGGCCCTGCCTTTTCCGGCGCCGGGGGGCGCGCCTTCCCGCGCCCCCCGACGCCTTCCCGCGCCATATCCTCCGGCGGGCGGCCGGGGCGCTTTCCGGCTTCCGCCGCGGCTCAGGCCCGCACCCCCTGAACCGCGGCTGCGGAGGCAGGCGCCCTGCGGCGCCCGAAAGGCGGCCAATAAATGAACCTCATCCTCCAGGCGGTCCGGCGGCCCGTATTCACCTCCATGGCCATGCTGATAATCGTGGTAGTGGGGCTGTTCTCGCTGTCCCGCATCCCCGTCGATCTCATGCCGGAACTCACGTTCCCGGTGATCACGGTGCGCACCACTTACGAGAACGCGGCCCCGGGGGACGTCGAGGAGCAGATAACCAAGCCCCTGGAGAGGGTAATGGCGGCGCTGCCGGGGGTAGAGGAGCTCTCCTCCGCCTCCTCCGAGGGCTCGTCGAGCATCTTCATCAAGTTCACCTGGGGCGTGAACCTGGACGAGGCGACCAACGACATCCGCGACCGCATCGACCGCGTGATCTCCCGCCTCCCGGAAGGGGTGGACCGGCCGGTCATCCAGAAGTTCGACACGGCCATGCGGCCCATCATGTTCCTGGGGGTGTCGTCCTCTTTCCATCCCGTGGACCTCAAGGCCTACATCCAGGACGAGATAAGCTACCGCCTGGAGCGCTCGCCCGGGGTCGCCTCGGCCTCGCCCTTCGGGGGGCTGGACCGGGAGTTCCGGGTGGAGCTCGACCACTCCAAGGTCAAGGCCCTGGGCCTGGATCTCGCCGGCCTGGTCACGGCCATCGGCAGCGAGAACGTCACCGAGGCCGGGGGCGAGATCGACCGGGGCCGCATGTCGGTGTCCGTGCGCACGAAAGGGGAGTTCACGAGCCTGGACGACCTGGGGAGCGTTCTGGTGGCCAGGGGCCCGCAAGGGGACGTGCGCCTCCGCGACATAGCCGACATCTCCGACTCCTGGGAGAAGGTCACCCGCATCACCCGCGTCAACGGCCTCGAGGGGCAGTTCATGGGCCTCTTCAAGCAGTCCGGGGCCAACACGGTGGACGTGGCCGCGACGGCCCTGGAGGCCATGGAAGAGATCAACGCCGCCCTCGCCAACGTGCACATGGAGCCTTTGTTCGACACCTCGATCTACATCAAGCGGGCCATCCGCACGGTGGCCGACTCGGCGGCCCTGGGCGGGCTCCTGGCCGTGGCCGTCATCTTCTTTTTCCTTCAGCACTTCAAGAGCACGCTGATCCTGAGCTTCGCCATCCCCATCTCCATCGTCGCCACCTTCGGGGCCATGCACGCCTTCGGGCTCACCCTGAACATCGTGACCCTGGGGGCCCTCGCCCTGGGCACGGGCATGCTGGTGGACAACTCCATCGTGGTCCTGGACAACGTCTTCCGGCTGCGCTCGTCGGGCGTTCCCCCGGAACGCGCCGCGGTGGAGGGCACGGGCGAGGTGGCGGGGGCCATCACCGCCTCCACCTTGACCACCCTGTCGGTCTTCGCGCCCATGGCCTTCCTCACCGGCCTGGCCGGCGTGATGTTCCGCCCCTTCGCCCTCACCATCTGCTTCGCGCTGGCCCTCTCGCTCCTGGTGTCGCTCACCCTGGTGCCCATGCTCTCGCGGCATTTCCTGGCCGATCCCCCGCAGGGGCGCGAGGGGGCGCCCCGCCGGGCCTTCGGGCGGCCCCGCCTGTTCCGGGGGCTCTTCAGGAGCACCGACCGGCTCTACGCCCGGGGCCTGGCCTGGTCGCTGGCCAACCCCTGGAAGGTCATCGTCGCGTGCTTCGCCGTGACCCTGCTCTCCCTGGGGATCACCTCGAGGGTGGGGCGCGAGTTCATCCCGCGCACCGACGAGTCGTCCTTGCGGATCTACCTCACCATGGAGCCGGGCACGCGCGTGGAGAAGACTTCCGAGACCCTGCGCTCCATCGAGGAGATCGTCGAGCGCGAGGTCCCGGAAATCCGCGCCACCAGTTCCGACATAGGGGGCTCCGGCGGACTCCACGGCCGCGGGAGCCACAAGGGCGAGTTCCAGGTGCGCCTGGTCCCGGTCGCCGAACGGGACCGCTCGGTCTTCGAGATCATCGATCACATCCGCCCCCTCGTCTCCGGCATTCCCGGCGCCGAGGTGCGCCTCCGGGCCGAGCAGTCCTTCCTTGTGGGGGGAGGCATGGGGGCCGGCGGCGACCGCATCCAGGTGGAGCTCAGGGGCAACGACCTGGAGGAGGCCGGGAGGCTCTCCCGGCTCATGCGGGCCGTAACCGAGGAGGTGGACGGGGTCTCCGACGTGTACCTGTCCAACGAGGACGCCGCGCCCGAGGAGGTGATAGTCATCGACCGCGACCGCGCCGCCGACGCGGGGCTCAAGGTCTCGGACGTCTCGTCGCTGATCAAGGCGGCCGTCGGGGGCACGGTGGCCGGGAGCTTCCGTGTTGAAGGCAAGGAGTACGACATCCGCGTGAAGCTCAAGGACTCGGAGCGGCTCTCCATGGAGGAGATCATGGCGCTTCCGGCTGTCAATTCCCTGGGCGAGAAGGTGATCCTGGGCAACGTGGCCAGGGCGGTCCCCGGCGCGGGGCCGCTGGCCGTCACCCGCCGCAACCAGGCGAGGATAGTCACCCTCAACGCCGACCTCACCGACCGGCCCCTGGGCGACGTCCTGGACGACATCGACTCGGAACTCAGGAAAATCCCCATGGGCCGGGACTTCAGCTACTCGTTCACCGGGGAGGCGGATGAGCTCGAGAAGACCTTCGACGGCCTGCTCAACGTGCTAGTCATGTCGATCTTCCTGGTCTACATGGTGATGGCCTGCCAGTTCGAGCAGCTCAAGGGACCCCTGGTCGTCATGTTCGCTCTCCCGTTCGCCGCCATCGGGGTAGTCTGGGCCCACTTCCTCACCGGCATCTCCTTCAACATCAACTCCTTCATCGGCGTGATCATGCTCGCGGGCATCGTTGTCAACAACTCAATAATCCTCGTCGACCACGCGAACCTCCTGCGCCGCCGCGACGGCATCCCCCTGGTCCCGGCCCTCATGGAGACCGGGAAGCGGCGCCTGAGGCCCATCATGATGACCACCCTTACCACGATCCTGGGCTTGGTGCCCATGGCGGTGGGCCTGGGCGAGGGGGCGGAGTCCCAGATACCCCTGGGCCGCGCGGTCATAGGCGGGCTGGCCACCTCCACCCTCATCACCCTCTTCCTGGTTCCCTGCGTGTACCTGCTTATGTACCGCGGCCAGGAGAAGGCCGCCGTCGAGAAGGCTGCCGCCGCTTCCCCGGCCCCGGCGGCCGGCGGCGCGGGCGAGGAGGGCCTCAGGGGGGCCTGAAAGGGTTCACGCGCAGGCCGGCTCAAGGCCCTGGCGAAGTCGTGACAGGGCGCGGACGAAGTCCGGGACAAGGCGCGGACAAGGCCAGGACATGGCGGGGGCAAGGCCAACTCAACCTGCGGGGAAGGCCGGGACATGGCGCGGGAATCTGCCGCAGACAAGGCCGTCACCGGCACACGGAGAGGAAGGCGCTCGGGAGGGTATCCTGGCGACTGACTTGGCCGGTCCGCCGCAGGCGGGCGGCGGGGCCGCCGCGGCCTTGCGCCGCCTCCTTAAAGGGGCTTCGGCAGCCGATGCGGCCGGCCGGAGCCGAAAGCCGTTAACGCGGATTTTCCGCGCGGCGAGGCGCGGGCGGAAATATCCGAGCAGGCTGACTGCATGTTCCGGTCAAATCGGGCTGGCGTTCCGGGGTAGCCGGGCATCCTAGCAGGACGGCTGTCCGCGCGGTTTCGGCGGCCCTGAGAGCGGGCGACCTTCACGTCGCGCGGCCGGGTTGCCATATTTTTTTGGCTGAACGAAGCTGCATGCGACCTTTCAGGCATGGAGACGGTCAGGCCGGTCCTCGCCGCCCCTGCCGGAAAGAGCCCGTCACGTAAGGACGGATCCGCCCCGCAAGGCCTGCTTTTCCGCGGCTTCAGGAGAACGGCCGGCCGCATATCGCCTGCGGGCTGGAGAAGCCTGCGGGCCTTGGCTTCGGCGGGGCGCGAAATGCCGCGGCGTATGCTCCTGCCCCCATGGGCATGTCAAGGCATGAACTGTCTCCGTGCCGCGTTCCGGCCGTTTGCCGCCGACAATGATATATTATGATATCTATATGTAATAAAATTATCTATACCATATAATTATATCTATTATATATTTAGATTTAATATGTTAAAAATAAAATCATCTATTATAAAAATATCTTATATTGATCTAGAATATTTAAAATCATATAAATCAATAATTAAAAATATTGCCAATCTATAGCAGGATATTGGGCTGACACATGAGGTGTAATATATGCTAAACTATTATTGTCATCAATAATATATAAAATATAAAATAGAAAAAAAATATTATAACGTAAATTAATTATTTAAATTTCCTAAAAAATGTTTAAAAGGGACAGCATAACTAAAAATATGCTCTGCTATCAGTGGCTTCAACTCAATATCAGCAAAAAGATCTAATTTTATTTCTAAAAGTTCTACTAAATCAATATAAAATTAATCAAAATCACTATAATTAAAATCTTTTATAGGTCTAAATGTATAAATAAGATCAATATCACTGTTTTCAGTGTCTTCACCTCTGGCAACAGAGCCGTGAATTTTGATGTTGGTAAAACCCAATTGCTCGTATTTATTCACAATCTCAAGGACCTTGTCTTTGTTTTTCTTCAACTTTTCGGTGGGTGTCATGAGGAGCCTCCCTACAGTACATAAAATAGCAAATTTCCACACAAAGTGCCAAGCGCAGGTGTAGCCAAGAGCCCGAACCTCTTTTTATTTTAAAGATCAATAGAATTAAATTAAATAAGTAAATATTTTAAATTAAATATGATATAATTAGAATATTTAAAAAAGTCATGAACAGAAATATCCTTAGGTTTCGACCTTTAAGGCGGAGGCGAGGGGCGATTAAGCAAATTCAATCGCGGCCTCGTCCAGTAGTGCCTTGTCGTCAGGAGACTGTCGGGAAAATCGATCTTTCGGAACACTAAAAAATTTATCACAATATTTTTTTAACATATGCTATTAATGTAGTCATTAATATTCTTAAATATATATATTATTAAAATTTTATACTTTTTCTTAAATTACTATTAATTAAATTATTTTTAGTTAAATATTAAAATATATTACTAAAATCAACAAGTTGTTTTCGGCTGAGACCCAGCTTGCTCAACCGCTTAAGATTTTAGGCTAACAAAGCAAGGCTCCCTTCCTGCAAAACCTTTTCCATGCCTCGGGCCGTAAACCTCCCTCCCAAGACATCGGCTCTCCTCAAAGAGCCATATTTCGGAGGCTTGCCGGAGCGCCGGAGGTCATAGCGGCCTTCCAGGCTGTCCTCTTTATGCAGTCACCTCTATTTGCCTGCGGCGGTTACGGTAATCCCCAGTCTGTCTGCTATGGCGACATCGGATTCCCGCCAGCGGCCGGCAAAACGATCCTGGCTCTCAGGAGCATCCCGGCTTCATGGGTTCTGCTGTTAGCCCAGCCTTTTAGAATGGCGAGGTATTCCCTGCAGCAGTCTGGCCTCTCGGAAATCCGCTGGATTGGGCACCTGTAAAGGGTACAGCGTAAAATTTGCCGCTAATTTTCAGCGGCTGTGCGCCAAGCCTGTCCGCTTCCAGGGTCGGACTGTCTGCAGTCTTCGGATCGAACTCAAGACGATGCCTATGAAATGAGGCCGCCGCTTACGGCCGGGTAGGCCTATTGCTGATCGGACCGGCGGGCGCTGGCCAGGAGGCCCTCCGGAGGCTTTGACGTTGCCGAAGTCGCTGGAGCTTCGGGAGTCTCCGAAATTGCGGGAGTTTGCGCAGCTGCGGATTCCTCTGAAGCATCAGGAGCCTCTGATGGTGCGTCGGGCGCCTCAGCCGCCGCAGGCGCCGTTGCATTTGCGGATGGCGTTGCTGTTGCGGAAGCCTCTGTAGCCTCAGGCAGCGCTGCGACCGGTGATGCCGTTGCAGCGGCGGGCGCCTCAGCAGCCGCGGATGCCTCAGTGGCCGCCGGCGCCGTTGCAGCGGCGGGTGCCTCAGTAGCCGCAGATGCCTCAGTAGCCGCAGATGCCTCAGTAGCCGCAGATGCCTCAGTAGCCGCAGATGCCTC